>CANDMH010000044.1 GCA_947385785.1 uncultured Lachnospiraceae bacterium
GCACCAGTCCAGAAGAGCCGTTTTGACGGAATTCTCCGATTCCGCGCTTTTTTCAAAAATCAGGGCATTTTTCATAGATATGATGCCTGCCACCAGAAACAGAATAAACACGGCAGCCATCACACCATAAAACAGATATGCATTACTGAAATGCAGCGGAATCACCCCTGTGATTCCCAAGATCAAGACGACAATTCCCAGACCTCCCACAGCCATCAGAACCCATGCGGAGGAACGGTTTTCACTGGCACGCTCGGCATTGTCCCGGTACAGGGAGCTGTAACCGCTTTTCATCTGCGGCCCGGACACAGAAGCCTCTTCCTCCTGCAGCCCGGATACCGGAGCCTTTTCCTCCTGCAGTTCGGACACTGGAGCCTTTTCCTGCAGTCTGGACACTGGAGCCCCTTCCTCCTGCGCTCCCGCTTCGGGAGTACTGGCATCCCTGCCTCCGCTCAGGCCGCTGTCCATTTTAAACCCTGCACACGCTGTATCGGGACTGTCAGAATATCCGCCCTCAGTCTCGAAACAGCCGTTTCCATTCTCCACGAATCCGAATTCTGCTGCCATATCAGCCATTTGCCCGGCCACAGACTGCTGTTCAGCCTCCAACCGCGCAAATGTTTCCTCATCCACAAGTTCACTGCCGCAATCGGCACAAATTGAAAAACCATCCCTATACTCGCTTTTGCATTTCGGACACCAAGGCATATCTGTCTACCTACTTTCCTCTTCTGAATCAGCACAGAACAAAGCATATGACATGTTACTGCCCACTTTTTGCGGGGACTGCCGGAAAAAATGCTGTGAATTGCAATAAACCTGTAACAGCTATTTTGTTTCGATTACAGGGTTCGCCAAGCGGTTCCTGTAATTTACAGACATTTCCCCGCAATGAATCATGCCGGGTGAACAGTAACCCTGACGCTATTTAGACGCAAACTCATAATCCATACAGGCTCTGTTGCAGGTGACGCTCCGGACATACTTTCCGGCTTCCACATGCGCCGGATGATTCTGGTATGTCATCAGTGCATCCAGCGTCTCGAATGTAGAAATCAATGCAATGTCACGATTGCTGGAAGAAAGCTGATTCTGAACCACCTGAATTTCCACCGCGCCGGGTACCAGTTCTCTGATTGGCTCCAACAGGGATGCCATCTTTTTCGCCGCCTCTTTTTTCTCATCTCTGGAAAGACCTTCCGCAAAATCCCATAATACGATATGTTTTACCATAGAAATCTCCTGCATTATAAAATCAAGTTTCATTTCGGCTCCGGCCTCCGACAGCCAGCCCGAAGTCTACTTAGGAGTTGTCGGAAAATAACTGGAAACGCTCACACGTTATATTCCTTTACATTGTCAAAAGTTTTAGCCTTACCAGCGCCCATGGCAGGCCAGGGGCACTGGGAGTTTACTTATTACTTAAATATTCGTCTATCCCTTTAGCAGCCGCCTTACCAGCGCCCATGGCCAGGATTACGGTAGCCGCGCCGGTCACGGCGTCTCCGCCGGCATAGACGCCTTCCTTGCTGGTCTGTCCGTTGGACTCCTCTGCCACGATACATTTCCACTTATTCGTCTCCAGTCCCTCCGTAGTAGAAGAAATCAACGGATTCGGGGAAGTTCCCAGAGACATGATCACGGTATCCAGCTCCATGGTAAATTCGGAACCCGGAATCTCCACAGGACGTCTGCGCCCGGAAGCATCCGGCTCGCCCAGCTCCATCCTGATGCACTTCATGCCGGTTACCCAGCCCTTCTCGTCAGCCAGGATTTCCGTAGGATTGGTCAGAAGGTCGAAAATGATTCCCTCCTCCTTCGCGTGATGGACTTCCTCCACTCTGGCAGGGAGTTCTTCCTCGCTGCGGCGGTATACGATATGTACTTCCGCGCCCAGACGCAAGGCGGTTCTGGCCGCATCCATGGCAACATTTCCGCCGCCTACTACGGCTACCTTTTTGCTGTGCATGATGGGCGTATTGGAATTGCCGTCGAAAGCCTTCATCAGATTGCTTCTGGTCAGGTATTCGTTGGCGGAGAACACCCCGTTGGAATTCTCGCCGGGAATCCCCATAAACTTGGGCAGGCCGGCTCCGGAACCGATGAATACGGCCTCAAAGCCCTCCTCCTGAATCAGCGCATCGATGGTAACCGACTTACCCACTACCACGTTCGTCTCTATCTTCACGCCCAGTGACTTCACATTCTCGATTTCCTCGGCCACAACGGCCTTTTTCGGAAGACGGAACTCCGGAATGCCGTATACCAGTACTCCGCCGGGCTCATGAAGCGCTTCAAAGATGGTCACGTCGTATCCCATTTTTGCCAGATCCCCGGCACAGGTTAAACCTGCAGGACCGGAGCCGATGACAGCAACCTTCTTTCCTTTTTTCTCGGCAGAAACATCAGGCTTGATTCCGTTTTCTCTCGCCCAGTCAGCCACAAAGCGCTCCAGCTTGCCAATGGAAACAGGGTCTCCCTTGATGCCACGGATACACCTGCCCTCGCACTGGGTTTCCTGAGGACATACCCGCCCGCAGACCGCAGGAAGCGCACTGTCCCTGCTGATTACCTGGTATGCCTCCTCTATATTGCCTTCCTTCACCTTCTGGATAAAGCCGGGAATGTCAATTGCAACCGGGCATCCCTTTACACACTGCGCATTTTTACAGTTAATGCATCTGGTTGCTTCAGCCTGAGCTTCCTCCTGATTATATCCCAGACATACTTCCTCAAAATTGGCAGCGCGCTCTTTCGCGTCCTGCTCCCTTACAGGAATTTTTGTTAAAACATCCATTTATTATCGTCCCTCCAAATTTTTGGAAATTGTCGAAAAATAATTTGTTATCGACACTTCCTTACTATTGTCACATCTGTATATTCATCAACCTGCCGCTTCATGCAAAGTCTTTCGGCTCTGCCGGGAATCAATCCTTCGGCTCCGTCAACTTTCTGGCCTCAAGATGAAATTGTATAGCCCCGTCCGCACAGCCAAAGTCAATTTCATAATCTTTGTCAGAACCTCTCGCGCTGAAATTTCCTCCACATCTTATAATCTCGCACAGCGTATACAATACAGGCATCGTCTTCGGGCAAAACCCACTGGCACTTCACAGCAAAACCTGTCGCCTTCCTCGAATCCCAGTCTGCATTCAACAGCCTTCCCTTTCAGCACTGTTACAGTAAACTCCCAGTCCTCGACAACCCATTTCTTTATATATCAGCAGTTCCCGCACCCGCCGTGGTGGGTATCCCCCTCCTGAAGCTTCAGCATCGCCCTGCCTTCCTCTGTCTTATAGAGTGTCTGCCGTCTCATGGCCTCGTCAAAATTCACCCCGTGACCGTCGAATTCCGGTCCGTCCACACAGGCAAACTTCACCTTTCCGCCCACAGTCACGCGGCAGGCGCCGCACATGCCCGTGCCGTCCACCATAATGGGATTCAGGCTGACTACGGTGGGAATGCCCAGTTCCTTTGTAAGGAGACATACGAATTTCATCATAATCATGGGACCGATGGCTATACACACATCGTACTGCTTTCCTTCCGCCACCAAATCCTTGATGGTCTGTGTTACCATACCGCTTCTGCCGTAGGAGCCGTCATCCGTAGTTATGTATAAATTTCCTGCTACAGCTTCCATCTCCTTCTCCAGGATCAGCAGGTCCTTCGTCTTGCTGCCGACAATCACGTCAGCGTTCACACCTTTCTCGTGGAGCCACTTCACCTGAGGATACACCGGAGCCGCACCTACACCGCCTGCCACAAACAAAATCTTCTTTTTCCGAAGCGCCTCCGGCGTTTCTTTCACCAGCTCCGAAGGGCATCCCAGGGGTCCCACAAAATCCTGGAAGGCATCCCCTTCCTTCAGTTCCGCCATCATATGGGTTGCAGCGCCCACGCACTGGAAAACGATTGTCACGGTTCCCTTCTCCCGGTCATAGTCACAGATGGTCAGCGGAATCCGCTCTCCCTCCGCATCCGTGCGCACAATGACAAACTGTCCCGGCTGGCATGTCTTCGCTACTCTTGCCGCTTCCACATCCATGAGATAAATGTTCGTGGTAAGCTCTTCTTTCTTTACAATTTTGTACATAATCCACCTCTCTGCCCCGCTTAAGGGGCATCTTCATTTTCATACAAATCAATCAGGCTTAATCGGCCCCGATCATCCCTCTGAAGCTTAAAAAGTTCTCCCGTATATGCGTTTACCGCAAAATTATTACCGGTTCTCGTCATATTTCCGTCGACGCTCCTGTAAACCTCAACGATTACATAGAAGTCGTCAACTTTCTGAATATTTGTCACATATAGATATTCGTACAGATAAGAGTCCCCGGTATCGTCGAAATGTCCCTCCATGTCATATATCTTCCCAACAGTCAGAGAATATTCCGTAACGGCTGTGACGGCCTCTTCCGGCGTATAATCCGTATTCATGACAAGCCGATAGTTTCTTTCCGCAATGGTACCAGTCACACCCTCCACAATCCTGGCAAATTTAAAATGAGATTTTCCCAACGGCATGGGAATGGGGCCGGTATAAGCAGTGGACGCATAGGTAGGATCACTGCCGTCTGTGGTATAATACACATCTTCATTGTCACTGGTAATCTCTATGTTCATCGGAAAATTATACTCCCCGCTGATAGCGCTGACCTCCGGCGGCAGGATTTCCTTATTTTCTATATGATATTCCCTGGATACCACCTCGCTGGCGATTCCCCGCTCGTTCACAAAGAACGCCTTTACCGTATAATCCCCGTTTTCCAGGATAATGGGCGCCGTATACTGGCTGCTTTCCTCCGTAGGTTCACTTCCGTCCAGCGTATAATATATTTTGCCGGATCCGACGGCTGTCAGCTTCAGCGGCTGTATACCGGTATAATACCCCTCATTAACGCTGAACTCAGGAACCTTCGCAATATAATTTCCGTATGCGGAAAGCAATGCGGCATCATCGCTGGCCAGAAGAAGATCGTTAATTGTCTGATAATCGCCCCGCTCCCGGTATATTGCCACCAGCTTTCCGAACGCACCGTTTAACTGTTCCGCGGTCGCATGCTCGCTTCTGACGATTTCCCGCAGCAGATACTCGTATTCTATTTTATTATTTTTCAGATAATATACGTCGGACAGGCTGAAAAGGAGCTCGATATTCTCTTCGTCAAGTTCCAGCGCCCGATTGTAGCAGGATATCGCCTCGTCATATTTTCCCTGTGAGACATAGAATGACGCCCTGTCCACCTGATACTCTTCCGAATAATAGCCATGGATATACCATGCCGCAGCTCCGGTACCGGCCAGAAGCAAAACCGCAAATATCAGCACCACTTTCGGCCAGATCCTTTTTTTATGTACGGGTTCCTCCTCTTCATCCTCCGGATTTTCTTCCGCCTTATCTTCCGATCCTCCGGTTATGCCTTCATGAAGCTCCTCCAGGACATTGCTGATTGTCTCTTCCATGGTTTCTTCCAGATTCCGTTCCAGTTCAGGCTCGAAATCAGGCACTATGTGAATATCCTCACCACAATGTTCGCAATACAGGACGCCCTCTGGCATTTCATATCCACAATTAGGGCATTTCATATTCCCATTACCTCTTTAAAATAAACCCGTAATTACACCATTGTCATTCACATCGATTCCATAAGCAGAAGGTTTTCCGGACAATCCCGGCATTGTTACCACATCTCCGGTTAATGCTACCACGAAGCCTGCGCCTGCCGACACATATGCTTCTCTCACGGTAAGCTCGAAATCCCGGGGCCGCCCCAGGCGTTTGGGATCGTCCGACAGGGAATACTGATTCTTCGCCATACACACCGGCAGATGCCCGAACCCCAGTTCTGTCAGCTGCTTCAGCTGCCTTTTCGCCGCCGCCGTGAACGTGACTGTGCCGGCTCCGTATATTTCTGCCGCCACGGTGCGGATTTTATCCGTCAGCGGCATAGAATCCTCATAGAGAACCCTGAAACGGCTTTCTGTCCGCTCCAGGACGGCCAGCACCTTTTCGGCCAGTTTTATGCCGCCTTCACCGCCCTTTGCCCATACCTCGGACAGCGCGAATTCACACTGCCTGCTCTCACAGAACTCCCGCACAAAACGGATTTCAGCCTCCGTATCACTGACAAAGGAATTCAATGTCACGATCACAGGCACACCGTATTTTTGCAGGTTTTCAATGTGCTTCTCCAGATTTACAATGCCGCGCTCCAGGGCCTCCAGATTTTCTGTCCCCAACTCAGCCTTTGCCACACCTCCATTATACTTCAAAGCGCGGATGGTTGCAACAAGTACCGCGGCATCCGGCTTCAATCCGGCCATCCTGCATTTGATGTCGAAGAATTTCTCTGCCCCCAGGTCCGCGCCGAATCCCGCTTCCGTAATACAGTAATCCGCCATCTTCAAAGCCGCCCGTGTGGCTCTGACAGAATTACAGCCATGTGCTATATTCGCAAAGGGACCTCCGTGCACGATCACCGGAGTGTGCTCCAGTGTCTGAATCAGATTGGGCTTCATGGCATCCTTCAACAGAGCCGCCATGGCTCCAACCGCCTGCAGATCCCCTGCCGTTACAGGCTCACCCGCATGGTTATAAGCGACTATAATCCTGGACAGACGCTCCTTCAAATCTTTCATATCCTCAGCCAGGCACAGAATCGCCATAATCTCGCTGGCAACCGTGATGACAAAATGGTCTTCCCGCACAAAGCCGTCCGTTTTATTCCCCAGTCCCACCACAATATTGCGCAGCACCCTGTCATTCATATCCATACAGCGCTTCCATACAATCTGCCTGCTGTCTATCTGGAGTTCATTTCCCTGCTGGATATGATTGTCCAGCAAAGCCGCCAGAAGATTGTTTGCAGAGGTAACCGCATGAAAATCCCCTGTAAAATGGAGATTCAGTTCCTCCATGGGGACCACCTGGGCATAGCCGCCTCCCGCCGCTCCGCCCTTGATGCCGAAGCAGGGACCCAGGGAAGGCTCCCGCAAAGCCACTACCGCCTTCTTCCCCAGCCTGCCGAAAGCCTGTCCCAGCCCTACACTGGTGGTCGTCTTCCCCTCTCCTGCCGGAGTCGGGTTGATCGCCGTCACCAGAATCAGCTTTCCCTCCGGCCGATCCTTTATCCGATTCAGATATTCATCTGAAATCTTTGCCTTGTACCTGCCGTACAGCTCCAGAGCATCTTCCGGAATGCCCAGTTTTTCAGCCACCGCACCGATGGGCTCCATTACCGCTTCCTGCGCAATCTCCAAATCCGTCTTCATGGGTTCTCTCCTTTTTCATTTTTTTGCCGGCCCCACGCCAGACCGCATGTTCCTGCGGTTTCGGAACCGTCTGCAAATAACTGCTGCAACCCGCAGACATTTCCTTATGCACGGCGGAGTCAGGCCACTTCCTCCAGCAACTGTTCAAACTGTTCGGGACTCATCAGTATCTTTCTGGGCTTTGTCCCCTCTTCTTCTCCCACCACACCATACTGGCAGAGCTGATCCATGATTCTTGCCGCTCTGTTGAAACCGATCTGAAGCGCCCTCTGCAGCATACCGATGGAAGCCTTATCCTTGTCTATGATAAGACGGCCTGCCTTTTCAAACAATTCGTCCACGGAACTGCCGCCGGCAGCTTTCTCGCTCTCTCCGGCGCCGGTTCCCATATTTGCGATCTTTGCCTCTATCTCTGTCTCATAGGTATTCCCCAGCGCCTGGTTCTTCAGAAAATCAACCACATCCGAGACCTCCTGATCAGACACAAATGCGCCCTGTACGCGGGCAGGCTTTGGATACCCCTGAGGATAAAAGAGCATATCGCCCTTTCCCAACAGCTTCTCCGCGCCCACCATATCCAGTATGGTTCGGGAATCCACTCCGCTGGAGACCGAAAAAGCCACACGGCTGGGCATATTCGCCTTGATCAGGCCGGTAATGACATCCACGCTGGGACGCTGTGTGGCAATGACCAGATGGATACCGCAGGCACGGGCCAGCTGTGCCAGGCGGCAGATAGACGCCTCTACTTCCCCCGGACACACCATCATCAGATCTGCCAGCTCGTCTACAATTATGACGATCTGGGGCAGCTTCTTCGGCGCATTGGCATCTCCCCTTTTCTGCTGCGCTTCTACCTTCCTGTTGTATTCCTTCAGATTCCTGGCGCCGTATTCCGCAAATTTCCGATATCTGTCGTCCATCTCCGACACACCCCAGTTAAGCGCTGCTGAGGCCTTCTTCGGATCTGTTACCACAGGAATCAGCAGATGGGGGATGCCATTGTAAATGCTCAGTTCGACCACCTTCGGATCCACCATGATCAGCTTCACATCGTCCGGATGTGCTTTATAAAGAATACTCATAATCAATGTATTGATACATACCGATTTGCCGGAACCTGTGGCACCGGCGATGAGCATATGGGGCATTTTTGCGATATCCGATACCACCACCCTGCCCGCGATGTCCTTCCCTACGGCAAAGGCAAGATTGGACTGAAATTCACTGAATTCTTTGCTTTCCAGCAGCTCCCGCAGCCCCACCGGCATGGTTTCTTTATTGGGCACTTCAATTCCAATCGCCGCTTTCCCGGGAATGGGAGCTTCGATTCGGATGTCCATGGCCGCCAGGTTTAACTTGATATCATCCGTGAGACCAACGATTTTGGATACCTTTACCCCCTGCTCCGGCTGGAGCTCATAACGGGTCACGCTGGGACCCTGACTGATATCCGTAATCGTCACCTTGACGCCGAAGGTGCTGAGCGTCTGCTGAAGGTGCATTGCCGTCTCCCTCAGCTCACGCTCGGAATCTCCTGTTGCGGCCTTCCCCTTCTGCAGGAGAGAAACCGGGGGAAACATGTATTTTTTCGGCGCCACGATTTCAGGCTGTACCCGATTCCCCTGCACGGAAGAAGCCGCATTTCCCGGCAGAACCGCGACGGGCCTTGTATCCGGAATCGTTCTCTGTCCAGGACCTGCCTGTCCCGCGCCGCCTGCTTCCGTCACCAGCCGCATTCCGGAACCGGACCGGGTGTCTGCTTCCATCATCGGCCGCATACCGGAACCGGACCGGGTGTCTGTTCCGCTTTCCCGCTCCTGACCGGGTTCTCTGACAGGCCCCGCTTCGGAACCATACTCCGGCATCCGGGTGTCTCTCTGTCCTGCCTGCCCTCCGGCATCCTCTTCAGCTGACTGTTCCCTGCCAAATCCTGGACCGTTTATACCATCCGGCTCCACACTCCGGTTATCCCCGGGCATATCATCCATTTTCGGAACATACGCAGAGTCCTCATGCACATTTGCTTCCCACACAGTTTCGTTTTCTGCCGTTTCTGCGTCCCGGACATGTTCGGCGGACAGGTCTGCGTCTTCTTCCCCGGCAAAAATTCCATCTCCGGGCTGCGACAAATCAAGAACAGGCTCCGCAGTCTTTCTCTGCATCGCGCGCAGCCTGGCGGTATATTCCGCCTGTGCTTCGCAGTCCTTTTCCCTGCCCACGGGTTCCGGCCCCGGCATTGCGGCCTCATCGGATTCCGCCCTGTAAATTTCGGACTGCGCTCTATGTATCCGTATCTCAGGCGGCCGCGCTTCCCCGGATTCAGACCCATTCACAGGCATTCCCTCTCCGGCAGGCAGTGTCTTTTCTTCCCTGCTTCCAGCCACCTCTTTCTTCACATCATGGAGACGTATCGTTCCGGCTCCGGCGTTTGCCGTCCGGTTTGCCGTCCGGTTTGCCGTCCGCTCTCCGGAAGCTGCCGCGTCTTCTGCGCCTTCCGCCTGTATCAGCACCGGTTCCAGCTCCTCCTCCGCCAGAATGATTTCGTGCATATCATTGCGCCGCGCCGCAGTCTCAGGACGCAGCAAAGCCTTATCAAGCGAGACACCGGACTGCCGTCCGTCCCTTCTGTGAAGTATCTTCTCGTTTTCCTTCTCTTCCGCTTTCAGACGCCGCTGCGCGGCTTTCTGTTCCCGCTGCTCCTCCTGGGCCTGACGGCGGGAGCGCTCTTCCTCCCTGCGCCGCATCCGGTTCTCTTCCTGTTCCATTCGGCGCTCCTGTGCCATTTCCCGGCGCCTCTGACTTCGTTCTTCCTGATCACTGCGTCTGGTCTGCGCCATTTCCCTTCGTCTCTCCGCATCCTCCCTGGACAGCTCGCGCACCCGGCTTCCCCCACGCCGGACACTGTCCAACAGAGATTTTTCCGTCAACAGAATCAGGCTGACTACAGTGCAAAGCAGGACTACCAGAACCGTTCCTATGGTCTCCAGATACCCCTGTAAAAAATAGCTGACGCTTCCGCCCAGGACACCGCCTCCGCCCTTCTTCTCCCGACTGCTCTCATACAATGCCGCGGCACTGTATTCCGTCATACCGGCTGCGCCTTTTGCTGTCAGGTCGCACACTATCCCCGCCATCAGAAAGAGAACGGCTCCGGCGGCCAGTTTTCTCACCGCACTGGGATTGCCGGTATTCGCAAACCAGAATGCCACGGCAAGGAACAGCAGTACTGGAAGCACATACGCGGTCAGTCCGAATACACCGAAAAGGACGCCGCTGACGGCATCCCCCACGGGACCTGTCACACCGAGATTACAGCAGAAGAAAAATACCATGACGGCAAACAGTACAATCAGTCCAATCTCGTGGAAGAGGGCGCTTTCCTGCGCTGCCGCACTGTTGCTCCGCCTTCTGCCGGAAGCTTTCGCAGACGTGCTTTTTTTATTTTTTCTGTTTGAAGATGATGTTTTTCTTCCATTGGAAGCAGCCATCTCATCGACCTCACTTATTGCAGATTTTCAATTTCTCCTCCCAGCGATTTTACAATTATATCATCTTTGGCCGGAATTGTCACCTAATATTTTCTCATGTTCTCATGCCTGAGAACACCCGGAACCGTTGTCAAAGCAATCCTGCCCTGACGCGTTTGCGCTTATCATGGAATGGAGCTTTGCAATCGCCCTGTCGATTCCCCCCACCTCGTCAATAATGCCGCGCTTCACCGCTTCCTCCCCCACCAGTATGGTACCTACATCCTTCGTCAGAACGCCGGTCTCCATCATCAGTTCCTCCAGCGTATGCTTGTCAATGCTGCAGTGGCTGCATACAAATCCCGTAATCCGGTCCTGAATCTGCTTGAAATAATCAAAGGTCTGCGGCACTCCTATCACCATACCGCTCATGCGCACCGGGTGGATTACCATGGTACCGGTAGGCACAATATAGGAGTAATCCGTACTCACCGCAATCGGAACACCTATGGAATGGCTTCCTCCCAGCACCAGCGATACTGTGGGCTTGCTCAGAGAAGAAAGCATCTCCGCAATTGCCAGTCCCGCCTCCACATCCCCGCCCATGGTATTCAGGAGCACCAGGACTCCCTGTATGTCCTTACTGTCTTCAATGGCCGCCAGACTGGGTAAAATATGCTCGTACTTTGTAGTCTTGGAATTGTTTGACAGATTTTCATGTCCTTCAATCTCCCCGATAATGGATATCAGGTGAATATTTCCCAGCCTGCTGCTCTCGTCCAGTGTAACCTGGCCTGTCTGCTCAATCCGCTCATCCTGATGTTCTTCCTTCTCAATCTTTTTCTCACCTTTCTGCTCAGACATATTGTTCTCCTTTATACATACCTGCGAGCACATTTCTTTTCCGATTTTCTGTTCTGCAGTTGATGCACTCGCCCGTAATTCATTTACATGGGCAAATGTTTCCGACCATGAGTATAAAATTCGGAAATGTCCTCCACCGATGTCCTTTTTACGCAAAAAAACAGGGCGCGCTCCGCACTTCCTGCATCTGCACTCCCTGATAGCATATCCCAAATTTTTATTTTTACACCTTTTTATACATCAAAATCATCGTTTTCGCCCACCGGAAAATCGAAATCATCCTCTCCGGAAACCTGAATCGAGTAATCCAGCACCCGTTTCACATGCTTTTTCGGCAGAGGAAGCGGATTTTCCAGATAGCGGACTTTCTTTTCTTCTTCCCCCTCGGATTCCGCCGAGCGATCAGAACGCTGCCCCTTCTCAGATTCTACGGAACGTTCGGAACCCTGCCTCACCTCGGATTCCGCCGAGCGATCGAAACGCTGTCCTGCCTCGAATTCCGCAGAGCGGTCGGAACGCCGCCTTACCTCAGATTCCACAGAGTGATCGGAACGCTCTTCCTTTTCAGATTTCGCAGAACGATCAGAACGCTGCCGCACTTCAGATTCCGCGCGGAAATCGGAAGGCCGTCCCTCATCAGATTCCACATGGTAATCGGAGCGCTGCCCCTCTTCGGCGAGTGTCGTGGAAACGTTTCGGGAACCGTCCCACGCTGCTTCCTCCTGATTTTCTGCCGGGTAATCCGGAACATCCGCAGGCAGT
The DNA here is from genome assembly GCA_947385785.1 of uncultured Lachnospiraceae bacterium. GTDB lineage: Bacteria > Bacillota > Clostridia > Lachnospirales > Lachnospiraceae > Acetatifactor. The sequence continues at coordinate 12,372 of CANDMH010000044.1, forward strand.
CCCTTCCTGCAGATACACTGCTCCATACTGACCCCCGCCAGCATGGCAAACATCAGATATAAAGCATAAAAGCCGGGCAGTTCCTCCGTATAGATTCCGAAGCAGCAGCCCATTGTAATGATACATGCGGCAGCCGTATAAGGCAGATGCCAGTCCCGCTTTCTGTCATACCAGAAGCCGAAGATACCGAAAGCCATCAATCCGAATACGACTAAAGCTTCCCAGGACGCGCCGGTACTTTCCAGCACATATGGCAGCCGGAACCCTTCCGGCCGGTACAACTCAATCCATGCCCCGGCTACCTTCCAGAAATTTTTTCCGGTTAAAAAGGCATCCGCTCCAAACAGAAACAACAGCCCGAGAACAGCCGAAAGCAGACAGAACCCCAGGGCAATCATCCGTTTCGCCTCCGCCGCTTTCCCTGCCTGATCTGAAAAAACAATCGCAGCGGCCAGAACCAGCACAAGACCGCCGTTTATATCCACATAGCAGCATACGGCAGCCGCAAACCCGACAAAAATCATGGCCGGAACACTCAACTTCCTGCCGGAAACCCGCAAAACCAGCGCTGCCGCAATTACCAGCAGCAGAAAATACAGCATCCCCGGCGACAGCACAAGCCCACGCCCGATGATATACGGGGAACACATGCAGAAAAAGAAGGTGACCAGTGCGGCCAGTGTTCCTGCAAGCTTTCTCACAACAAAATAGAATACCAGAAAAGCTGCAAGCTGCAGACCGGCCTGCAGCCATATTCCCGCCATATACTGATTTCCCAGCAGGAGGAATGTGCCGTGCAGCAGCTGGAGATAAAAATACACGGCCCCATGCACTGCCTGAGGAACCTGCCGTCCCACTGCCACCTCGGCCATCTCAAAATACACGGAAGTTCCCAGTGCCTCTCCCAGTGCTTCCTCCATACCCGATATGCGCAGAGAGATCCCAAGCATCAGAAGACCGGTCGCCAGGACAGACTCCGCAGCCAGAAGCAGAACGTGATTCTTCTCCGCAAACTTAAGGCGTGAAGGGGCAGTTTTTTGCAGCAGAAAAACGATTCCTCCCACAATGCCCATATACAGCGCGGCAGCCAGAATCCCCCACCAGGCCGCAATGCCCGCATCCACACACAGCATACTTCCCAGGCTGACCAGGGCAGTGCCGGTGATAAGCGTATATATCATCCACATCAGATAACTAAGTGTATTTTTCTTCCAACTCATGTCAGCCTTCCCGGTCTCTCTGGCGCCTAAGCCTGTTCCCTGTCTATTCCTCTTTCGCCTCAGGAACTGTCGTGAAATAACTTGTGCGCTTTGACTCACGCAGCCCCAGGAACCATGCCTAAAACTTGCCTGTATTTGCACAAGTTATTTCTGGACAGTTCCTTACTCCCTGGCGGGAATCGGTTCCGCGCTGCAGAGTATCTTCTCAATATTATAGCGCGGTCTCTGCTTCACCTCAATGTAAATCTTCCCGATATACTGTCCCACCATGCCTATGGCCAGCAGCTGCAGGCCGCCCAGAAACCAGATAGACAGAATCAGCGACGTCCATCCCGGAACCACATGGCCGGTACAATAGGAAATCAACGCATAAACCAGCGCCAGAAGAGAAGCGATAATAATGAAAAGCCCCATGCCCAATATCATGCTGATCGGCTTCACACTAAAGGAAGAAATGCCGTTAAATGCCAGCGCCAACATTTTTTTCAGCGGATACTTGGATTCCCCCGCCGCACGCTCTTTCCTGTCATAATAGACGCAGTCTGTCTGATATCCGATCAGAGGCATCATTCCCCGCAGGAACAGATTGGTCTCCCTGTATTTTGAAAATTCCTCTACCGCACGCCTGGACATAAGACGGAAATCCGCATGATTATATACGGTTTTTACCCCCATGAGCCCCATCAGCTTATAGAAAGCCTGTGCCGTGGTACGCTTGAAAAAGGTATCTGTCTTCCTTTCCTTCCTCACACCGTATACAATATCATTCCCCCCATGAAATTTATCAATCATTTCCTCAATGACGTCCACATCATCCTGCAGATCCGCGTCAATGGAAATGGTCACATCACATCGCTCCATGGCGGTGAGCAGTCCGGCCGTCAGGGCAAACTGATGCCCCACATTGCCCGCCAGCTTCACGCCGCTCACCTGCCCGGGATAAGCCCTGTGCTCCTCCTCAATCAGCTCCCAGGTACGATCTTTGCTGCCGTCATTGACAAACAGAATAAAGCTGTCGGCTGCTATCTTCCCCTTCTGAACCAGATCCTCCAGAACCCTGCGCAGAGCCTCTGAAGCAAGCTTCAATACTTCCTCTTCATTATAACAGGGAACCACGATTGCCAGTCTGTCCATAAAACATCCCTTTCTGCAGTTTCCATACAATCTGCCGGAAGCGTCTGTTTATGCCTCATCCCAGTTGTGATAGACTGCCTGTACATCATCATCGTCATCCAGCAGATCCAGTGTCCTCTGAAGATTCTTAACAGCAGTCTCATCGGTCAGCTCCACATAATTCTGCGGAATCATGGTGACCTCCGCACTCATCATGGGAATTCCCGCATCCTCAAGCGCTTTGCGGACTTCCTCAAAGCTGTCGGGATCCGTCAATACCTCATAGCTGTCTTCTTCCTCGTTAAAATCCTCCGCTCCCGCATCCAGCGCCGTCATCATCAGGTCATCCGCCTCTATCTCACACTCCTCCCGGTCTATGATAATCTGGCCTTTTTTGTCGAACATAAAGGAGACACAGCCCGGCGTCCCGATGTTGCCCTGCCCCTTGGTAAAGGCGCTTCTCACATTGGCGGCCGTACGGTTCTTATTGTCGGTAAGCGCATCCACAATAATCGCGATTCCGTTGGGGCCATAGCCCTCGTAGGTCACATACTCATAGTTGACATTGCCCACATCCCCGGCAGCCTTCTTGATGCCCCTCTCAATGGTATCATTGGGCATGTTGTTGGCTTTCGCCTTGGCTACAACAGTGGCCAGCTTAAAGTTATTATTGGGATCCGGGCCGCCTTCTTTCACTGCCACGGCTAATTCTCTTCCTATAATCGTGAAAATCTTGCCCTTTGCCGCATCGTTCTTTTCCTTTTTATGCTTGATATTGGCAAATTTTGAATGTCCTGACATACATTTTCTCCTTTTTCTCTCTGTTTATTTCTGTCCTCCGCAGTTTTCCTGAAAACAACCGGATTTCATCATATCACTTTTTATCTTCACATTCAAGTGCCGATTCCGTCTCGGGCAGCTTGGTAACCAGCACACTCTGAATCATTTTATTTTCCACTGCCAGTATTTTGAAATTATAACCGCCGTAATCCACGTCAAACTGTTCATCCGGCTCCGGTATCCTGTCCAGCCTGGAAATCAGAAAACCGTTCAGCGTCTCGAAGGTCTCATCCTCAAAAGAAATTCCGAAGCGCTCTTCCAGCTCCTCCAGGGGTGTCATGCCCTCCATGACATATTCGTCATTCCCCTTCTCCTCTATATGCTCGCTGATTTCATCATACTCGTCCAGGATATTGCCGACAATTTCCTCCAGAATATCCTCCATGGCCACCAGACCGTCTGTCTGTCCGTATTCGTCCACAACCAGTACCATCTGCTGCTTCCCGGCCTGCATCTCCCGAAACAGCTCGTCAATATTCCTGGTACGCGGAATAAATACAGGCTCCCGCATCAGACCTTCCAGATTCTTAAGAGGCGTACCGTAATTCCCCTCATCCGCATGATAACGCAGAGCGTCCTTCAGATGCAGGATACCGATGATATGGTCGATATTTTCCTCATAGACAGGATAGCGGCTGTTATTTCCCTCCATCATAAAGGTAATGGCATCCTTCAGCGTCATATCCGCGTCAATGGCTACTATGCTCTTTCTGTTGGTCATGATATCCTGAGCTTCCTTGTCACCGAACTCAAAGATATTGGAAATCATCTCCGCCTCGCTGGCCTGGATAACTCCCTGCTCATGGCCTTCGTTTACCATATTGATGATCTCTTCTTCTGTTACATCCGTCTCACCGGCATTCCCGTGAATGCCGAATATTCTCAGGATTCCCTTCGCGGTAACCCTGACCAGCCCTGTAAAGGGCGTCAGCGCCTTCATCAGAACGTAAACGGGAGTAATACAGAGATACGCCCATTTTTCAGGCGCTCTGGCTGCAACCGTCTTCGGAAGCAGGACTCCTATGGTAAGTGTTATGTATAAAAGAAGCAGCGTGGAAAGTACCGCCGCCAGCACCGCTATGACTTCCCCCGGCACCGCTTCCAGCTTCAGCTGATGCTCCGCCACAATCCGTAACCCTCTGGAAAGATTACGCAGCAGCAGTCCCAGATGCACCGCCCCGATCACGATATTGATCAGAATCGTGATCAGCTGCACGGTATCTTCATATTCTGCAGGATTGCTGATGATCTTTTTCAACCGGATGGATTTCCTGTCCCCGTCTTCCTCGGCCCTCCTTTCCACCTCTTTCTCATTCAGAGCGGCAATGGCAGCTCCGAAACCATAGAAAAACATGTCGATCAAAAGCAGCGCTGCAAAGCAGATAATACTGGCAGTAGGCCCATCGTCGTCCATTTTGTTTCTTTCCTCCAAATTCCTTTCTATAATACTCCATAAATATACCATTTCCCGTCCCGTTCGTCAAGAAGGGGCTGAAGGATACATTTTATGTATCCAGCTCCAGGCTGACCATCAATGCTCTGTTCACTCTCCGCATGATATCGCCGTCCAGGTGGCATACCTTGTCTTTCAGGCGCTTTTTGTCAATGGTCCTAAGCTGCTCCAGCAGAACTACGGAGTCCTTATCCATGTCATACATCGTGGCATTTAACTCGATATGCGTAGGCAGCTTCGCTTTATTCATTCTGGAAGTAATCGCGGCACAGATTACTGTGGGACTGTGCTTGTTGCCAACATCATTCTGAATGATCAATACCGGCCTGATGCCGCCCTGTTCCGATCCGACCACCGGTCTGAGATCCGCATAATATACATCTCCTCTTCTCATTTTGCCTCCAAATCCATTCCACAAAAATGTTATTTGTAGGATAGTTTTACCAGTTTTGAGAGAGTTATTCATTTGAGTCCCCGGTTTTTCCGCCGGAAAAGAGGGACAGGCCTGAACATCTCAAAAGGCTCCTGATGTATTATATGACTGAATTTCAGAAATGTGCCATGATTCTGTTGTCCGTAAATGCGTTTATATCAGCCTCCCGCCGCCTCGGCTATATCCCATGCCATGCAGGCGTATGGTCCCTTTTCTGCCGATACCCTGTCGCCGGCCATCCCGTGGATATATGCCCCCACGGCCGCCGCCTCAAAGGCTTCCATTCCCTGCGCCAGCAGCGCCGCAATCATGCCTGCCAGCACGTCCCCGCTTCCCGCAGTTGCCATGCCGCAGTTTCCGCTCAGATTCATGCAGAAAGCATGGTTCTCCCCGCAGATAAACGTTCTGGCATCCTTCGCCGCAACCACCCCGTGAAATAACTCCGCCAGTCCTCTTCCGGTTCCCGGCAAATCCTCTTTGCATTCGGCCACCGTCTTCCCGGTAAGCCTTGCCAGCTCTCCCACATGGGGCGTCAGTACAAGCGCCCTGCCCGCCTCTGCCTGCCTTGCCAAAAGCGATTTCAGCTCCGCATTCTCAGAAAGCAGATTCAATCCGTCCGCGTCCACCAGCAGCGGCTTCCCGCTTTCCCGGATCACCTGTTCCAGAACACGTCCGGCTGTATCGCCTTTCCCCAGGCCCGGGCCCACCGCAATGACGTCCGCCCATTCCATATCCTGCGCCAGACATTCCCATGTGCCGAACAATGCTTCCGGCACTGCCTGCTGCACAATCGTTCTGTTTTCCGCGGCAGTGACGACCTTTACCATACCGGCTCCGGCCCGGTAGGCCGCTCTTGCCGCCAGTACCGCCGCGCCGGCCATGTTCATGCTCCCCGCCGCCAGCAGCACCTTTCCGAAGGTTCCCTTGTTTCCGCCGCTGTCCCGCTTCGGCATCAGCGCCCCTGGCTCCTCGTCATATGCGTATATATCAGGCGCCTCTCCCAGAAAGCATCTCTCTGAAATCCCGATGTCGACCGTGACAATCTCCCCTGCATATTCGTATCCCGGATAGAGCATCAGGCCCTTTTTGCAGAAGCCGAAGGTAACCGTCTTATCTGCCTTTACCGCCCATCCCCGGACCTTCCCCGTGTCGGAGTCAATGCCGCTGGGCAGATCCAGGGCAAGCTTCCAGCCCTCCAGACAATTGAAAATCCCTACGGCCTCCCCGTACTCCCCCGACAGCTCCCGGGAGAGCCCCACGCCGAAAAGGGCGTCTATCAGCACCGTATACCTGGGCATTGCGGGGCGCTGTGAAAATTCCACCGGATAATTTTCCAGAATCGCCCGCTGTTGTTTCCACTGTCCGGAAGCTTTTTCCGGATTTCCCATGCACCAGACTTCCACCGCATATCCTTTTTCGGACAAAAGTCTGGCAGCAGCCAGCCCGTCCCCGCCATTGTTGCCCACGCCGGCCATGATTAAAACGGATTTTCTGCCTTTCAGCCCGGCACAATGCGCTTCCGCCGCTTCCACAGCCGCCAGAGCGGCCCGCTCCATAAGGACGCAGGCCGGAATCCCAATCTTTTCTATTGTATTGCTATCATAGCGTCTCATCTCGGACGCAGATACCAGATATTTCATGTCGGATGCTGTTCCTCCGGATTATACTGCAGATCAAATATATCGATCACTTCCGCTCCGAACACGTCATGCATATAAGAATAAATGGCATGATTGCACTGTTCCATTTCCTGCTTCCTGATCAGCTTTTTTTTCAGTTCCACACGTATCTCAGAAACCCACTGCGCTATTTCCTGAATTTCCTCCGCATTTTCCTTCATGGTGTCATAGCAGCTCTCCATGGTGGCCAGCATCAGCCGGAAATTTGCCTGATCGATCTGCTTCGGCAGGTCCAGCAGCTCGTCCTGGCGGCTCTCCAGCAGCCCGTTGCACTCCTCCACTTTCGTACGGTTCTGATCGATCTTCCGTACATTTTCCGACTCTTCCTCCTGACCTGCCTCATCCATCAAAGACACAATCTCACTCATCAGGTTTTTCTTTAAGCGTTTAATGTCCTTGATCTCGTTGTTGAGTCTGCCCTGCTGCTTCAACAGGGTATTCAGCTGCTGCTCCAGCTCGGAAACCTCCTGCCTCTTCTCCTGCGTGAAGAGATGATACCACTTGTTGTCCAGCGTGAGAATGGGAATTTTTTTCCCCTCAAGGGCCTCTGAAAAGGTCCGCTGCTGATTTTCTTCAATTCTGCTCATTATGTATACACCTCCCGTCAAATCAGCCCCCGCCGCCGGAACGCCCTGCTGCAGGCCAACCCGGCGGCAGAAATTTCATCACAGAGATTGCTGTAGGGAATGGTGTTTTAAGTTCCGCCATCCTCGTATTCCTCCGGCTTCTGTCCCCTGCGTATATTATAAGATAATTTCATCAGACTGTCCGAGAGATGGACATTCTCCACCTGAATCCCCTCCGGAACATTCAAATCCACATGGGCAAAATTCCAGATGGCACGAATTCCGTTCCGCACCAGCTTCTCCGCAACGGGGACGGCTCCGGTTTTCGGTATCGTCAGAACAGCGATATCGATATTGTTTTCTCTGACGAAGCGCTCCATCTCTTCCATGGGCATCACGCTGACATCCCGAACCTTCATCCCCACCAGCTCGGGATTACAGTCAAATATTCCACGGAAAATAAAGCCCCGCCTCTCGAAATTCAGATAATTTCCAAGCGCGCGGCCCAGATTCCCGGCACCCACGATGATAAAATGGTGCTGTCTGTCCAAACCGAGTATCTTGCCTATTTCGTTGTACAGATACTCTACATTATAACCGTATCCCTGCTGTCCGAAGCCGCCGAAATTATTAAAATCCTGCCGGATCTGTGACGCCGTTACCTTCATCAGCCCGCTTAAGTCCTGAGAAGATACCCGTTCCACTCCCTGGTCCTTCAGCTCGCCCAGATATCGGAAGTACCTGGGAAGACGCCCGATAACGGCCTGTGATATTTCCTTCTCTTCCAAAGTCTCTGCCTCCTTACAGGAACTGACTTCCATACTCACGGCCGAAAAACATATGCCGGTGGCAAATACTTCACCACGTTATATATCATATCAAAATGTAAAATTCCTGTCAATAATTTCCGTTGTCCCGGACATCACCTTCCACTGTTACTGTTCACGGCTTCGCCGCTCACAGCAACATGATGCACACAAAATGAGC
>CANDMH010000045.1 GCA_947385785.1 uncultured Lachnospiraceae bacterium
GCTTCGTCAGATTCAGATAGAGATAGAAACGCTGTATATACATCTGCTGCCTGGGGCTTGGAGCCAGCTCCAGCTCGGACTCCCGCAGAAACTCCCTGTCCATATCCGAGATGATACCGCCCCTGGAAGCAGTCTTTGGAATATTTCCGTCATTCACTCCCAGGAAGAAAAGCACCTTCACCTGGCTGAGTCTGGTCCGCTCCATATCCCCCACCAGCACCCTGTCCACATTCTGCGGGATAGTGCCCACCTGTATCTCTCCGAAGCCCGCCTCCAGAATCTCCCCGAACTCCTTCAGCGAAATGCATTCCTCCCCCAGGAGGGCAAAAATCTGATCCAGAAGCTCCATCACCAGGCGGAAAATCTGGGTATACTCCCTGGCCCGGGCCAATTCCCCTTCCTCTTCAAACCGTACCTGGAATGCCGCCAGCTTCTGCTGCACCCGGTTCTGCACCAGAAAATCATACAGGGCATTCACATAAGTCTTCACCGGTTCTTTCTCCTTCAGATGCAGCATCTCCACCTGCTCCATCAGGCGCTGCCGCAGGGCATTCAGCTCCGCCAGCCCTTCCTCCTCTCCCTCCATCTCCGGTGTCTTGCGGGTGAAGAGCCTGCTGTAGCCGCGATACCCCTTTACCCCCGTCTGCAGACAGTAATTTTCCAGCCTGTCCACTTCCTCCCAGGTCAGGTCCGCCAGGCCGCTGCGCAGATAATGAAATACCGCCTCATAGGAAAAATCCTTTGTATACAATTCCAGCGCGCTCTTAATATACTCAATCATGGGATTCAGAATGATCCCCCTGGTCCGGTCAATATAGCAGGGAATTTCCATTCTGTCAAACTCCGTCTCCACATAGGGAGCATACCCCGCCAGATCCCCCAGAATCACGGCAATATCCCGAAAAGCAAAGCCTTCCTCCCGGATAAAACGACAGATCTCCAACCCGGTCTGATGGACTTCTTCCCTGGGCGTGGTGGTCTCGAACATCCGGATTTCCTCCTGGGGCTGCTCATAAACTCCCGTTCCGTATCGGAATAAATTATGCTCCAGATAACGCAGCGCCGGTGCAGTCTGAAAGCGATGATACGGATTATAATCCCTCCCTGTCTCAATTCCCTGACTCCTGACAGCACCATAAGAAACCGGTAGCACAAACACATCCCGGGCCCGCTCCACTCCAAGTTCCTTCGCCATTCGGGACAGATCCGCCGTGGTTTTTTTACTTAAATGAAAAAGCTTCTGCTCCCCGTCCAGCCGATAGGGGTCTTCCTCCGCCCCAATGGTCAGCGTGACGATCACTTCACCGCACAGAGTCATCAATTCTCCGATTACTTTATTCTGAATCGGCGTAAATCCGGTGAATCCGTCGAACACCACAACACTCCCGGGCAGCAGCCTGGACTTGTGCAGAGAACGCCGCAATACATCCAGGGTTTCCTCAGTAGTAATAAAATTCCCCCGGATATATTCCATAAATCCCCGATACAGAGTCTCCAAATCCCGCAGCTTCTGAACCAGCGCCCCCCGCTTCTCCGCATAAGCAATCAGCTTCGATACATCCTCCGTGCCGATACCGTACTGCATGAATTCGGAGACGGCGCTTTTCACCTCATGAATATAGCCCTGCCTGTGAAGAAAGCTTCCCAGCGTGGGCAGCTCCTCCTTCAGATTCGCCGCCACCTTCTGGAGCACCAGGCTCTTGCCGGTATCGTCCAGTACGGGAATGTCCTGCCCGCCCACTTCCTCCAGAATACGATGCCCCAGACGCCCGAAGCTGAGCACGTCAATATTCATGATACCGCCCCTGTCATTCAGCAGTACCAGCTCCTTCTGGGTCTGCATGGTAAACTGGTCCGGCACAATGATCAGAAAGCTCCTGTTTTTCTCTTCCCCGGCCCTTTCGGTAATCTCTTCATATAGTTTTCTGCTCTTGCCCGCCCCGGAGGGGCCGAAATAAAATTGCAGGCTCATCCTTTTAATATATCCCTCAAAATCTTCAACAGTTTCTCCACGTCAATGGGTTTCGCAACATGCCCGTTCATCCCCGCGTCAAGCGCCGCCCTCCTGTCCTCCTCAAAAGCATTGGCAGTCATGGCGATTATGGGCAGGTCAGATACTCCCGGAATCTCCAGCGCCCTGATCTGTCTGGTGGCTTCGTAACCGTTCATAATAGGCATCTGGATATCCATCAAAATCAGGTCATACCGACCCGGCCCGGCCTCTTTCATCCTCTCCACCGCAGCCGCGCCGTCATCCGCCACATCCACGCTGAATCCCGACTGTCTCAGAATCTCCAGGGCAATCTCCTGATTCAGCTCATTGTCCTCCACCAGGAATATCCGCCTGCCCTCAAAGGAAATGTTTTCTTCGGAAACCTTCCCGGCCTCCTCTTCGACAGTAAACAGCGCTTCCAGAATCTCCCGCAGCTCTGATAAAAAGATCGGCTTTGAACAGAAAGCCGTCACTCCGGCCTCCCTTGCCTCTTCCTCTATATCGGCCCAGTCATAAGCAGTCAGTACGATAATATGCCTGTCCTCGCCTATCAAACCGCGAATCCGCCGCACCACCTCGATGCCGTTCATGTCCGGCATCAGCCAGTCCACGATATAGGCGGCATACCCGTCATTCTGCTCCTCCGCAAGTCCGGCGCGGAGTACCGCCTCCTTCCCGGATGTGGTCCAGTCCGGCCGCATACCGATGGTGGAGAGCATCTTGGTCACACTGGAACAGGTATTGAAATCATCATCCACCACCAGAGCCCGAAGCCCCTGCAGCTGCGGAATCACCTCCTGCCTTACCTGTCCGGAACAGGTTCTGAACTGCAGATTTACCATAAAGGTCGTACCCTTCCCCACCTCACTGTCAACCGTAATCGTACCATCCATCATATCCACGATATTTTTCGTAATGGCCATCCCCAGGCCGGTGCCCTGGATCCCGCTGACCGTACTGGTCCTCTCCCGCTCAAAAGGCTCGAATACATGCTCCAGAAATTCCCTGCTCATGCCGATTCCGGTATCCTTTACCTGGAACTCATAGGAAGCACAGCCCTCCGGCGCACTCCCTTTCTGCAGAACGCGGACACTCACAAGGCCTCCGGGCTTTGTAAATTTCATGGCATTGCTCAGCAGATTCAGCAGAACCTGGTTCAGCCTGAGCTTATCGCACATGACATTTTCGTTTACCACATCCACGGTATCGATATAGAAATCCAGCTGTCTGGAGGTGATATCCGCCTGTACAATCGTCTTCAGGTCATGCAGAATCTCCGGAAGGGATGTCTCCTTCTCCTCTAACTTCATCTTGCCGCTCTCAATACGGCTCATATCCAGAACATCATTGATCAGACTCAGCAGGTGGCTGCTGGAGGTGCCGATCTTCGACAGATAATCCTGAACCTGCTCCACATTGTCAATATGCGCCGCGGCAAGAGAGGTGAAGCCGATAATGGCGTTCATGGGAGTCCTGATATCGTGGGACATATTATTCAGGAATGTAGTCTTGGCCTTATTGGCATGCTGTGCCGCGGCAAGGGCGTCCTCCAGATCCCCCTTCTGCTTCTCCAACATCTCCTTCATATTCTTCTCTTCGTCAATATCTACGAAAAGTCCCACAAAGCGAATCGGCGAACCGTCCGGCCGCCTGGACAGCCTGCCGGCGGCATGAAACCATCTCCACCCGGCATTCCTGGTGAGAAGGCGGTACTCCACATCATATGTCTTCTCCCCGGTATAATCCCTGACGGTGTCCCAATATTCCTTCATAACCCGCTCTCTGTCTTCCTCATGCAGCAGATCCGACCAGGATTCCAGCCTGTCCGGGAAATCCTCCTCGCTCTCATACCCCAGCATCTTCCGGAAAGTCTCCGTCCAGGTACAGGAGACCATCTCCGCCCTTTCGTTGAATTCCATGCTCCAGAGCCCCGATCCCATGGCGTCATGGATATTTTCCATGGCTGTCTGCTCCCGCTCAATCTGGGCATAAGCCGTCCTTATCCTGTCCCCGTCCGCCTTTTCCTGTTCCAGAAGGACAGCCGCATTCCGCCTGGACTGGAATATCAGCACCAGAAATACCGCCAGCATCACCCCCACCGTAATGACGATCTGAATGATTCCATGATTCAGCATTTCCGAGCTGATGGAACTGATCTGTTCACTGATAACGTTATCCCTTATCAGGATCGTCATCATCCAGTTAGTTCCCTCCACCGGAACATAGCAGAGATCCTCCTGCGTCCCCATATACCGGAAGGAAATCTGTCCCGCTCTTCCGTTTGCAAAATCCTCCTCCACTTTTTCAATGGTATATCCCTTCTCCATCTCCGCATCCGCCAGCTCGGCCAGAACATTCTTCCCGGCGCTGAGATATCCGAAATCATCACCAGTCAGGCTCTCGCCATTCTGATAATACAGATTGCAGTAGGTTTCATTGTCACCTGTCTGCAGTGTCAGTGAACTGAGCATTTCATCAATATTAAGCTGAATAAAGCATACTTTCATCCGGACACCCTGGAAGGTAATCCCCTCCACAGGCATGGCAAGCGCTACCTGCTTTCTCGCACCATAGAGATTGGCGGTACTGACTGCAGGCCCCCTCAATTCTTCCGACAGGAAGTTGTATCTGCTCAGGCCGGATGTAATGCTGTGTTTCGTATATACGATTCCGTTTTCATCTACCAGAGCAAATTTATCCACCCCGTAAAGGGTTCTGATTTTCCCGAGAAAGCCGCACAGAGATTCACTGGATTCCAGATCGGTTTCCTCCAGTACTGAAATCGCATTCTCCATATACCCGAAAAGATTTTTTAATTCTTCCGACACCACCAGGGCTCTCCGCCCGGCCAGTTCTTCCAGATAAAATTCACTGACCCTGCTTACAGCCTGTCCCGTACCCTTTCTTGCACTTTCGGATACCCATATGGTAGTGACAAGAAGAATTACCGCAATCAGTATGCCGCCCCATACGGCAAAGGCGATAGTCCTGCGCTCTGTCTGTTCCATGTTCCGCACCTGCCAATCCTAAGGAAATAACAATCCCTAATCGATTTCTCCATACAGCATCTGAAGTATTGCACCTGCGCTGTCCTGATAAATGATCGTCGTAGCCTCCTCCGTTTTCTCAGGATAAATCGTCCCCGGAAGCTGTCCGTCCGCAATTTTGACCGCCACCTGAACCGTATCAAAGCCAATGGAGTAACAGTCCTGTATCCCCAGTGCATAAATAATCCCGTCCCTGAGATAATGAAGCGCCTCCTGGTCATGGTCCATTCCCACGATCACGATTTTCTCCTCCCTGCCGGCCTCAATCACAGCCCTGGCGGCACCCACGGGATTGCTCATATTACAGCAGACGATGCCCGCCAGCTCCTCATGACTTTCCAGAAACGTTTTCGCCAGAAGGTATGCGTTTTCCACCGAATCCTCATCATACGCGAGCTCCACGATCTCCATGTCCGGATATTCCGCGATGACCTCCTGTACCCCCTGGGCCCGCTCCTCATGGCAGGGCGCCCCCTTCGTGCCTACCAGGACAGCGATCTGCCCCCTGTAGGCAAGCTTCTCGCAGAGAGACTCCGCAAGCGCCGCCCCGTCCTCATAATTATGGGTATTGCCCACATAAGCGATCCTCCGGCACCCGTCCTCCTTCGCCGCATCGGAACTGGAAAATGTCATGATTTTATGTCCGTCCGCCATCAGTTCGTTGATTACCGGGGTGACGGCTTCCACATCCGCCACATCCACACCCATGACATCGAATTCCCTTCCGGATGCCTCCCGCAGGCGGAGAATCTGATCCTGGGCAGATACAACATTGGGAGCCAGGTATTCATAACTGATCATGATTCCCATTTCTTCATACTGCTTCGCCGCGTCTTCCATCCCAATGGCTACCGCGTCCCACCAGGGATGCACCATCTTGTATGTAAAGTAAAATTTATACTTATCTTTCAGCGGCTGATAGCCGTCCAATGTCCTGTCAAATCGAACCGCATTTACGGTCTCATTTTCCCTGCCGTCTTCCTGCCGGACGGCCTCTCCCTCTTCCGCGGCTTCTTCCGTCCTGCTGCACCCGGTCAGGCCCAGTCCGCCCCCGCAGAAAATAATTGCGCATATTACAGCCATCCAGACTCTCCCAGGCCATTTTACCAGGATGCCGCTGTCCCCAGGTCTTCTTCCCCTCACAAACGCTCAACCCCTTTCATCTGCCGTTCTGCATCCATCCCGCTTCCATGAATGCGGATTCCGAAAATCACACTGTCCATATCATTATAGCACAAAGAATCCGATATTTCCATGGTTTTTGCTTTTGCGGGTTTGTGTGCATCTTCACAGTAAACCCCCGGACTTTCATGCAGGGTGGAGCGGCCAGGCCTGTCCTATAGGCCTTATGCATGGAGGTTTACTGTGAAAGTATTGAATCTTGCCTGCGGAAACCGCGCAGTCCGAATAAGCTCCCCTGCTTATTCGGCAAGACAGCTGTGCGCCAAACACGCTTCTCTTGCGGGTTTGTGTGCATCCCAGTGTGCCAGGTGCAGGCACACAGTAAACCTCCAGACTTTCATGCATGGTGGTGCGGCCAGGCCTGTCCTATAGGCCTTATGCATGGGGGTTGACTGTGAAAGGAATGAACAATAACCAATGCAGTTATTCTCCGGCAGTTCCCAGCATCCCCAGCAAAAGCGGCACTGCAAGCATAAGCGGATAAATGTATCGCAGCAGTGCTCCCGAGCTCAGCAGAAGCGTCCCAAAGAACAGCACCGCCGGCAGAATTCCCAGAAACAGCCGGCTGCTCTTCCCGGAAATAGCCGCCCCTGACAGGATTATCAGCAAAAATACGGCCATACCGGGCTGTAAGGCAAACACGCATACCGGGCTGGACACAACTCCCGACAGATACGCCTCATAAGCAGGGAGCAGACTGTGTCTTTCGATCCTCCAGATATTTGCATCCGGAAAGGTGAATTCCATGGTGGTCTCCGGGACACGGTAAATACTTCCGTCTATATAGGGAAGCACCAGCGCCTGCCACGCACTCCCATACAGATTGGGATTTTGCAGCCCCAGTTCCAGGTAAAGTTGCAGATATTTCCCCGGATTCTCCATTAGAACAGGTGTTCGAAACCCGCTTTTCACAGGATCCGCACACTCCGGCATATAATTGTACAGCGCCTCCTGCTCAATCAGCTCTTCCACCGCCGCAATCTGTTCCGGGCTGATATCGGCATTTTCCCGGTTCTGCCAGACCAGCGCCGCCTGCTGCATGGGAACGCAGAGCATCTCCCTTTTATCTCCCTCCGGAATTCCCAGAACAATACGAAAAAACAGAAAAAAGCATTCGCTCACAAGAAAAATCATCCCCAGACATCCTGTCAGAAGCCCTCTTCCCGCCCGGAACAGAAGACTGAAAACGGCAAGCGCCAGAATAATGTAAATCCCCTGGTTCCGCAGCAGGCACATCAATACTCCGGCGAGAATCAACCGGACACAGGCCTTCTTTCTGCCGCCGGATTCGGAGACATTCTCCGGAAACGCCAGAAACGCCACCATAAAAAGCAGGAAAAAAGCCCCGAACAGAGTATCCTTTGTGGCATTAAAGCTTAAGATCTGCAGAATCGGATGCAGCGCGCTTCCCAGTAAACCTGCCGCGATAATAGACAGCGGAGCCCCTCTCCGCTTCAGAAATACAAAAGAACAGGCCAGACTGCCGGTCACCGCCATCCCCTGCAGAACGGAAAACACCGCAAAACCCGCCTGCCAACTGTGAAAGAAACGCTCCCCCATCTGCAGGAAAATGCCCACCAGCCAGGTATGCACCACCGGATGATGGGAAGTCAGCGGCATGCTGCCGAAAAACTGCTGCATCTGCTCCGGCACATCATAACCGAAGGTTCCGGGAAACAGCGCCAGATAAGCGGGAAGCCAGAAAAGCAGCAATATCCCCCAGGCCATAAAAAACAGGGCGGTATCCGTAAATTTCCCATAAAGCCGGGCTTCCGCCTTTTTTCCCGGAAATGCCCGCAGCAGGCGCTGTACTCTGTCATGCCTGCCCACCGCCAGGCAGCCGATAATCATATACACCAGCATAGCACAGTAAAACATCCCCCCTGTGGGCATCGGCCCCCTTATACGAAAAACCGTTAAAAGCGCAATGCACAGGATCACCCAGACCAGGGCTGCCACGTTTCTTTTCACATTTCCCTCCATTCTGCCGTCACTCAAATCTTGTCTCTTATATTCCCTGGCTTTTCCCAAACAGGCCGTATCAGTTATACTCGTGAGCGCATTCATTTGCCGGTTTCTGTTCTGCATCGCCGAAGCGCCTGGATCAGGCCTTCCGTCCGCGGGCCCCTTTCTCCAGAATCCCGTTCAGCCTGGTGAAAAGCATGGTTGCCGTGACTGTCGCCGCTATGATATCGCTTACCGGCTCCGCCACAAATACGCCGAATACCTTGTCCGCAAATACGAAAGGAAGTACGAAAATCAACGGAATCAAAAGCACCAGCTTTCTCAGACATGCCATCAGCAGGCTGATTTTCGCCTGCCCCAGCGCCATAAAGGTCTGCTGGCAGGAGATCTGCACCCCTGTGGAAAAGATACCCGCCATATAGATCCGCATCGCCCATACCGTATATTCCACCAGCGCGGCGTCACTGCTGAAAATCCCCGCAAATACACCGGGAATCAGCAAAAGCAGCAGCCAGAGCAGCGCGGCATAGCATGTGCAGGCGAGGAACTGGCATTTGAAAGCCTGCTTCACCCTCTCCTTTTTGCCCGCACCGAAATTATAACTCATAATGGGCTGCCCGCCCTGGCAGATTCCCTGCAGCGGCAGCGTCACCAGCTGACTGCAGGAGGATATGATGGTCATGGCCCCCACAGCCACATCTCCGCCGAAACGGGACAGACTGCTGTTAAAACTGATATTCAGAATACTCTCCGTGCTGAGCATGACAAAGGTGGAGATGCCCAGGGCAAGGCAGGGCAAAATGACCTGAGGCTCTATTTTCATATCTGCGGCTGTCAGCTTCAGCATGGTTTTGGAGCCTCTCAGGAAAAACAGCACCCAGACCGCGCTGACCGCCTGGCTGATGACAGTGGCCACAGCCGCTCCCTGCACCCCCATGCCGCAGCCGAATATCAGAATCGGATCCAGAATAATATTGCACACCGCGCCCACCACCGTGGTAATCATGCTGAATTTGGCAAAGCCCTGGGTGGTGATAAAGGGATTCAGCCCCATGACGATCATCACAAACACGATACCCAGTATGTAAATACGGGAATAGGACAGGGCGTAGGGAAGCGTCACCTCGCTGGCGCCGAACAGCATCAGCAGCTGGGGCGCAAAGATGTAAAACACAATCGTCAGCACCACCGCAAACAGCATCAGCACGGAAAAACAGTTTCCCAGTATCTTCTGTGCTTCCTGTCTGTCATTTTTCCCCATGGCAATAGCAGCCCGGGGGGCGCCTCCTGAACCCGCCAGCATGGCAAAGGCATTGATCATCATTAAAATCGGCAGAAACAATCCCACCCCGGTAAGCGCGGACGCACCGGCATCCGGTATGTGCCCGATATAAATTCTGTCCACGATATTGTACAGCATGTTGATCAGCTGCGCCACCACCGCCGGAATCGCCAGATTCAGCATCAATCCCGGAATGCTGCCGCTGCCCATGTCCTGTTTTCTGCCCTGTTCCGCCATCCGTTTTGCCTCCTGTCCCATTGCCGCCTTCCTCCTTCCGCCATGCGGCTTCCCGCATGATTCCATTCATCCACCCGCCATGGAGCTTCCCGCATGATTCCATATATCCTTCCGCCACGGGGCTTCCCGCATGATTCCATATGTCCTTCCGCCTGATATCCGGCCGCTGTGCCTCCGGCACACATTCATGAGCGCATGCTGCGCATAATAGAATCATAAGGCTATAGGAAATTGTACCAGACTTCCGGGGCAATGGCAACTGTTTCAAGTACATAAACCCGGTATTTTCCGAAAACGGCTTTCTCTTTTCACCTGCGGGTTCTGTCCCGGCAGGAACAGTTGGACCGACTGCTCCGTCCGCTGTCAGTCCAGACAGGAATAAACTACATTCCTGAGCCTGGGCTGATAATATTCCTCCCTGGGATTCAGGGTATGCTGTGCGTAGAATACCGCCAGGCCGGCCTCCGTATCCACCAGAGCCGTGGAGCCCGCCGCGCCTCCCCAGCCAAATTCTCCCATATTCCCTACCGAACCCGCAAGGGCTTTGTCGGTCAGGGTGCGGACTCCCAGCCCGTAGCTGTAACCTGTCAGCTGTCTCCAGTTAAAATCCCTCTTCTGTACTTCATTCAGCTGATCCGATTTCAAAAGGGCAACGCTTCCCCTGGCCAGAATCCGTCTGCCGTTTATACCCAGTCCGTGATTTGCCAGCGCCGCCATCAGCTTTACATAATCGGAAATCGTACCTGTAATCCCGGCTCCGCCGCTGTCGTATTCCGGCCCCGGAACATGAGAAATCTCCTTCCCCACATCAACGAAAGCTCCCTTTACTGCATTTCCATGTTTTTGTGCCTCTACAATGTCATACCCGGCACCCTCTCCCTCTGGAACGAAGCTGTACTGCACAGCCATTTTCTCCTGAATTTCAGGTGTCTGGTGATACACACAATGCCGGATGTCCAGAGGTTTGAATACATATTCATTCACATAATCACGAAATTTCATTCCTTCAATGATACTGATCAGGCCTGCCAGCACATCATGTCCAATGCTGTATCCCCAATGTGTCCCGGGCTCGTAGGCAAGCGGGTCCCGGGCAATGCAGCGCACAACCTGTGCCGTATCCATCCTTCCCCCCGTAAGCTCCCTGGCAGCCCGGAATCCCGGCGTATCCATATCATAGGTAAAACCCGCAGACATGGTAAACAAATCTCTGACCGTAATGGGATTTGCGGCACGGACCAGCTCCCCCTCCCCCGTCCTGATATACATATCCCGAAATTCCGGAATGTACTCGTAAAGCGGGTCCGTCAGCAGAAATTTTCCTCTTTCCAGCAGCTGCAGCCCGGCCACCACCGTAGTCAGCTTGGAACAGGAGTAAAAATTGAAATATTCCTCTCCTGTCATCGGCATCCGTGACTGCAGGTCCGCATATCCGCTGGCATATCTGAAGACGCATTTCCCTCCCAGATACACCTCCACTGCATTTCCAGGAGTCCGCTCCTGCGCCATATAATCCATAAAATTTTTCAGCTTTTCAAAATTCATATTTTCTCCCGATTCAGCCGTCCCGCGACGGCACTTGTACAAATTATTTCCCGACAATTCCCAAGAAACGATGTTCACTTTATTACAATTTCAGTATAACACATTCCCTCTCACGATGTCCATGACGCTATAAATTTTCACTGGCTGATTTTTACCGACGAATTTTTACCAACGGATTTCACAGGCAGATTTTCTCTCCGGAAAATTCTGGATTTTATTGAGCATTCCGAAAATATATGATATGATATTCTCAGGAATTGTGCAGAAAGAACAATTCCTTAGGAATTGTCGGCAAATAGCCGCTACAATTTCCTTCTGATTACAGGCTTCGCGAAGCGGTTCCTGTAATATCTTCAGGCAAAAGCCCGAAAGAGGAACCCCAAATGCCAACACACAAAAAACTATTTGAAAAACAAAAAATCAGGCGCCAGCTCCGGCGCATATACATATTTGCCGTCATAGTTCCCGTGCTTGTCATTGGGCTGTACTCCGTATATTCCTCCAGACACCAGCTTCAAAACGATTTTCTAAGTCTGACCCGGGCGGACAGCGCCAGGCTGAAATCAACGCTGTTTGATATCACCACGTCCATGTTCACCCTGTCGGAAAATATCATACAATCCTATTCCTACATGCATCTGCTGAGCTCGGAAGACCTCTCATCCGAGGCAGCCGCCTACACACAGCTGACCGACTACATGGATGACTGCCGCCGTCACAATGCCTCAATCTCTTCCATCTGCCTGTATACTAACAATCAGGCCATAACGGAAAATGAGCACATTACCGTGACGGAGGATTTTTCCCGTGCCTCCTGGTACAGCGACGAACTGGAAGAAAAGCGGCAGCTGTGGAAGACCATCACGGAGATCGACAATTTCGGCAACGTCACCTCCTACCTGACCCTGGTGCGCAAGATGGGGCTCCCCTCTCCCTCCGCCAGAGCTTATCTGGTGATCATGGTAAGTCCCAATTATATGAAAAATCGTCTTAAAAATAACGAATTTCAAATTATATGCAGTGTGAACGACTCACCCGTCTTCTATTCGTCAGACCCTGTTTTTGCCCAAAAGCCAATGCCGCTTCCGGAGGGACAGGCCGTCGGCGACCCACACTACATCTACAGCGGCATAACGGATTTCACAGGGACAAAATCCCTGACCAGCCTCTCCACCTTCCAACCCTACCGGACGGAGGACACCTTCTATATCAGTGTCAGCAATCTGCAGGCAATGGACCGGCTGCGCCGGGTAACTGCCGCAAACCTTCTGATGCTGCTGATTGCCATCCTCTTCCCCTCCATCATCATTCTGGTGTTCTCATCCCGCCTCAGCGCCAGAATTGCCGTCCTGAGAGATGCCATGCACCGGGCAAGCCAGGGTGATTATGACATTATCGAAAATTTCAGCGGGGATGACGAGCTTGCCGAAACCTTTCACGACCTGCGTGAAACGGTACAGCGCGTGCAGGAAACCCAGAAACAGTACTATGAAGCGGAAATCTCCAGAGAGCATCTGATCAACGAACAGCAGCAGATGGAGTTCAAAATGCTTGCCAGCCAGATCAACCCGCATTTTCTCTACAATACCCTGGAGACCATCCGCATGCAGGCCCTTGCCGCCGGCACCCGGGATGTAGCCGCTTCCGTAAAACTGCTGGGAGACTCCATGCACTATGTCCTGGAAAATACGGGACTGGATGCCGCTACCCTGGAAAAGGAGCTGAGCTATACCAAAACCTATCTCCGGATTCAGCAGCTGCGCTTCGGCGACAGAATCCGGTATGAATTGTCCGTAGACGAAACCGTGGAGCCTGCCCGGATGCAAATCCTGCCACTGCTGATTCAGCCCATAGTGGAAAATGCCGTCATTCACGGCCTCGCCCCCAAAGCGGAAGGCGGCCATATCCTGATAACAGTCTCCCGCACGCCGGAACAGTTCCTCCGGATACGGGTACGGGATGACGGCTGCGGCATGACACCGGAGAAATTGCGTCAGCTGACGGAAGCCATGAATGCCAGCACTATAACCGGGCACAGCAAAAGCATCGGCCTGGCGAACATCCACCACCGGCTGTGCCTGCTCTACGGCAGCGCGTATACCTTCCATATTGACAGCAGCCCTTCCACGGGAACAGACATAGAGATTTCGTTCCCGGCGGATTCCGCAAATGACAAGGAGTAAACTTCATGAACGAGCCCGTTTTAAATGTTTTGATTGCAGACGACGAAGTCTTCATCCGTGAAGGCCTGAAATACATAATCGACTGGCACGCCCTGGGTTTTGATATCTGCGGCGAGGCCCAGGACGGCATGGATGCCCTGGAGAAAATGGCATCCTTTCATCCGAGCCTGGTTCTGTTGGATATTCAGATGCCCCTTCTCTCGGGCATCGAGCTGATACAGAAGGCAAGAGAGAATGGGTTTACGGGAGAATTTATCATTTTGAGCGGCTTTTCCGATTTTCAGTATGCCCAGGCAGCCATCCGGTACGGCGTCTCCTGCTACCTGACAAAGCCCATTGACGAGACCCTTCTCACCCAGGCTGTCCTTTCCGCAAAAGAAAAGATACTCTCCGGCCTCCGGACAAAGGATTCCTACTACCGCTATATGATGAAAGCCAGGGACACGGTTCTGAGAGACCTGTTGAGAAACCCGCAGCCGGATATCAACATCCACTACGAAGAATTCGGTTTTACGTTTCCGGTATATCAGCTTATCCTGTATGAGAACCTGGAGCCACTGTCCCCCCGCTTTCATTTCGGGGAAATATTCGCCGCAGTATGCGGGCCCAATGACAGCTATGAACAGCTCACTCTGGATAACAGGCATCTCCTGCTGTTAAAGGGCCAATCCTCCCTGACCCGCTTCCAGACTTTCCTTTCCCGCTGTCAGGGCAGGCTGCAGAAAGGCTCTCCTCTGGATTCGGCCTTTTTGGCCTGCGGCAGGCCGGTTTACAGCCTGAAGGAATTTCATCCGTCCTATGCGGAATGCTGTCTGCTGATGGAACGCCGCTTTTTCTGCCAGCCATCCAGGCATATCCTAAGCCCGGAGGACCTGCCCGACTGCCTTCGGAAAGACACCTTTGCCGATTCCCCTCATGCCGGGCTATATGCGCAGGAACTGTCGGATTATGTCAAAAGCGCCAACCGGAAGATGATCGTCGAGACATTGGGCGAGCTGGAATCCCGGCTTCTGTCCTGTTCCGACAGCACCGCTGCCCTGAAGCA
Source organism: uncultured Lachnospiraceae bacterium (assembly GCA_947385785.1). Classification (GTDB taxonomy): domain Bacteria; phylum Bacillota; class Clostridia; order Lachnospirales; family Lachnospiraceae; genus Acetatifactor. Next base: position 14,480 of record CANDMH010000045.1, read on the forward strand.
TTTCCTGGCGGATATCCTCCTTCAGGTCCGAAACAGCGTCCTGCAATCCTACAGCCAGGTTAAGGAATTTCTGTGCTCCAATGCGGCTCTGATCGAACGGGTGGAGCAGTGCCGTACTCTGTATGAAATCATGACTTATTATATGGAGCAGTTTGAAATCATGATAAATGCTGTCGGCGGCAATTCCGATACAGATTCCGTCTTTGAGAATATACTGGATTACATAAATCATAATTACGGCGAAGCATTAAAACTGGAAGCCCTGGCACCGCTTTTCGGCTACAACAGCTCCTATCTGGGAAAACTTTTCACACAGCGCATGGGAAAGAATTTTAACAGCTACCTGAATGAAATTCGTGTCCGAAATGCCGCCAGAATGCTGTCAGAGACAAATATGTCTGCCAGTGCCGTCGCCGCCCTGTCCGGATATCGGAGCGTGGATTATTTTTACCAGAAATTTAAACGGGAATTCGGCTGCAGCCCTGCGGAATACCGCAAAAAGCAGGGACAGGACAGAGGTCTTCCCCCTGTCCTGTGATTCCGCAGGAATTGTCCCTTCCTCAGGAATTGCCGCCTCCTTATTCCTGAAGCATTTTATCTCTTTCCACCTGCTTTGACTGTGCGTTTTCCAGATCGATCTTATAGATTTCGTCGTACCCCAGACCCTTTACCGTATCCCGCATCTCCGTCAGCAGGGCGTTGAATTCCGCCTCGTCCTTCGCAAAGATCATCTGCCAGGATTTTTCCACCACGATGGACTTGCACTGGCTGCGGATGGTTACGATATCGGCCGATTCATCCGGAAGCGCCACCGAGATGCCCGGCGATACCAGCAGTTTGTCACTGGCAATCAGATATTCCATGGGTGTGTTGTATCCCATTTTTTCCTTCCAGTCATCCCCGATCTCGGTGCTGTCCATTTCCAGGACGCTCTCCCACATGGTACTGGTGTAGGGAACGCCGGTATCCGGATTGATCTCTGTGGGAGCCACTGTCTTGATATTCAGCTGGTTTTTGCCCTCTGCATAGCTGCCTGTGCCCCATTCCTCCGGAACCGTCACCTTGCTGCCGTCTCCAAGAACGGCTTCCATACCGAACTGTGTCAGAACCGGCCGGCCATCTTTCATTTCCCAGGTCAGCCCCTCCGGACCGGAGCCCTGCATGGAGGCGTTGATTCCCTCGGGAGAGTACATCCAGTCAATGAAGTCCATGATTCGCCGGGGATCTTCCGCATCCTTGCCGATCATGATGCACAGATCGTTGGCATTTCCCTGGGGATAACAGCCGTAGGAGTAAATCTGCATATCCTCTATGGGCACGAACGCCATGGCCTTGCCTGCATTCAGATGCTCCGTTGTGTTGTATGCCGCCTTTCCGTACCATGCCCATGGACAGTAGAGGACGGCGCCGTCCTGATATTTTGCATACAGAGTATCATAATCCTGCGTGGTGGATTCCGGATCAATGAGCCCCATCTGGTTCGCGTCGAAAAACAGCTTCAGAGTCCTGATGTATTCGGAACCATCCGCCAAAGCGTCCTGATAAGCGCTTCCGTCCGGCTTAAACAGGCAGAACCCTTCCATTCCGTATCCGTAATAGCTGAATCCCTGGCGCGCTGCCTCCATCAGGATATTGTCCCAGTCCTTAAAGAAGGAAAATGCATACACCTTCTTGCCGGAGTCGCTTTCCGTACAGATTTCCTGCATATCCTTCAGAACGCCAAGCATGTCCTCCTCCGTCTTCATCTGCGGATAGCCAAGCTGCTTATACAGATCCCATCTGAAATAAACACCCGTGGTAGGCTCGCCGCCGGACTCGCAGGAAACCGAGCCGCTCTGCTCCGTCATCTCTGAAGGTATCATGTACAGGCCGTCCTGCTTTATCCAGCTGTCATTGGATGCCTCAATGGCTGTACGGTATTTCGTCAGATTTTCTTCGCCCTCCAGATACTCCGTGATATCAATCACCAATCCCGCATCCACCAGTCCCTGGGCTCTGCCGGACCCTGCTCCGACCATGATGATGTCGCCCACTTCCCCGCCTGCGGCACGGGTTTCAAACAGGGACTCACCGCCTCCGGAGACAATGGGTGAAATGATATTCAGCTCCAGCCCGAACTTATCCTTCACCAGTTTTCCATACCAGCCGGACTGGATGCCCTGATAATTTGCCAGGCTGTCAAAGACATCCACTTTCAGCAGTTCACCCGGTCCCTCCTTGGAGCCGCACCCGCTCAGGGCGGCAGCCGCCATAGCCGCGCAGACTACCGCTGCCAATCCTCTTTTTTTCATTTTCTCTGCCTTTTTCTTCATTATTTTCCTCCTTGTCTACAGTTCTGAATCTGCCGCTTTTATCGTCATAAGCGCTTTCATTTCTTTTTGTCTGGCTGCTGCATGCAGTTTTTCATCCTTTTACCGCGCCTATCATAATTCCTTTCACGAAGTATCTCTGGAAAAAAGGGTATATGCACAATATGGGCAATACCACTATCACAGATACCGTCATGCGGATGGAAGACGGCGTCTGCTGCGTGGCCAGGGATGCCGTCATATTTGCAATCCCGCTGCTCTTTATCATCCTGGCGAGTGAGCTTGCCTGGTTCAGATAAGTATACAGCAGATACTGCAGGGAATACAGCTTTTGGTCCGTAACATACATCAGCGTGTCATTGAACGCGTTCCACTGCCCCACCGCCGAAAAGATTGCGATAGTTGCCAGAATCGGCACACACAGCGGCAGGATTACTTTCACAAAACGCTGCAGGACCCCTGCCCCGTCGATTTCCGCCGCTTCTTCCATGGAAGCGGGAATCGATTCCACATAGGTCTTCACCAGGATGATATTGTAGGGCTGTACAAGCGCCGGTATCACATACACCCAGAAGCTGTTGAGCAGATGCAGCATCTTCATGGTAATGAACATGGGAATGATGCCTGCGTTAAAGTACATGGTGATAACCAGGAAACGGTACCAGAATTTCCTCTTCCACATTTTCTTCTGCGTGAACATATATCCGAGAAACGCAGAGACCATCACCGTTCCCGCCGTTCCCAGCACAGTCCTTGCCACAGATATCCCAAAGGCGGCACTCAACCCGTTCAGCCTGAAGACCTCCGCATAATTATTCAGGTGCAACTCCCTGGGCAGCAGCGTAATCTGTCCGTTGGCACTCAGCTCATTTGAGCTTATGGTATTGATGATCAGGTAGTAAAAGGGGTATACACACACCAGCGTAAAGAGCAGGAATAAGGTGTAATTGCAGATGTGGAATACAATATCCCCCGATGTTTTCTTTTTTGCCATTTTGCTCACCTCCTTACGGCTGGCCGGTTTCTTTCGTCTGCAGACATTCCGTTTTCCCGCTCTCTTTTCCGTCATATAATACTCTCTCCTCTGACCTTTTTCGATACCGCATTGACAATAATCAGAAGTGTAATACTGACTATGGTCTTCAGCATGCCCACCGCCGTTGCCAGCGAAAAGCTCTTTCCGCCCAGACCGATATTGTATACATACAGATCCAGTACCTGAATGTGTTCTTTATTGAAAGCATTCTGAAATACGAAATATTGTTCCATACCGTTTGACAGGAAGTTGGCCACTGCCAGAATGAGCAGGACAAAATAGGTGGGCATAAGCGCCGGAATTGTAATGTTCCGTATCATCTGCCATCGCCCGGCTCCATCGACCCTCGCCGCCTCATACATTTCCTGGTCAATCCCCGACAGCGAAGCGATGTACATAATGGCGCCCCAGCCAAGCCCTTTCCAGGTGCTGAGCAGAATCATAAACAGCCATACATGTTCGCCGCTGTCCAGAATCCTTACCGGCTCCGAGATGAGCCCCAGCTGCTGCAGCACGGTATTCACCATTCCGCTGTTGGAGAAAAGGCTGAAGGCCACCGAATAGATCAGTGTCCAGCTGATGAAATTCGGCAATGTAGTCAACGTCTGCACCACGGCCCTGCATTTCCGGCTCTTCATCTCGTTCAAAAATACCGCAAACAGTACCGGCAGGAACGAAGTGGCAATTCCAAGGAAGCTCATTGCAAAGGTGTTCTTCATGACCTGGCCGATCTGCTTCATCTGTGTCTCATTCGCCACCAGCATTTTGAACCATTTCAGCCCCACAAATTCACACTGTGAAAGCTTCAGCGGCGAGCGGTAATCATACAGGGCATAAACCCACCCATGCAACGGAAAGTAGCAGAACAAAAAATTGAGTAACAAAAAAGGCAGTACCATCAGAAACATTTTCTTTCCTTCCCTGCTGTCCTTTTTTCTTTTTTCCATCACCATTCTTTTCACCTCCTGTTCCGGTATCCCATATGTCCCGTGGGCTTTGCTGTCTTTATGTCCCATATTGTATCTGTTTTTCCCGATTCTTTCTACCTCACGAATTTCACAGAAAATCTTCAAATTTCAGGTATTTTATAGGATTTTAAAAAAATCTCGAATTATTAGGGTAAATATCTCTGATTTTTACGGAACACACTTATCTACCGCATTTTTTTGTACCAGGAATTGTCTGTTTCCGTAAAACATGATATCATATCCATATGTTTTCCCCATTCATCATACAACAGATGCCGGACAGCAGATGCCGGGTACAACATGAAAGCTGCGGAACCGGAACAGGAGGACCATACCATGCATTTCGTAGAAGCCAAAGGAATTTTATCCGCCCAGAACGGGATGAACCTGTACCGGGGGTGTACCCACGGATGCATCTACTGCGACAGCCGGAGCAAATGCTATCAGTTTACCCACCCCTTTGAGGATATCGAGGTAAAACGGAATGCGCCCCTGCTGCTGGAACGCGCCCTCCGCTCCAAAAGGAAAAAGTGTATGATCGGAACCGGCGCCATGTGCGACCCTTACATGCACTGCGAGGAGCAGCTGGGGCTTACCAGGCAGTGTCTGGAAATCATAGATCGATACGGCTTCGGCGTCTCCGTTCAGACCAAATCCGACCGGATTCTGCGGGACCTGTCCCTGCTGAAACGTATTCACGAAAATGCAAAATGCGTGGTGCAGATGACGCTGACCACTTACGACGAAGAACTGTGCCGGATCCTGGAGCCCAATGTATGCACCACCCGGGAGCGGGTGCGGGCACTGGAGATGTTCCGGGACAACGGCATCCCCACCGTGGTCTGGCTGTCTCCCATCCTGCCCTTCATCAACGATACGGCAGAAAATATCAGGGGAATTCTGGATTACTGCATTCAGGCAAAGGTCCAGGGCATCATCTGCTTCGGCATGGGCATGACCCTGCGGGAAGGAGACCGGGAATACTATTACGCCGCTCTGGACAGGCACTTTCCGGGACTGAAGGAAAAATACCGACGACGCTACGGCAACGCCTATGAAATTCCCAGCGAGCGGAATCAGGAGCTGATGGCACTGTTTTATAAAACATGCCGGGAAAACGGCATCCTCTGCGATGTGGATGCCTGCTTTCGGTATCTGCATGAATTTCCGGAGCGATATGAACAGTTGTCCTTATTTTAGACTCCTTTACATATGATGTTTTCTGCCCGGAAAAACCGTTACTGTTCACGGCTTCGCCGCTCACAGCAACATGATGCACACAAAATGAGCAAAGTGCGCTCATTTTGGCGCCTGCAGTCTCGGGATTTTCGTGCATAGTGCGCACGAAAACGCCTCGCGGAGGCACCCGTGAACAGTAACGAAAAACCATACTTCCGAAAAATTTAAAATGTACCCGGTTTGCAAAACGTCCTCAATCTGCTATAATGTATCCATGCGTGCACTTATTCTTGACAATAGAGACATCGTTTCAATATGTATACCGGGTGAACGCGTATAGTTTCCTTATAAAGCCTGTGAAAAATTGTGTAACAACAAGATGGAGATGAGAGATACCATGGCAAAAGAATCGACAAAATGCCCCATGTGCGGCACAAAGCTGAAAATAATGAACGGCCGGATGACCTGTAAAAAATGCGGCTACTATATCAGAAGCCAGAGTGAGCAGGACAGCTCGGCCAACGGCGGAACATACAGCTCTTCACAGCAGGCCGGTTATCAGACCACCGGCGGTTACACTTCTTCCGCTTCCGGTCAGTCCGGCTACCAAAGCACCGGCGGTTACGGTAGATCGGAAGAGCGTCGTGTAGGGAAAGAGTGTTCTCTACTGTGTAG
>CANDMH010000046.1 GCA_947385785.1 uncultured Lachnospiraceae bacterium
TATGAGGCTGTGACTGGAGTTCAGACGTGTGCTCTTCCGATCTGTGGGGATGGATACCATCCGGGCAGAGGCAACCCGGTATAACATTCATAAAAAAGCGGTTGACTATCAGCGAAAGGGAGAGTATGATTCCGCTGAAAAAACCTACCGGGACGCCCTGCTGATCTACCCCAATAAACCCGGGATGATTCTGGGGCTGGCAAGCACGCTGGCCTTGAAAGGCGCCGCGGAGGAAGCCATCGAGCTGATGGAGAGAGGGCTGGCCGTGTCCGCAAATGAGAAACAGAAATCTACCATGCGCGCTGCCCTGTGCTTCTTATATCTGAAAGCGGGCTTTGAGGACAGGGCGTGCAGGCTTGCGTCGGAGCTTCCCCATACCAGGGAAAGCCGTGAGGTGATTGCGCCGCTCATCAGGCAGGGGCTGACGGAGAGCGAAATAGATGAAAATATAAAGAAGATTATACTTGGTGAAGGAGATGATATCTGGTAAAATAATGTAAGAAAGCCGCCCGCCTGCAGGGGACCAGGGACGCTGCGTCCCTTAAGCGACCTGATCTCGCAGATGCTCCAAGGGGAGCAGGCCATCGGAGCAGGCCATCAGATTTTCCCCGGGCGGGGAGAAGAGGAGGATAGTATCATGCCGTATACAGCAAAATACCGATCGCCCATGGGGGAAATTCTCCTGGCCGCCGATGAGGCCGGGCTGACCGGATTGTGGTTTGAGGGGCAGAAATATTATGCCTGTAGCCTTGGCTCGGAGCATAGGGAGGAAGATTACTTTATAGAAGAAAATCATTCCAAGGAAGAAAACCATTCCATGAAAAAAACGCATTCGCTGGGAGAAGACCGTTCCGTGGAAGATAACCACTCCATAGAAGAAGCCCGCTTCAAGGAAAAAGAGCTGCCCGTTTTTGATGCCGTGAAGACGTGGCTGGATATCTACTTTTCCGGAAAAGAGCCGGACTTTATGCCGCCCATCCATTTGACCGGCTCTCCCTTCAGGCTCAGCGTGTGGAAGCTTCTGCAGCAGATTCCCTATGGGAAGACGATGACTTATGGGGAGCTGGCCCGGAGGATTGCAGGGCAGAGGGGGCTTCTCCATATGTCCGCCCAGGCGGTGGGCGGCGCGGTGGGGCACAATCCCATCTCCATTATCGTCCCCTGCCACCGGGTGGTGGGTTCGGACGGCAGCCTGACCGGGTATGCCGGCGGAGTGGATAAAAAGCAGCGGCTTCTTGCCCTGGAAGGCGTGGATCTGGGAAAGCTGTTCGTGCCATAGACAAATAAATGATCCATACACACAAAATCATAAATTCTGCCAGTTCTGTATTTTATATATGGAACTGGCAGTTTCTATGTCCTATACTTTATAGTGGCAGATACAGAGAATAAGCACAGAGAAGACATCAGAAGAAACGCAGCTGCTCATATTCCGTGCTTCGCTCCAGTGAAAAGGGAATCTGCCGCAAAAGGCTTTCCGTCTTTCCGGCATCCAGAATCCAGTCTGTGACCTGATCCGCCTGCAGCAACAGGGGCATGCGGTCATGGACGGGTTCCATGGATTTGTTTGCAGCGGTGGTAAGGATTACGAAGTGTTCCCCGTCCCCATAGTTCCTGCAGCATCCTGCCAGAAACAAAGCTTTTCCGTTCTTTCCCCGGAAGGTGTATTTAGCCTTTTCCCGATCCCACTCATAGAAGGCGGCCGCGGGAACGGCGATGCGTCTGTGGAGGATGCCTTCCCGGAAAAGAGGCCTGTCTGTGACAGTCTCGCAGCGGGCGTTGATAATCAGGCCTTTGTGCTGCTCCTGCTGTACGGGAAAGCCCCACCGGAGCCAGGTGCAGGCGAGCCCGCCTCCTGCCGCAAGAAACACGGGGGCCTGGTCCGCAGGATAGATATCCGCAGTGACGATCCGCTTCAGGGCCGCTGCGGATTCCCCGCGCAATTTTTCTTCTGTCTGTTTTACCAGATATTCCATTTCCTCAGCCATTTCCTCTGTGACATGGTAACGTCCGCACATCTGCCATTCCTCCCTGCTTCTCCATAGAATCCTGTCTTTCTATTATACTGCATTTTTCCGATTGGAAACAGGGCATGGGGGAATTTTTCTTTTTTGGCAAATTCAGCGGCCCATTTGGGAAGGAGCCCCGGATTGCTTCACACCGGTGGGCGAATCTTCAAACGATCTTCAAACAACTTTTTCATTTATCCCAAAAAACATTTGCCTTTCCCTCCTGAATATGTTAAACTAAATACAAAGCATTATTTCAAATCCGGTATGGCCGTTAGCGCTGCATATTTGTCAAACATTCATTTTATCAGAGAAATTCATGCTTTTATTTTATCCATTCATTATCAATAAGGGCAGGAGTTTCCGCATATGATACCCAGGCCGCGATTCTCCTGCAGGCAAAAGGAGGAGAGTTATGGTAGGAAACAGAGAATTTAAAAGTGATGTATTCAGCATGCTGATGGAGGAGCCGGGGTATGCGCTGGAAGTGTATAACGCGCTGAACCATTCGGATTACAGGGATCCGGGCCTTGTAGAGGTATGTAACCTGGAGCGGGGGATTTCCCTGTCGGTGCGCAATGACGCGGCGTTTATTCTGGATATGAATTTAAACGTATATGAGCATGAATCCACGGTTTGCCCCAATATGCCCCTGCGGGCGCTGATCTACGTGACAAATATCCTGGAGCAGTGGGTAAAGGGACAGAACATATATGGGAGAAGGCTGGTGAAAATCCCGACGCCCCGGTTTGCGGTGTTTTATAATGGGGCGGAGGAACAGCCGGAGCGGTACCCGCTGAGGCTGTCGGACGCGTTTACAAACCAAATGAAGAAGCCGGAGCTTGAACTGACCTGCATGGTATATAACATCAATTCGGGCAAGAACCGGAAGCTTTTGTCGAAATGTCCGGTTTTGAAGCAGTACATGGTATTTGTAGGATATGTGCGGGAGGAACTTGAAATGCAGCCGGAGAAGGATTTGAAGGAAGCCATAGACAAAGCCATAGACCGTTGTATCGAGGAGGGCGTGCTGCGGGAATTTCTGACAAAGCGCCGCGAGGAGGTGACAAAGGTGACGCAGTTGGACTACACATTTGACAGGCGTATAGAGCTGGAACGGGAAGATGCGCGGGAAGAGGAGCGCGTCAATACGGAACGCGAGAGGAAGGCGAAGGAGGAGGCAGAGAAAGAAGTTCAGAAGCTTCGTGCGGAACTGGAGCGCTATAAAAAGCGGTTTCCAGAAGCATAAAATCAATTATCCGTCCCTGCCAGCCCTTTTTTATAATGGAGTTGGCAATTTTATGATAGCAAATCGGCAGTAACAAGTCCTTTATCAGGCTGCGGACATAGTCTGCGCATGTGATAACAGATAAATGCGGGGAAGACATTATGAAGGACAGATTCAACATACATACAGTTTCCGATCTTCTTTATTTTCTGAAAATCCTGTGGAAAATCAACCCCAGACGGGTGATATTCAGCTTTGTAGCGCAGATTTTCTCCTATGCGGAATGGGCTTTTTTCAGCGTGTTTTTTATGAAATATCTCTTCGGCGCCGCGGAATTCGGAAGGAGTTTTGCCGAAACCGCGTGGTTTATAGCGATTTCAATGGCTGTGATTTTCTTAACCACCGGGTTTCAGATCTGGATGAAGGAACGCTATGAGCCATATACGGATCCCGAACTATATGAAAAGCTGAACGGCATGCTGTTTGACAAAGCCGCCAATGTAGATATTGCCTGCTACGAGAATGTGGAATTCTATGACACCTATACAAAGGCAGCCTCCCAGGCTTTTGAGAGGGCCCGGTCCGTGCTGACGGATACGGCCGGTATGATTGCCGCTTTCTTTGCGTCAGCCTATGTGGTTGTGACCCTTTTCACCATTCACTGGATTGCAGGGCTGTTCTCCTTTCTTCCCATGATCGGAAATTTTTTCTTCAGCAAGGTGATCAATCGGATTGAGTATGAGAAGAAACTGGAGGGAACCCCCTATGTGCGCCGGCAGGATTATGTGAACCGGGCGCTATATCTGTCTAAGTACGCAAAAGAGATCCGCATGACGAAAATTAAGAACGTGCTGGATGACACCTACGAGGAAGCTTACGGGAATCTGCTTGCCATAACGGCGAAATACTGGAAACGGCTGTGCGCTTTGGGACTGATGCGGGGCGTGCTCTGCTTTCCCCTGGTATTTGAGGGAATGTGGCTGTTTGCGGCCTACTGCGCCATGGTGACAAAATCCATTCTCATCGGAGATTTTGTCGTGCTGGCCAATGCCATTGTCAGTACCACATGGATGCTGACAGACCTGGCGGGGAGCATTGCCGGGACATACCAGAATGGCCTTTATGCAAAGACGCTGAAAGAGTTTATGTCTTATGAGGCGAAAATTCCAGAGGACTGGGACGGCATTCCTGTGCCGGGAAAGGTGGAGACATTGGAACTGAGAGATGTGTCCTTCCGGTATCCTTCCCGGGAAATGGAGGAAAAGCTTTTCATGGAAGAAAAACCTTCTATAGAAGAAAAGCTTTCCGCGGAAGGAAATTACGCGCTGAGACATGTGAATTACACCTTTACCGCAGGGAAAAATACGGCGCTGGTGGGGTACAACGGCTCCGGCAAAAGCACATTGGTCAAGCTGCTGATGCGCCTTTACGATCCCACGGAAGGGACCATCCTGCTAAACGGAGTGGATATCCGCAGGTTCAACCTGCAGGCCTACCGACGGCTGATCGGTACGACCTTCCAGGACTTTGAACTCTTTTCCATGAGTGTACTGGAAAATGTGATCATGGAAAAACTGGAGACGGAAGCCCAGAGGCAGACGGCACTGGAGGCCCTTCAGAAGAGCGGCGTACTGGAACAGGTCATGCAGCTGGAAAAAGGGGCGGACACCATTCTGACCAGGGAGTTCGACGACAGGGGGGCCGTGATTTCCGGAGGACAGGCCCAGAAGATAGCGGTGGCAAGGACTTTTGCAAAAAAGGCGCCCATCGTCATCCTGGACGAGCCTTCCAGCGCCCTGGACCCCGTGGCGGAATACCAGATGTACGAAACCATTATGGAGCTCTGCAACCAGGAGACGGATAAAATTTCCATTATTATTTCACACAGGCTTTCCTCCGCCGCCATGGCCGATACCATATGCCTGCTGCAGGAGGGGCGGCTGAAGGAGCAGGGGACGCATCTGGAATTGATGGAACAGGGAGGCGTCTACGCCGATATGTTCAGGAAACAGGCGGAGAGCTATCTGCAGGAAGTGTAGCAGGTTTGTTGAGAAAGGGAGCGCATCTGGAATGAATGGAACGGGGAGGCGTTTATGCCGATATATTCGGAAAACAGGCCGGGAGTTATCCACAGAACGTGCAGCAGGTTCGTTAATGAGCAGTCTCAACATGTATCAGTGCGAAAAAGGGAGAAAAGATGTCGGACCAGAAGATTAGTATAAAAAGAACCATTTCCAACAACTGGTTTCTGCTGAAAATCGCTTTGCAGGAAGCGCCGCTTTTCACGATCGAAGAGCTGACCACCCGTGCCAGGCACCGGCTGATCGTTTTCGTGGAGCATACTTACATGATCGGATACATCATCAATGCGATCCAGTACCAGAGGCCCTTTGCGGAGGTCTTCTGGTTCGTGGTGGCGGTTTTTTCCTTTGTGACGCTGGTGGCGCAGGTTCTGCCCAATTATGTGGAGACAAAGCTAAAGCCTGTTTCCAGGGAGAAAATCCATCGGAGAATCAGGATGGAACTGTATCGCAAGGCGGCCGAAATCGACCTGAAAGACTATGATGATCCTGCATTTTACAACGAGTTTGTCTGGGCTATGGGGGAAGCCGCCCAGAGGACGGAAGCGGTGATCGGAAGCTGCGCCGCCCTGATCGGGGAGACCGTGGGCATCTGCGTGGTGGCGGGCTATGTGCTGAGCCAGGACAGGTTCGGGCTCCTGCTCACCGGCATTTCCGTGGCGCTTTTATTGTTCCTGACCAATCTTTATAACAGGCGCAGGATGAGACTGCGGGAGAAGACCAGGAGTCTGGAGAGAAAGCGGGATTACATAAGCCGGGTGTTCTATCTGCCGGAATACGCCAAGGAGCTGCGCCTGAACCGGATAAAGCCAAAGCTGTATGAGGAATTCCACCAGGCTTCAGGGCAGATCCGGGAAACGGTAAGAAAGGAAACCCGCCGGCTGCAGATATTGAGGATGTGTATTCAGTATGGCTCCAATACCCTGCTGATAGACGGCGTGTATCTCACTTACCTGCTGTTTCAGACCATTGTGAAGGGCGCCTTTGGATACGGCACGGCGGTGACTTTATACAATTCCTGCGGGAATCTGAAAAGCTGTTCCTGGGGGCTGGCAGAGGTGCTGGCAGAGCTTCCGGAGCACGGCCGTTATATTGAAAAGATACGGCATTTTCTGAATTATCCCGTGGAAATCTGCCACAGAGACGACGCCAGGGCTGTGACGGATGAATTGGACGAACTGAAGCTGGAGCATGTGTCTTTCGCTTATCCGGGGGGCGAGCCCGTCTTAAAGGATATCAGCCTGACCATCCGCAGGGGAGAGCGGATTGCCCTGGTGGGCTACAACGGGGCGGGGAAAACGACTCTGGTGAAGCTTCTGATGCGGCTGTACGATGTGACGGAAGGAGAAATTACCCGCAACAAAATTGATATCCGGGAGCTGAAGCTTCACGAATACCGGGGGCAGTTTGCCACACTGTTCCAGGATTACCAGCTGTTCGCGGCCACGCTGGGCCAGAACATTGTCATGGACAGGGAACCCATAGAGGAAGGCAGAGCGGAACCGCTGCTTCGGAAAAGCGGATTTGATAAGAAATTCGCCGGCCTGCCGAAGGGGTATGACACGCCCCTGACCAGGGAATTTGAGGAGGAGGGGATGACCTTTTCCGGCGGCGAGGCCCAGATGGCGGGCATCTGCAGAAGCCTGTATCAGGATGCGCCCGTGATTGTGCTGGACGAGCCTTCCAGCGCCCTGGATCCTTTGAGCGAATATAATCTCAACCACACCATGATGACGCTGGGGCGGGAGAAAACGGTGGTTTTCATTTCCCACAGGCTCTCCACCACCAGATTGGCCGACAGGATTTATATGTTTGAAGAGGGGCGGATTGTGGAGGAAGGAACCCATGAGGAACTGATGGGGCTGGACGGAAAATATGCGGCTATGTTCCGGATGCAGATGGAAAAGTATCGGTGATGGATGCTCCAGTGGCAGATCGTACCCATGGGTGCAACTTTATGTTTTGGAGTTCAGGCTTTTATGAATCATTTCTCGAATGAGAGGATACAATGGCAGGACAAAGGAGCTTTGCGGCATAAACTGGACAAAACGGCGTTTATTTTCAGGAGGTGATTTCAGTGGGAATCTATTTGAATCCGGGAAACGATGGATACCGGGAAATCCTACAATCAGAATATGTGGATAAAACGGGCTTGATTGCCTTGATCAATCATATCCTGGGGACAAGGGAGAAGCTGTCCTGTATCAGCAGGCCAAGGCGCTTTGGCAAATCCTATGCGGCAAAGATGCTGTGTGCATACTACGACTGTTCCTGTGATTCCCGTGAGCTTTTTGACGACAAGGAGATAGCAGGGACGCAGGGGTATCTGACGCACCTGAACCAGTACCATGTAGTCTATCTCGACATCACCGGCTTTCTCTCCGAGGCAAAGAGGCAGAGGAGACCTATGGCGGATGTGCCGGAGAAAATTGTGAATGCCGTCCATAAGGAGTTGAAGAATCTGCATCCGGAGCTGGCTCCCGGAGAGACCCTCATGGAGGATATGATCCGCTGCGTGGAAGAGACCGGCAGGAAATTCATATTTATCATTGACGAGTGGGACGCCCTGATCCGCGAGGCGAAGGGGAATGCCGAAACCCAGTCAACCTATTTAAACCTGCTCCGGGAGTGGTTCAAGAACAACAATTTTACGCCAAGGGTGGTGGCGGCGGCTTACATGACGGGCATCCTGCCCATCAAAAAGGACGACTCCCAGTCGGCCATCTCGGATTTCATAGAATACACGATTCTCGACCCGGACAGGTTTGCGGTGTTTACCGGATTTACGGAAAGCGAGGTAAAGAGGCTGTGCGAAGGCTACGGGATGAGCTTCGAGGATGCCAGAAGCTGGTATGACGGGTATGATTTCCAGGGCATGGGGGCAATCTACAATCCCTATTCCGTTATGCTGGCCATGAGGAAGAGGAAGTTTGGCTCCTACTGGCAGAAGACTTCCGCGGCGGAATCCCTGATGACTTATATCAATATGGATTTCGAGGGACTGCAGGAGACCATTTCCCGGCTGATTTCCGGGGAAGAGGTAGAGGTTGATACGGATTTCTTCGAGAATGATTTTGAATCCTTCAAAAGCCGCGACGACGTGCTGACGCTGCTGATTCATTTGGGTTACCTGACCTGGCATGAGGAGGACGGGACGGCGCGTATCCCCAACGAAGAGGTGAGGATTGAGTTTCGGAAGATTCTGAAGGGAACAAGTGCGAACCGGAAATGGGTGGAGCTGCTGGGCCACTCCCAAAAGCTTCTGGAGGATACCATTGCGGGAGATGCGCAGGCGGTGGCAGAAGCCATAGAAGAGATACGGGATTTCCAATATGCGCCCACCTACTATAATGATGAACAGGCATTGCGGTACGTGATTAAGTTCGCGTACATTGCTGCCATAGACCAGTACCTGAAGGTAGAGGAGCTGCCCTCCGGAAAAGAAATCGCGGATGTGGTATACCTGCCGAAACGCAGATCACTGCTCCCGGCGCTGGTGGTGGAGCTGAAATGGAATAAGTCATCCGAGGGAGCGATCCGACAGGTGAAAGAGCGAAATTACCCTGCAGTATTGAAGGACTACGGCGGCGAGATCGTGCTGGTGGGAATTGCCTATGATGCGAAGAAGAAAGCGCATAGCTGTGTGATTGAAAGAATCTGAAGGAGGCCGGTAGGTTCTATTCATAAGCCTCTTATTGGCGCTTTGGGTTGGTGATTGCGAAGCATGACGTTCGGTTTTGGCATGTGGATGCATATGTGATGCGGCATTTTCCGCTTTCTGATAGATGTCCGGCGGATTTCAGGGAGATGAAGGAAACAGCGCAGAGTCACATGCCGTGACAAAATGGGCCAAAGTGCCAAAGAAGTAAATGGCACTTTAGCCTTGAAAATCACAGATATATTTTACTGTGTATCCGGGCGGAGCCGGAAAGCAGCCATGAGCAGATCCAGACTTCGAATCTGCTCCAGCTGCAGTTCATACCGATGGGTGCGGGAGGCAAGCACCGTATCCATGGAAGCCGAAAACAGCGATTTCATCAAGGACTCGCATCTGGTCCGCAGATCCGTATCTCCGTCGCCTTCGGCAAAAAGAAGCTTTTCCAGAAGCCAGGTAAGGCTGCCTGGCTGCCCGTTCTCGGTGAGCGCGGTCAGGCGGGTGATATCCGCTGTGAAGCCGCCTATTTTAAGGTAACGGGCATTTTCAATCCGGATGCACTGTCCGGGAATCAGTGCATTGCCGCCTCCTGCCCAGGGGAGATACCGGATTGTCGTCCAGGAATGTGATCCTGTTTCACCCTGTATGTCTCCATCATCTGTTCGCAGCACTCGTCTATCTGCCGCAGTCTGTCTATTCCTATCCTCTGTTCGCAATATTCCGCTATCAGACTTACGCACCCCGAATCCAACCGCCTGCTGCGTCACATCAGCCACCAGATAATCCTCCAGCAGCAGAACCCGATGGGCATATTTCAGGTACTCCCCGGAGCCGCCGATGACCAGGATGGTGGAAATTCCCATGTCCGCCAGCTCCATAACCCTGTCCGTAAAGGGCACAATGGGCTCCTTTTTCACAAGCCTGCGCATGGTTTCATCCCGGATCATAAAGTTAGTGGCGCTGGTATCCTCATCGATCAGCAGAAGACGGCTGCCGCCATAGACAGCCTCCACGATGTTCGCGGCCTGGGAGACGCTGCCGCTGGCATGGGGGGTGCCGAAGCAGTGAGGACTGTGATTGCCGGGCAGATAGGAGAAAAAAGGCGAGAGGTCTGTGGGGGCCAGATACCTGCCGTCCTCCGCGTACACCTTGCAGGCGGTTTCATCGGAAATCACATACTCCCGGCCGTCTCCCGCCACATGGTCATAGATTCCCTGCTCCAGGCAGTCCAGAAGCGTACTTTTCCCGGAATACCCTCCCCCGGTGATCACCGTAATCCCCTGCTTCAGCCCCATGCCGGTGACGCTGTACCCATCGGACATGCGGATCGTCACCTCCAGGGAAGCCGGCGCCCGGAAGGGAACCGCGCCGGAAAGGGGCAGCTGTGTGGTACCCTGCCGGGGCAGGATGCTGCCGTTTGCAAGAAAGGCCAACAGCCCGTTTTCCCGCAGATAAGCGCGGATCTGCCTTTGCCGGGAGTACAGCAGAACATGGGCCGCCAGCTCCGCCCGGTCTGCCGTCTCCAGCCTGTCGCAGATCAGGTCCAGCACGGCCTTCACGCCCCTGTAGCCGGCCTTGCCGTTGACGGAGTGCCCGTTTATCAGGGGAAAGGCGCAGGGCATGCGCAGCCGGAAGGCGTGCCGTTCCTCCCTATAGAGACAGCCGTTCCGGGTAAGGACGACGGCTCCCGGCTCCTGCAGGGAGAAGGAAGACTGTTCCCTGGTATCCTTATGGTCATTCTGAAAGCTTTCCGACAGCGCGTTTACGGGAGCGCCCAGAAGCCGCAGCAGCCAGTCCTCACATGCGGTGCGGAGAGGAGGAATATCCCCCGCTTCCCGGCAGATTTCCTCCGGTATCCATACATACAGGATCATTTGCTCCGGCGTGCGGAAGCCTGTGCCCGTAAACTGGAAGGAAACGGACCGGTAGCAGTAAAGCTTTTCGTCCTCCACCGGTTGTTCGAAGCTGCTGAGGGAGCTGTAATACACCTGCCTGTCAGTGTAGAGATCGTGGAGGCAGGTCTTGTTCTGGGTGTGATAAGCCGTCATAAATTTCTTGAAATTTCGCATTCAATACCTCATTCCTTTTGCTGAAAATTTGTTTTCGTTTAAAAAGTTACGGAAATCCAGAATGCTGCGATCCCCTGTGCGGCCGTATTATAGGAATCCTTATCCCATGAAAATTTTCAGCCCTAACCCGGACAAGCCGGAACCAGAATTTTGCCATTTTGCATAAGATTTCATTGTTAAGGACCAGATTTGCCAGCTCAGGCGTTCCATAAAATCCAGCGTTTCCGGCCAGGTTCTGGCCCCGGTTTGTCTGGGGCAGGCGCTTAACGGACAAATCCGGTACTCTTCAGAAAGATTTCCGATTTGATTTGACCGGGTCGGAATATAAGTGCATGGCATGCAATAATGAACAGGGAAAGCAGCAGGGAAATTGCAGATATAGGAGAACAAATGGAAAACCCAACCCGTTGGACCTCAATAGCTTCCGTGACAATAGGCAAACGAAAACGAATTGGGAGAAACAAAAAAAGCACACAAACAAAAAAGACATACCTTGCAGTATGCCATAGCCGACAGGCGCAGGTTCCCTGGCCTGAAAATCCAGGTTGAAAATGTATTACTTATCCGTCACGCGGTTCGCAGGCCCGGACGGCGGCAATCGGCTAATATGACATTGTTGCAATGGGGAATTGTTTTTATTACATTTGTTCTCGTCATATGAACCACTTCCTTTCCGCATACCTGCAATAGATGAATTTATTCTATCATGGCGCATTGGGGGTGTCAATAAAATTTTGATTCTTTCCATTGTCGGTTGATTTCACAGCGTTCCCAAATCAAAATATCCCGGAAAGCCGTATCTGCCAGCTTGAGAACGCTGTTATTTCAACAAAATATGGAAAGAACCGAAATTTTCCCTTTGGAACAGTTTGTATTTCGGCGAAATCTGTATTATAATAACGGAAAAGAAAGAGCCCGGGGCAGGAAAAGGCTGTTACAGGAGGGAAAAACGGATGGGGAAAACGATTGTCATCGGCATCGCGGGCGGAAGTGCCAGCGGAAAGTCCACTTTTTCGGAAAAGCTTGCAGAAGCCCTGCAGGATCTGCGGGTTTTGGAACTGCATATGGATTCGTATTTTAAGGCGCCGGAGGAGCGCCCCTGCGCCGCGGCGCCCGTTACCGGGAAGGTTTATCGGGACGATAATCATCCCGACACCTGCAGTCTGCCGGATATGGAACGGGATCTGAGGGAAGCCGCCGAAAGCGGCAGGTATCAGGTGATTATTGCGGAGGGGCTTTTGACCCTGTGGGATCGTAAGATATATGACCGGCTGGACCTGCGCCTGTTTGTGGACTGCCCTGCGGACGAACGCATTGTGCGGCGGCTGAAGCGCAATATGACCTGGGGATTGTCCTTTGATGAGATCGCGGATGTCTATCTGGATCTGGTGCGCTACCGCCATAACGAATATGTGGAACCCACCAAATGGAAAGCGGATTTTATTGTGAACGGTTCTCATTTTTCTGCTAAAGCCCTGGACATGATAGCCCTCTATATCCGATCGATGCTCTGAGGTAAAATGGGCTAATAAGGACAATTCTGTACATACATCGAAAATGGGCGGCAATGTGAAAAAAGGGTGCAATGTTAAAACAGTCTGGAATGCAAAAACGGACTGTAATGGTAAAACCGTCTGCAATACGAAAACAGTCAGAAATTTAAAACGGATTTTATAGTAAACGTCAAAATTATTCTTGCTTTGCCCAGAAGTTATAACAGCATCGGAAATTACTATAATGTGTCAAAAGAAAGACGCTAAAGTCGTTTACTATAATTGAAAGCTGCACTGATTTGCTCCATGTGAAAGAAGGAAAATCAGAAAATAGTAACAAACAGAAAAGAAAGCAAGAAACAGGAGGGCCTCCCATGAACAAAACCAGAAAACAGATCATTCTATTAATGACGGACGCAACCCGCCAGGACATGGTAGGGTGTTACGGTAATCCGGATATGCACACGCCAAATCTCGACAGGCTGGCGGAAGGGGGTGTCCGCTACCAGAACGCCTACACCTGCCAGCCGGTCTGCGGGCCTGCCCGCTCGGCGCTTTTCACCGGCATCTATCCCCACTCCAACGGGAGCTTCTCAAACTGCATCCCCCTGGGCGCCAATGTAAAAACCATCGGACAGCGGCTCTCAGACCGGGGCATCCGCACGGCCTACATCGGAAAATGGCATTTAGACGGCGGCGACTACTTTGGCCTGGGCGCCTGTCCCGAGGGATGGGATCCGGAATACTGGTACGATATGCGCTGCTACCTGGAAGAACTGACGGAAGCGGAGAGGATTGCTTCCCGTGACAGCGCTACAAGCGGGAAGAGTATTTCCGCGGATTTCACCTTCGGCCACCGCTGCGTCAACCGGGCCCTGGATTTCCTAAGCAAATATGGGGAAGAGGATTTCTTCCTGACCGTATCCCTGGACGAGCCCCATGACCCCCATCTCTGCCCGGAGCCCTACGCCTCCATGTTCGCGGACTATGAATTCCCCAAAGCCCCCAATGTGTGGGACACCCTGGAGGGGAAGCCCCTGTTCCAGAAATACTGGGCCGGCCCCAGCCGTTTTGCCGACCGGGACGCCGTGAAGCTCAAGGCTCCCGGCTACCTGGGCTGTAACGCCTTCGCGGATGCGGAGCTGGGAAGGATTCTGGACTGCATCAAAACCTGCGCCCCGGATGCGCTGGTTATATACACCTCGGACCATGGGGAAGGCCTGGCAAGCCATTGCCTCTATGCCAAGGGTCCCGTGATGTATAACGAGATTGCCCGGATACCGCTGCTGATCGCAGGTCCCGGCGTGCCGGAAGGCAGGGTGGACGAACACCCGGTGAGCCATATCAACCTTCCCGCCATGATTCTGGAATACATGGGCATCCCTATTCCCAACTGTTTTGAGGGAAAGAGCCTGCTGCAGGAAGTTTATAATCCGGAAATACGGACAAATGATTATGTGATTACGGAATTCACCCGCTATGAGATAGACCATGACGGATTCGGCGGACTGCAGATGATGCGGGCCATTTTCGACGGACGCTACAAACTGGCGGTGCATCTGCTGGATCCAGTGGACGAATTCTATGATATGGAAGCGGATCCTTATGAGATGAATAATCTGATCGGGGACGAAGCTTACGAGGAAGAAAGAATCCGCCTGCACAAACTGCTCCTGGAATGGATGAACGCCACCAGGGATCCCTTCCGGGGATACCAGTGGGAACACAGGCCCTGGCGGAAAAACCTGCCGGATCCCACCTGGGAATACACCGGCTATACCAGGCAGCGGGAAAATGAGGAATACGAACCCCGCCAGCTGGATTATTGCACCGGACTGCCCATGGAGGAGCCGGTCAGGCGCAAATAATGGGATGCGGCTCTGGTACAGAGGGTGCGGGCTTTACGGAAAGGGATGTCCGGCGCAGAACCTCTGCGGCGGAATTGTAAAACAGAAAAGGAGCGGAACCGGGATGGGATGGTGGAAGGCGTTTATTCCGCAGCATTTGTCCAATGCGTCGCTTTTGAATATTTTGGATTTCTGCGCACATTTTAAGATATCACAGCGAAAAGGCAATGCCAACCGCAGGGCGAATGCGGAAGCTTTTGCAGAAATCTCCACAGAAGTTTCTGCAGAAGGTTTTTCTTCCGGAAGGAGCTTTTACGCCCGTGGAAAATATATCGAAAATCAGCCCCAATGGAAGCAGGTAAGATTCGGAAGATATACCATGGATTATTCCGGCTGTGAAATCATTGCCGCCTGGAACGCGCTCCTTTCTCTGGGAGAAACGCTGCCGGAACAGGAAATTACGGATTTAATCGGTGCCTGCGAGAAAAAGGGAGCCGTTCTATGGGGCGGCTGGGGAGTGGCTCCCAGGGCAATCTACCGGTATTTTAAAGAAAAAGGCTATGACGCCGCTTTGACTGTCAGTACTGCGCCCGAGGATATCAACCGAATGGGAGAGGAGTACGCGACTGCCATCCTCACAGTCTATAATGACGCCAGGGATATCACGAAACAGATTCATACGATGAATGTATCAAAGACCGATAAGCAAGCTTTCGTCCTCCACAACTGCTACAGGAGGGACAGGGACGGCAGCTATATCATGGGAACGCCGCAGGCCTCTTTATGGGAAGCGATAAAAAGCCTGCACGGCGGGTCCGCCATGCCCATATGCGTGATAGGGATCAATCCAGTGAAGAATGTCATATCCCCATGAAGGCTGCCGGAAAAGGCGGAACTGAAAGATAAGACCACAGTTTGGGAAAGGATTGCTTCGATTAAAAAAACAAGGAGCCAGAACAGAAGTTTTG
Source organism: uncultured Lachnospiraceae bacterium (assembly GCA_947385785.1). Classification (GTDB taxonomy): domain Bacteria; phylum Bacillota; class Clostridia; order Lachnospirales; family Lachnospiraceae; genus Acetatifactor. The sequence continues at coordinate 15,351 of CANDMH010000046.1, forward strand.
CGGTTATTTTGGCCTGTAGGGGTTCCTTTTCACGATAGACTGTGGTATACTATCAATACTTCGTTGCAGGAAAATTCAGGGCATTGCCCATACATATGTATAGATGCGGGGGAATTCATGGATATCGCAAAAGAGGAATTCATGAGGATATATCGGGTTACTCCCCAACAATTTGCTGATTCACAATTTTCATGGGATGAATTAAGAGAAATTGCGGAAGACTATGAAAGACAGCAGTTAAGGTTGGACGGAATCCGGAATGAGTTTATACAGGAATATTTTCAGAATAGGGAGGCAGTGACGGGTCTCCAGTCTTATCGCAGCAGATGCAAAGCGGCAGAGCATGTGGTTGAGAAGATTATCCGAAAAAGAAGCGAGAATTATGTAAAATACAGGAACCTCAGCAAAGATAATTATTGGATGTTCCTGACAGATTTAATAGGAGTCAGAGGGCTCCTGCTGTATAGGGAAGATTGGGTAAAGTTCCACACCTATATCACTGAAAAGATCCCGAATTCTCCTGAAAGATATATAAAAGGAGATAGTGTACGGGATTATGTGAATGATGGAAGCGTATTTATGGCAGAAGCGCCCAAAGTCCATATCCGTGCAGGGGATTTTTATGAGATATATGCCAACTGGATACCCCTGGAGCATATATTAGATAGAAAGCATTACCGTTCTGTACATTATATAGTGAATTACCGCGGAACTTATATTGAAATCCAGATAAGGACCCTGTTCGAAGAAGGCTGGGGAGAAATAGACCATGACATTCTGTATCCCTGCCAGAAAGACAATCCCATGCTGTTGGAGTTTTCCGAATTGCTGAACAGGCTGTCGGGTATGGGAGATGAAATGGGATCTTATTACCATAGGCTGCAGGATGTGCCGGAACAAAGCTTTAAAGGAAAGAAGGCTGCGGTGAAGAAACCGCATGGCGGACAGCTTCATTATTCAAACCATGACGGTTTGGCGGATGCCGGTGATGTCCGTACCTTTCAGGATGCAATAGACAGTGTGGTCAGGGAATAGGAGGAGCCAGGATATGGTGAAAGCAGGGATGAGCCAGGCGATTGTTGATTCAGGAGAAAAGATGATGCAGCTGATAAAGGAGGGAGATATCCATATGCATATCATGGGAAATTCCAACCTTGAGCGGGACAGCGATGTGGAGCATCGGGAGATGATGGAATACGGAGAATTCATAAAGACAAGGTTCTGCTATGATCTGATGAACCTTACGGGTAGCAGGATATGAATAATATCGAAAATATCTACCTGGACTATGGTCCTATCATACAGGAGTTTACCGAGGAAAAAGTAAGGGCAGGATACGAGAACCTTTACAGGGAAATGCAGCAGTTCCTGGGGGATTATGAGCTGGCGAAGTATCTCAAGGTGGACGAGGTGGCGCTGACTCATGGAATGCTGGACTATTTTACGGATATATCCCGGTTGAAAAAGCTCCATGGGATTAAGGAAGTAAATGATATTAAAGTATATGCGTATCAAAGCTACTGGCTTCTCCGCAGGCATCCGCTGCAGATTATCGACAATCCCGATAATGACGAGAGGATTGTATTTGCCAATGAAAAATTTGTGTTTTCCAGACTGGCGAAATTCCTCATGGGAAATCAGCTGGGAAGTGCTATCCCCGAAAAAAAGCGGAAAAGCATCCTGAACTATTTTGACACATTGTATTATTACCTGAAATTCAGGAATTATGACGCGCAGATGCTGGAGCTGTTTATATTAAGCTTTCAGGCGGGCAGGCTGATTGGGGAAAATCAGGACGATTGACAGAGGATGAATATGAGGAAAGGAATCAGGGAAAATTGCCCCGCGGCGGAAGCTGCGGGGCTGTTGATTAATTTACGGACAATTGATGAAAGCAATTATGAACAATGTTTCCATTTAAAGGCCAGTGTAGAGAGCGAAAATTTTGTGGATTCCGTCATTTATTCTTTGGCAGAAGCATGGGTCTACTATGAGGATACCAGACCGTTCGCAATTTATAAGGGCGAGGAAATGGTTTCAGCTTTTCAGACTGCGTGGAAGACGGGTATGTTTTTATGAGAATAACGTTGTAAGTCGCAGAAGATTGCCCTTTGCGGGCCGCTGAACCGTGGAATGCTTTAAGAAGAATTCACGGAACCTGATTTTTGAAACCGGTAAAGGAGTAAATACATAGCATGAATCTCACAATCACCGTAAATCATAAACAACTTCTGGACGTTCTGCTGAACGTAGGCCTCATCCGCCCGGTGTTCATCTGGGGAGCCCCGGGCATCGGAAAATCCGCCATTGTCCAGGAATTCGCGGACAGCCTGGGGCTGGCCTGCGTCTCCCTCCTGGGCAGCCAGCTGGCCCCGGAGGACATCATCGGCGTCCCCCAGATCAGGGACGGATACAGCGTCTTCTGCCCGCCCCGGACCATCGCCAGACAGGAACCCTACGTGCTTTTCCTGGACGAGCTGAACGCCTGCACTCCGGAGGTGCAGAAGGCTTTTTATTCCCTCATTCATGAGCGGCGCATCGGGGAGTACTGTCTGCCGGAGGGCTCCATCGTGGTGGGCGCGGGAAACAGGGCCCAGGATAACGCCATTACCAGGCCCATGTCCTCCGCCCTGGTGAACCGGATGTTCCATGTGGAGCTCACCGCCAGCCCCAGGCTGTGGCTGGAGTGGGCCGCGGAAAACGGCATCCATCCCTATATTTACGACTACATATCCACCCGCCCGGACCATCTGTGGGCAAAGCCGCCCAAGAGCGAGGAGCCCTTTTCCACACCCCGCTCCTGGCATATGCTCAGCGACGCCATCCACAGCTACGGCCCGGACATCGATGAGGAGGCCCTGCGGATCCTGGCCGCAGGGTGCCTGAGCGCCCGGCATGCCACCCAGTTCCTGGCCTACATCCGCCAGATCCGCAGCCAGTACGCCCTGGACAAGATTCTGTCCGGGGAGCAGCCCTGGCCGGACAAACCGGAGGAGCGGGATGTGCTCTACTTCCTGGCCCAGTCCCTCAGAGCCCGGCTGGTGAAGGAGCTGCCCGGGGAGCGGGGAAGGCTCAGTGCGGACAGCCGGACGCTGGTCCTTCAGGCCAAGGACCGCATCACCGAGCTGGCAAATATAAGCCTGGAGATCGCCCGGATGGCGGTGACGCCGGAGGACGGAAAGGAGCTGCCGGACTGGTTTGTGGTGGAACTGTTCCGGGATCTGCCGCGCCTGGCCGACAAACGAAACGGATGAGCGGGAAAGCAAATATGAACCGGAAAGCGAAAAAAATCAATCCGGCGGCGGAAGCCTTTCAAGCCGGCTGCGGGCTGGTGAAGAAAAATGCCATACTGGGCCCTCTGCTGGAGCGGGCCTATCCCCATTTTGAGGACAATTATCCCATGGCGAAGGAGGACTGGGCATGGGTCACATCGGAGGGGCATATTTACGCCAACAGTCACAGACGGGCTGCCCCGGGGGAGTGGGCCTATGTGCTGGCTCACTGCCTGCTCCACTTAGGGCTGGGCCATATCCGGGAGGAGAAGGAGAAGGATCCCTTCTGGAACGCCGCCTGCGACTGTGTGGCGGCCAGGTATCTGGCGGATCTCCATATCGGAACGGTTCCGGAGGAATTGTCCGCTCCGCTGCCCTCCGGCCCCCGGGAGGAGGAAAAGCTCTGCTCCTGGCTGAAAGAGCACAGGGATCCGGCCTGTTTCCTTTTTTCCACCATGAGCGGGGGACGGGCGGATATGAAGTGGCAGGGGGAGGGGAGGCCCTGGCGCTGGTGGAGCGGCCCCACGGACTGGCGGCAGCTCTTTGCCGAGAGCCTGCGGGACGCCCTGCGGACGGCGGTGGATTATGCGGGAGGCGTGAGAACCAAGCCCGGGGACTCCAGGAAAATGGGGTCCATTCAGCGCGCCAGGGAGTGGTTCCTGTCCGGTTATCCCCTGCTGGGGGGCGTGGCGGCGGGCTTTCGGCTGGTGGAGGACGCGCTGGTGGCACAGCGGATGGACATTTCCATCGCGGCGATTTCCGTGCAGATGCAGGAGATTTATGTGAATCCCGCCGCCCATCTCACCGAGGAGGAATGGCGCTTCGTCCTGGCCCACGAGTACCTTCACGCCGCGCTCTGCCATGAAGCGCGGCTGGGGAAGCGGGATCCGGAGCTGTGGAACACGGCCTGCGATTATGTAATCAATCAGTGGCTGCGGGACATGGAGGTGGGAACCATGCCCGAGGGCCTGCTCTACGATCCGGAGCTTGCGGGGCTGTCGGCGGAGAGCGTCTATGACCTTTTGACGGCCAACCTGCGCAAATACAAACGTATGGCAAAGCATGACATCCTGTTCGGGCCGCCGGACTGGCAGGACTCCAAAGATTTTGTGGATCTGGATGCCTGGTGCCGGGGAGCCATTCAGAGAGGGCTGGATTTTCACCAGGTTCATGGCAGGGGATATCTCCCCGAGGGACTGGTGGAGGAGATCCGGGCGCTGTCCCAGCCGCCCATTCCCTGGGATGTGAAGCTGGCGAGGTGGTTCGATGAGCGGTTCGAGCCCCTGGAAAAGCGCCGGACCTATGCCAGGCTCAGCCGGAGGCAGTCGGCCACGCCGGACATTCCCAGGCCTTCCTACCGCTATGAGGAGGAGGCCCAGGAGGGGCGGACCTTCGGGGTGCTGCTGGATACCTCCGGCTCCATGGACCGTGGGCTTCTGGCTGCGGCGCTGGGGGCCATCGCCAGCTACAGCGCCGCCCGGGACGTGAAGCGGGTGCGGGTGGTATTCTGCGACGCCGCGCCCTATGACCAGGGGTACATGGAGGCGGCGGACATCGCGGGCAGCGTCCGGGTGCGGGGCC
>CANDMH010000047.1 GCA_947385785.1 uncultured Lachnospiraceae bacterium
CTTTCTCTTTGCAGGGGCTTTCTTCGGCCTGGCTGCCTTTTCCTCTGCTGTCCTGGATTCTGCTACTGTTTCTTCTGCCTTTATGTCTTCTGTCTTCGTCTCAATAGCTTCAACCTCTGTTACTTCCGTAGCTTTCACCGCGGGTCCCGCAGCTTTCTTTCTTGCCATAGTTATAAACTTCCTTTCTCTTACTTTTAGACTTCACCATTTATGTTAACGGGCTTTTCGCTTTGTTTCGCTCAGCCCACCTTATGCATTGTATTCCATTTTGCGGAAAAAGTCAACTGTATACTGGCTTTATTGAGATGTTAATTCAAATATTTTATCCAAAATCTGAGTAAACTCCCTGCAAAAGGCCTACAGGGCAGGCCTGACTGCTCAACCCTGCATTCCTTCCTGATACCAATGTTGTACATCCGCTTCATAATTCAGCGGATTTCTTTTCCGATAATCAAAAAGCGCTAAGAATCGTTTTTCTTTATGCAGCTTCTCAGCTTCATCCCAGTTGTCATATAGCTCAGCCATCTGCCCTGTATTCCAGACCGGACAGGCAAAGGGCTCCAGATGGGTCATTTTCATCAGCTGCTTCCAGTCGTACTCCCGGTAGTCCGGCAGACAGCGACGTTCTTTTTCTTCTATTTTATAAAAAGAACGGACAGCCTCCCTGTAGGAGGTCAGTTCCGGGGCAAATTCCGGCCTGCTCTTCAGATTTTCCCTCAGATACATGTCAAAGACAAGCAGTTCTCTGTAAGCCGCCTGGCGTTTCCCGTCATATTTTATGGCAAATTCCAGAAGAATATGATAGCGGCCGGCGCGGGAAGGACCGTAAATGGCATATCCCTTTTGTCCGCAGAAAGAAGCCAGCGCCTCATACATGGAAAAAGGGTCCGGAAAGGCTCTCTCCAAAAAGAGCATGGTATGGGTAAACTGTGCGCTGTTATAGTAGATTTCCACCATTTCTTCCACTCTCTTCAGACGCAGTATGTCCTCATAGGACAGCCATTTTGTATACAGTACTTCATAGGGCGGCTGCTCCATATAAACAATGCCGTATTCTGCCGCCTGCTCCCACATGCCGGATCCCTTCAGAACCTTCAGGAAGCCCAGCTGCAGCTGTTCCGGGCGCATACGGTAAACCCGGTTAAAGGAATTTCTGAAGCTCTCATAGTCCTCATAAGGAAGCCCGGCAATCAGGTCCAGGTGCTGATGGACATTTGCGCCGCTGCGGATTGCCGCCACTGTATGCTCCAGCTTTTCCAGATCCGTCACCCTTCCAATGGCCCGGAGTGTCATGGGATTCACAGACTGAACGCCGATTTCCAGCTGCGCCAGTCCCGGGCGGAACCCCTTCAGGAGGGCAATCTCCTCCTCCCGTAAAATATCGGCGGAAATTTCAAAATGAAAGTTTGTGACGCCATTGTCATGTTCCTGAATATACTGCCAGACTGCCATTGTGTGGGTATGGCTGCAGTTAAAAGTCCTGTCCACAAACTTCACCTGCTTTACCCTGTGATCCAGGAAAAACTGCAGTTCCTTTTTTACGACATTAATGTCACGCAGCCTTACATGCTTCTCCACCGAGGAAAGGCAGTAGCTGCAGCGAAACGGACAGCCCCGGCCGGACTCGTAATAAATGATTTTGTTCTCGAAGGGCTTCAGGTCATGATACAGGAACGGAATGGTGCTCAGGTCTATCGGTTCCCTGACAGACGTGTAGCCGGCAGGCAGGCATAATCCGCTGATTTCCTGCAGGCTCTGCTGTCCACAGGTCTTTTTCGTATACCCTTCCTCACATTTCATGTGGCCAGTGGATACCCTCACGTAGTACGCCAGTAATTCCCGGAAAGTCGCCTCTCCCTCTCCAACCATAACACCCGTCAGCCCCGGATACTGCCGCAGAATCCTGTCCGCGTCAAAGGTCACCTCCGGCCCTCCCAGCCAGATCTGCGTATCCGGCAGAAGCTTGGGCAGCTCGCCAATCAGCTCCTGAACCAGTCTCCAGTTCCATATATAGCAGGAAAAGCCAATGATGTCAGGTTTTCTGACATAGATGTCAGCCAGAATTTCCTGCATGGGCTGGTTGATGGTGTATTCCGCAGGCTCCACGAATTGACGCAGTTCTTCTCCCGCATAGGCACGCAGGCTGTATATTGCCGGATTGGAATGTATGTATTTGGCGTTTATCGCTGCCAGTAAAAATTTCATGTTGGCTCCTCTTCCATGCCTTTACAGACTGCTCATGCAATACGGCAGGGCTCATTTTCCCGTAACCGGCTCTCCGGCAATCACAGCTCAAACTTCTCCACAAGCTTCTCCCATGCAGTTTCCGGCAGCTCTGTCATAGAGGCAAGCCCCCTCTCCTTCGCTTCCGCCTCCATGGCAAGAATACACTGAAAGAAATAATTCACGCCTGTCACCAGGCTCTTCTTGATGGCCTTGTTCAGTGTCATACCGATTTCGTCCACACCGCTCTCCGTGAAATCTCTGAGATACCCGTCCACATCATAGGGAATTGTCTCAAATGCAGCCTCCCATCCTTCCTCATTTCCTGTCAGTATGGCAAACTGCGCCCGTCTGCCTGCACCGTCCATGGCAAATCCCAGGGAGCCGGGATTGATATAGGTTTTCCCCTGCTGCACGTCAATTTCCTGATAATGGCTGTGCCCTCCCAGAAGATAGCGGTAAGGCAGTTCGGCCAGAACCTTCTCCTTCAGTCCCGCCTCCAGGTGAACATTACCCCGCACCCTTCCGGGCGTGCCATGACAGAGGTACAGGGGAGGGAAGCCTTCCAGGCATACTTCGCGTTCCGTGGGAAGAGATGCAAAAAACGCTCTGTCTGTCTCCGTAATATGCTGAGCGGTATAGTACAGAGTCCCATTGGCGGAGGACGGCTTCCAGCCCTCTTTGTTCCCTTCATTATTCAGAAGATAATCTTCCCGGTTTCCACGGAGCATATAGCAGGTGTATTTTTCACGCATGCCGTATAAAAGCGCCATGGTACGCTCAGGATACGGACCGTCGGTTACATAATCCCCCAGGCTGATAATGGCATCTGCCGGGTGCTGTTCGATATAATCCAGAAATGCTTCCAGGGCTTTATAATTTCCGTGAATGTCACTGATCAGTGCAAACTTCATTGTCTCAGATCTCCTTCTTCATGTTTTCCTGCTTCTTTCCTATTTTATCACAGACAGGGGGGCCATGTCCATTCACGGTATGAGCCTTCAGCTTTGACGCTTATTCCGAATTCATTTTTTCACTTGTCTTCCTCATGCTGCTGATATAAGGAACTGTAACGAAATAACTTGTCAATTGTCCGCAGGATTTTTCTTCTTCAGTGCCGCTTAAAACTCAGGCGTACAGTGGGCTATGTAACTGATTTTTAAGCGGTGCTGGCGGAGAAAAAGACAAGGAGTGTGACAAGTTATTTGGGGACAATACGCCATCCTGTCATTTGAAGGCATTTACAGAAATCGCGGGCAAACTGAAGAGATATATGGAAACAGTTGTGATAAGCTTCGTGGTCACATATACGAAATTCAGAAAAGTATAAACGTTCTACAGACTCGGGAGCTGCATCGACCCCAGACTCATCGAGGAAATCATCGGCTGCCTCTACTGCTATGCCAATTTCAGCCCCGCCGCAGTCCGCTCCCGCGCCGGGCAGTATGACCCCCATTCGCCCCTTTTATGCGGCGCCCTGTCCCCAAAGGACAGGGTGAGTTGCCGCAAAATGAGATCCCTGAAGGACGGGCAGATCAGTCTTTTTAACGAGGAACTATAAAAAACTCAGCCGACTGTGCCGTCACGCATGACAATCTGCCACCCTATCTGGCCGGCTGATTCAATTTGATGATAACCATATTATGGCAGGATGTCCGGCTTGCATCATTGTCCGCTTTTTCTTCCCTGTCCCAGAGAAGCCAGTTGGAGCGGTAACGCATATACTTTGTAGCGGCCTGAACCACTTCCCCCGTACAGCTCAAGGGCATCGCTGTCCGTCTCGATCTCATCGGCCATCTCCCTGTGCAGAGCGGCCATTTCCTCCCGCTTTCTTCTTTTTCTGCAAAGACAATTCATTTCCCCGTCCTGCCTCTGCAAACCGGATCCCGGCTACACCGTCACATTAAACAGATTCCTCAGCTGGTTCGCAATATCGTCGCTTGTGGCATTCAGCGCCGCTGCCTCATTGATGTCCGACAGCGTCCCCAATTCCCCGTTGGAATCGCTGTAATTGTACCCGATGGTATAGACCGGCACCTGCAGCCCCGCCACAATCGGCGTAATCCGCGTCAGGCTGTACCCCTCATTCTGCTCCCCGTCCGAGAGCACGAACAGCATCAGCTTTGCGTCCGGAACCTCCTTCGCCTTCTCGGCAAGCATATTTAACGCCACCAGTACGGCATCATACGTGGCCGTGCTTCCCCCTTCCGCCAGATTCTTCACCTCGCCGGAAAAATACGCCTTCTGCGTGGCGTCAAACTGGGCAATGGGCAGGTTGACCGTCACGTCGCTGGAATAGCTGACCAGCCCGATATAATGCTCCGATCCGATATAGGCCGAAGCGTTAATCAGGGACGACTTCAGCGAATTCAGCGGCTCGCCGCCCATGGAACCGGAGACATCCGCCACAAACACGGCAATAATCGGCTTGCCGCCGTTCTTATTCTGCTTCCACACCTTCTGCGCCGTCAGATAACCCGTGCCGTCCAGTCCCGGATCCTCTCCCACATAATCATCATGACGATTGAATCCCTTCTCGGATGCAAGTTTCTGACTCTCATCGTTCAGGCAGTAGTCAACAAACAGCTTCGCGGCATCCTTTTCCTCCTGGGAACAGTAGTCAAATGTATAGACCGGGTGGTCATGGCGGATTCCGGCCGGAATATAGACATAATTCGCCAGCTCCGGCGTGTTGATATAGGCCTGCTCTTCCATCACCATGGCGTTGATGACGCCCTTCGCCGCCTGATTTCGAAGCACAGCCGTGGTATAAGCCACAGGCGGTGAAGATTTCTGGTATTCCAGTAGCTTCGACTGTGCCTGATCCGACAACGGATTCGACCCGTCGAATGATTTCAGCATCGCCGTCAGAATATTCAGCCCCGTACTTGAAGTATAGGGATTCGTGTAGGCAAACAGCAGGTCCCCGGCAAGCGTTGCGTCGAGCACATTTGCCAGCGTCGCCTCCCCGTATTTCCCGATAAATGTGTCGTATACATCCTTTTTGATCAGAATGCCCGCAGTATTTCCGGCAATCCGGTCCGTCAGCTTCTCCGTCCCGATTCCGGATGACTTGAGCATTTTCCCCCAGGCGTCGTTGGACGGGATGAAAACCTGCGGCTGATATGCGTCTGCAGCCATATAGGTCACAACCTCGCCGGATGTAATTTTTCGGACAGAGACGGTCACCTTCTTATCCCCCACTGTATACCCTGCCTTGTTAAACTCCTGTGCAACGATATTGATCCAGTCGTCCGGCGCCTCCGCCGAAAGCTCTGTCGCAGCCGCAATCTCCAGGTTAATCTCCCCGCTACCCGAAACCGTGATGGGGAAGGTTGAGATATCCGCCAGCGCCTCTGCCTCCGACACTTCGTCCGAATAAATATCCAGCACCGGATCCGACACCTCCGAAACACTGACCTTTTTTAACATGGAGGCAAGCTCCGTCTCCGCGTCCTCATAGCTCAGGGAACCCGCGTTCCTGTCCGTGCGGATTGAATCACCGGCACAGCCTGTGAGGGCTCCCACAAGCAGAACCGCCGCCATTGCCAGCGCTGTTTTCTTTTGTCTTCTCATCCTTTTCCTCTTTTCTGCGCTCTGTACCGCGCCTGTTATGCTATTCTCCGTACCTTATTCTGCGCTTATTATCCCGTTCTCTGCGCTCCATCCTGGACCTCTTATCTCTTCTCCGCGCTTCGTACTGCATTTATTATCCTGTTCTCCGCGCCCCATTCTGCGCCCCTTATCTCTTCTTCGTGCTTCGTACTGCATTTATTATCCTGTTCTCCGCGCCCCTTCTGCGCCCCTTACCTCTTCTCCGCGCTTCGTACTGCGTTTATTATCCTGTTTTCCGCGCCCCTTCTGCGCCCCTTACCTCTTCTCCGCGCTTCATACTGCGCTTTTATCCTCTGTTCTACTCATCCTCAATGGATGACAGGATTGTAGATTTATAGATATCCAACATTTCCATGCTGTTGTCATCCTCGCCCTGCTTATTTAAAAATTCCGCCAGCGCAAACAGGAATTCCTGTACCTGCTGCAGCTGCTTCTGCCCTTCATCATGGCAGACTGCAAGCTTCTCCTGCACGAGCCGGACGTCTCTTTCTTCCTCTTCGTCGGCCACGTCGAGGTAATTGAGCGCTTTCCGGACATTTTTACAGAGATACTGCTCCACCCGGTCTAAGATATCCTCGGTGTTGGAGAGGGCGTCCGCCCCATTGACATCCAGCAGGTGCGCCAGCTTCTCCTGATGCTCGTCCATCATGTCGAGCTGAAGCTTTAACTGCAGTAACGGCTGCGCCAGTACTTTCCACTTCTGCGCGGCATATTCCGTCAGCAGCCCACGGATTTTCTCCGAATCCATCTTTTTCGAGACGGACAGAACCTCCCTGTGCTTCTCGCGCTCCCGCAATTCCTCCTGGCGCAGCACCTCAGCCTTGGCAGCCTCCTCATCCCGTGCCTTCTGCCACTTCCGCTGTTTTACGGCATCTGAGACATACAGGGCAGTCACGGCGACGCTGACCAGGGCACTGATGGAATAAATGGCATTGCGCAGGCTGCGGTAAAACCGGATGCCATAATTGATGACAATGCCGTGCATGCCCAGATGCAGACAGACACAGGCGGCGGCGGAACAGCCCACTGCGATTACAACATAGATTAACTTTACTTTTTGCTTTCTGTCTGACATAATGCCGGCTCTCCTTTCGGTATCTTCTTAGGAATGTCTGGAAATAAATACGCACTTTCAGGAACAAAACACCAGTATATATGCGTCTTCCCGTGCAGAATCCCGCAAATTTATTTCGTAACACTTCCTTAGATGCTTATCAGCAAAATCCTGCACCTTTTGGCAAAATTTTGGTTGGAATCCTCACAGGTTACTTCGCAACGCTTCCTTAAGGCGGATAATCTCCGTCATATCCTGTAACTCTTTTGCATGCTTTTGCTGCATTCCCACCACATCGGAATGTGCAAGGAACCCCTTCAGCAGTTCCTCTTTCCGGGCGATGAGCAGAAGGTTCTGGGCGATGAGCTGCTCTGTGACGGCGATGCTGCGCCGCTGCTCCATGCTCAATCCTTCGGCAGAAGACAGCATTCCAGTGATTCTCATCTGCCCGTCCTTCGGCTCTATCGCACAGGCAAGCTCCTCCCGAATTTCCGCAAGCTTCTTACCCAATCTCTTTAATCGCTCCAACTGAATTCTACACTGCATGGCAACCATCTCCTGCGGAGCCTGGCCATATGATTTTATCACATATACATCCATATCTTCGCTGATGGAGAGCAGCTCGTCCACAGAGGACGCTGCCTGCTGCTGCAGTTTTCTGATGTTCATCGCCTTTTCCCGCCTGTTTCTGTATTCTGCGTTTGCCTACATTTATTATACCGCAGGATTCGGGGATGTCAACCTTGGATGAAACCACGTTATTGATGCCGTAACGATACATTACTGTTCATTCACTGACACCGCGAGGCGTTTTCGTGCACATTTTGCACGAACAATCCATTTCGCTTGCTTTGACGGCACGCGGCAAAATGAGCACACAGTGCATTTTTCCTCTATGATTTTTCTCCGTATGGTACTTTCGTCTCCGCCACCATTGGCAGCGTTTCCTGTCTGTCAAAAGCATAAGTAACCGACTTATCTCCCGGTTCGGCAAAAGATACCGAACCGCCAATGCCAGAATATTTCTCAAAAAAGTCTTAAGCTTATCAATGACTCCCTGTTTCTTCCTGGCTCTGCCGCCACCACCAAAGCGAGAGATTGGAGGCATGAGCTTGTCTATGGTGACTTTGGCGTATCTCCGCCACCAGTTACAGGTAAATGATAATAAATAAAACCTTTTTCATTCTCAAGCCTGCATGGTCGGGCTGTGTATTCTTTTTCTTCCCGCAGATCCACAATGGTCGTAATACCATTTTCGATAAGCCATTTCACTTCGGCATCTGATAGACCCTCATGGCTGGCCATATTCAGATCCATAAGCTCATCTTCGCAGCTGTCGTCTGTGTCCGGATGGTCTTAAAGTTATCCATCCTGTTTTATCCTTCTTTATCAATTTTCTGCAGCCGCACAGCCCATGACTTTCATTTCCTCTGCAATCAGTATACGCATGAAAACTATGGAAGTCAATAAAAATACCCGGTGCTTATCATGGTATCTCCCCCTCCGGTCAGCCTTGATAAAAAAATGATCGGGGTATAAGTTATTCGATACGAAAATGCTCTCGCTTACCGATGGCGCGAGAAACAAATTATTCGGTACGAAAATGTTGCCTCACCTTCATTATGGAGGTGAGGCATTTCTATCGGAGGCAGTCCATGCTTATTACTGAAGGATATTTTTATCACGTCCGTTCCACAGCAGCTGCAGCAGTTCAGAACGCATCAGCCCAAATCCGCAATGAGATTTTTCCGTCCAAAGCCCTTACAGGAAGGACTCCCATATCATTATGCCTGTAAACCATACAGCTTCTACGTATAGTACTTCGCCTGCGCGTTCCACAACTCCCGGTATTTCCCGTCCTGTTCCACCAGGTCGCCGTGTCTGCCCCGCTGTACCAGTCTGCCTTTATTGAAGACTGCTATGTCGTCGCAGAACCGGCAGCTGGAAAGCCGATGGCTGATGAAGACTGCCGTCTTATTCTCCACGATTCTCTGGAAATTCTCGTAGACAGCGGCCTCGGCAATGGGATCCAGAGCCGCGGTGGGCTCATCCAATACCATAAAGGGTGCGTCCTTGTACAGGGCTCTCGCCAGCGCCACCTTCTGCGCCTCGCCGCCGGACAGGTCCACGCCGTCATTTTCATAATCCCGCCCCATAACGGTATCGATTCCCTTCTCCAGCCGCTCCAGCTTGTCACCGAATCCCGCCTGAATCAGGCATCTGCGCACCTTCTCCCCGTCATAGTCCATAGAGCCGGAGACATTGGCCGCCAGGGAGAACTGGAACAGCTGATAGTCCTGGAACACTACGGAGAACAGGGACATATACTCCTCATAACGGTACCTTGTGATGTCGATGCCGTTCAGCAGAATCTCTCCCTCCGTGGGGTCGTACAGGCGGCACAGGAGCTTGATGAAGGTGGTCTTGCCGGAGCCGTTCTCCCCCACGATGGCAAGCTTGTCGCCGATTTTGAACTTCATGTCCACATGTCTCAGTACCCATGCATCCGTGCCGGGATATCGAAAGCTCACGTCCCGGAATTCCACTTCATAGTCGATGTCGTCCCGCTTCTCCACCGCCAGCGTCCCCCGGTACATATCGTCCGGCAGATCCAGGAAGCGGTATACCTGCTCCAGATACTGGTTGTTCTCCCGCAGATGGGTCAGAGTCCTGGCCAGCCCGCTGACAGCATCGATGAACCGCTTCACCGTCCCTCTGTAGAGGACGAAATTGCCGATTCCGAAGACTCCCAGGAAAGCCTTGGCTGCCGTGACCAGGAATACCGCCAGGTCGGGAATCACTCCCTGCAGGATGTCTATGATGCCGTAACGGACTGCAATCCTGTTCCACCCTATCATCCACGGCGCTTTCACCCTCTTCTCCTGAGCCCTGGCCATAGCCCTTTTCAGGTCGAAGACCATGATGTCTTCTCCCCTCATTCCCATCACCTGGAAAAGATACGCATTTGACTCTGCCAATCCGGCCAGTTCCTTCATGCTCTTCTCTGTGCGCTCTTTCGCGAACCGAACCGTCAGCAGGCTATGCGCCAGCAGAATGCCCGTCAGCAGGACAGCACACCAGGGCGAATTGGCAAAAGCCAGGAAACCGCTTACCTCCACTCCCTCCACCACCCGGAACATGGAGAACGTCAATGCCGCGGATGCCACCAGGTTCATCGCGCACGCTACCAGTGCAATGCTGTCCCAGAACAGGCTCATCAGCCCGCTTCCGGTGGCGTTCATCGCGCCATATATCTTCTCCCGCAGCAGGGTCACTTCCGGATCCTCCAGATGCCTGTACTCCATTCCGTGCAGCCTGTCGAACAGATAGAGCTCCTCCTGTGTCTGGAGGACCTCCAGCCAGGCATTGCACCTGGCCTGCACCATGCGCTTTACGGCGTTGATGGCGAACTGTACCAGCACCGTAATTCCCGCCAGCGTCACAAGACGCTTTCCGTCGCACTGTCCCGCCAGCTCGTTTACAAGCTGCGCGGACATATACAGGACGAAGTAGGGCGACAGCTCATCCATTATCTGGAACAGAACATTGTATCTAAAATACTGGGGGCTGAGTTTCCGGACGATTCCAACGCCCCGGGCGATCAATTTCCAGTCCTCCCGCAGCGTGCGCTTCTTTCCGTTTTCCTTTCCCTCCGGCCGGTTCTTTTCAACGCCTGTCAGCGCTTTTGTCCCCATCTTCTTTCTCCTCATATGGCTCCCTGCCTTTCCGCATCCGAGCCTTCCGTCTGCCCGGCTTTATAATATTTGCTCTGCACATCGAACAGCTCCCGGTACTTTTTCCCCGCCGCCATCAGCTCCTCATGGGTGCCGGTCTCCGCGATCCGCGCGCCGTCCAGGAGCAAAATCCTGTCGCAGAAGCGGGTGGAAGCCAGCCTGTGGGAAATGAAGACACTTGTTGCGCCATTTGTGATCTCATCATACTGTCTGTACATGCGGTCTTCCGCTATGGGGTCTAAAGCGGCGGTGGGCTCATCCAGAATGATGCATTTCGGCTCCCGGTAGAGAAGCCTTGCCAGGAGGAGCTTCTGGGCCTCCCCTCCGGAAAGCTCTATCCCTCCCGGATTCACCTGCCGGTTCAGGAGGGTGTCCGCCCCCAGGGGCAGGGACGTTAATTTTTCCTCCAGCCCCGCTTGGCGCAGGCATCGATTCAGCTTTTCTCTGTCGATTTCCTCTGTCTCATCCACACATGCCACATTCCAGGCAATGGAATGGGGCAGCAGGTGATAGTCCTGAGGCACAAGCCCGAAAAGGCTGTACAGTTCGTCCCGGTTGTATTCCCGGGGGCTGTGGCCGTCGATCAGGACTTCCCCCTCCGTCGGCGTCAGCAGACCGCACAGCAGCCGGATCAGGGTGGTCTTGCCCGCGCCGTTGGTTCCCACCAAAGCAATCTTCTCCCCGGCCTTCAACACGAAACTGATATTTTCCAGTACGTTTTTCTCCCCCTCCGGATAGCGGTAGGATACATTGCGGAATTCGATGGAAAAAGCCCCCTGTGACAGGGGAATCCCCTTCCCCCGGTTCATCCTGTCCGGCGTCTCCAGGCATTCTCTATAGTCGGAGACCTGCAGCGCCCCTTCACAGACACAGCTCCACCACCAGCGGATTCCCACCATCACCTCCGCCAGTTCTGTCATTGCGGTAAAATACAGCACGAACCGGGCGGCGTCCACTTCGCCTTCCAGCGCCCTGGAAATCAGCCATGCGTACATCAGTCCGTCCCGGATCAGCACCATCAGGAAATCACTGAACTGCACCACAGAGGTCCTTGCCTCCACCTTCTTCTTTTCCCTGACGCATTCGCCCAGAAGTTTCTGCGCCAGCGCGGAGAGATATCCCCGCAGGCTGTACAGCCGGATGTCTTTGCCGTACCGGAATTGTCTCCCCACCTGGAAAGCAAGGTAGTTCAGCTTCTTCCAGATGGCATTGCGCTGATCCCGTGTCTCATAATTGCGCTTCCTCTCCCAGGCGGACAAAGGGATATTGACGGCGCTGCACAGTGCTATCAACAGAATCAGCCAGGGACTCAGCAGGGACAGCACTGTGCCGAACAGCACGAACTTCAGCACAAGGGATACCATGAGGGAAAATTCCATGGGGAAATGGACTGCCCGCGTATGGTTGTTCCTTACAGCCTCACCGGCCCGTTCATCCAGCTTCCTGACCTCCGGCTCAAAGCTCAGTTCAAAGTCTCTGTCCAGCCTGCGGCACTCTAACAGGCACAGCATCCGATGCACAAGATACATTTCCGAAAATTCCCCCTTTGCGCCGATCAGACTGCCTGCCAGGGAGGAAAGCATGCCCGCCAGCACCAGGCCTGTGACAACAAGGGCTACGGCGGAAAATGCGTCCGAGGTCTCCAGCATCCCAAGAATGACAGACGGCGTGTACAGCGCCAGCGCCGAGGCAGCCAGCTCTACGGGCACCCTGCCTATGGCTGTGAACACCAGGCTCTTCTCATACTTCCACATCAACCTGTACATATACGCCACACAGGAGAGCATCCCGTATTTGGGCTTACGTTTTGGTTCTTTTTTCTTCCGATTCATCTTCTCATCCTTTCTGCCAGGAGGCTATGCCATTCCCTGCCTGGGATGCTACCATTATAACAGACTCCATGAAAAAAACTGCATTCAGATAACAAAATGCAGTTTTCGGTGAACGAAATGCAGCAGCCGCATTGATAAAAAAGGTAAATGCTGATAGAATAGATAGATGAAAGTGAGGCGCGGGACATGCGGGGATTGTATACAGAAAGGATTGTGTCCGGGAAGCACAAGGAGCAGTTCGTGCACAGGACGTATGAGCTGCTGAAACACAGGCCCGGTTATGACAGGTATCTGGCCGACATCCGCCTGGCGGTGCTGAACGAGTATGTCGAGTTCATCGAGAGCAGCCTGTTGGACAGTTTCCAGGCCAGGGACGAGGTGTTCGGCTATTACTATACCCACGCGCTGGCGTTGGCAAAGGATTAAGCGCCTGAGGAACTGTAAATAAATAACTTTACAGTTCCTTAGCGGTTGGAAAGGAGGCAG
Organism: uncultured Lachnospiraceae bacterium; assembly: GCA_947385785.1. Taxonomy (GTDB): domain Bacteria; phylum Bacillota; class Clostridia; order Lachnospirales; family Lachnospiraceae; genus Acetatifactor. Next base: position 12,945 of record CANDMH010000047.1, read on the forward strand.
TAAACCAGTCATGAGCGAAAGACAGCAGATTATATATATGCAGACGAGAATCATGCGGCTGGCTTCCGAAAGATGGAACAAGCCAATGGTGGCGATATCGAAATTATTTACAAAATACGATGTACTGCGCTATATTGAGGAATGCTTTGACATGTTCCATGCGCAGGGCGATGAAGCGATACTGGAGGACGTAGGGACATATTAAAAAAACAGGGGGATGAGGGATGGAGCGGCCCGTCCGATATCGCGGAAATGTATAAGGCGGAAGTGAAGAATGCAGTGAAGGATAAGGCGCTCCCCCCTGACCCGGGAAGCGGCCGGGTGATTTGACTATATTTTGTCTTATGAAATCGGAACCAGCACCTCCGCCGTGAATCCGCCGTCCTCGCTGTCCACGGTAAAGATTCCGCCATACTTCTTCACGATTGCTTCCACCCTGGCCAGGCCGAACCCATGTCCGGTGCCCCTGGATGAGCGGAACAGGCTGCCTGCCTTCTCCCGCTTCTTTCCCGCCGCATTGGTGACGGCGATGTAGAGCTGAGTATTTCTCCTGCCGATGTAGATTCGGATGAACCGCTTCTCCGCATCCAGCTTCCTGTTCTCCTCGATGGCATTGTCCATGAGATTGCCGATGACCACGCACAGATCCACGTCATTCATGTCCAGATCCGGAGGAAGCTTCGCTTTGGCGTTCACGGGGATGCCGTTTTCTGCGGCTATGGATATCTTTCCGTTCAGGATGGCGTCCACCATCACCCGCCCGGTCTTCAGCACGGTATCCACATTGGTCAGGTCGTCGTTGAGCTGCCGGAGATAATCGCTGACCTCCTGGTATCTGCCCAGGGCCATGCTGGCCTGCATGGCCTGGATATGATTGTGGTAGTCGTGCCGCCAACCCCGCATCTTTGTATACATGCTCTCCACTTCATCGCAGTATTTCTTCATGAGGTCGCTCTGATAGGCGTCTATCCGTTTATCGATCCATTTTCCTAAAAGCATGGTTCTCTCCCAGTTACTCATACAGCCGGATAACAGCTTTCCCGATTTTATCCGCCATCCCCCTGCTGATGGGAACCTCTTCTCCGTTCTTCAGCACCACACATGTATTTTTGATCCGGGCCACATAGTTCAGGTTCACCAGAAAAGAGCGCTGGCATTTGAAAAAAAATTCGTCCAGCATGGCCTCCGTCTCCGCCAGGGAAGCCTTCATCCGATAATCCCCCTTCCCGGTATGGATGCGGACATACTGCTTCCGGGCCTCGATATACAGAATCCTTTCAAATGGCACAAAGCAGGTTTCCCTGTCAAAATTCACCTGCAGCCGCTTTTCAGGCTTTGCCAGATTGGCAGCCGCCCTGTCCAGGACCTGGAAAAGCTTCTCCGGGGACACCGGCTTCATCAGATAATGCAGTGCGGACACCTCGTACCCCTCCGCCATGAAATCGGGAAACCCGGTTATAAACACAATCTGGACGCGGGAGTCCTCACAGCGGATCTTTTTGGCCAGTTCGATGCCGTTTACCTTCCCCATCTCCACATCCAGGAGAAGGATATCGAAATCTTTATGCGCCTCATAGTGGAACAGGAAAGCTTCCGCAGAAGGGAAAGTCTCCACGGCGGCCCTGTGTCCTGTTCTTTTTTCCCATTCCGCCGCCAGGACGGAAAGATACTCCGTGTCTGCGGCACAGTCGTCGCAGATTGCCAGTTTGTAAGTCATATGCCGCCTCCGCTTTCATCATTCTTCCCCTGCCGTCGCTTTCATCCCGTTTTGAAGCGCCCTTCTTTCCGAAAAAAGAAACCGTATTTTCGGATTTTCCCTTCGGATGCCCTTTGCGATAAGTCCTGCCTCATAATTCTGCTTCTCTATCTGCTCCAGTCAGCCCCTTTCATTCACCCGGATAAACCGGAGCTTATTTCGCCGGGCTGCCCTAATACGGCAACCCCGGATATCATTTTAACGTTATTATATATTAACCAGATTTTAGTGTCAATACGGCTTTCCGGACTATATCTTCCATATCACGCCCCTGGACACCAACATTTACTGCGGCATAAGTTATCTGATTCCCTTTGACTTTGGGTTAATGAGGGACAGTCAGTTCTTCCGCATCCGCAATTACAAGGATAATTCCCAACCCTGGTGCCAGCCATATCCTTTGGTGCGTGAAGCGCTACACAAATGACGAAATCATACTAAAGGGCTGCGGAGAGGATGAATATATCTTTCGCAGGGAAACGGAGAGAACGGAGTCAATCTCCCCTCTCCCCGACAGACTTACAGACTATTGATACTACTGCGCCTGGCAACTCCCCATTGTCCGGCGCATACTTCTTTATCAATCCATGTGTGCTGTAAATGCGCATATTTTTGCCATTCTGGTATTGGAATCCCGCCAGTTCGATATACCTTAACACTCAAACAACAATAAATTGCAGCCAAAAATATAAGCGCCGCTTAATATTGCACAATTATGCATCCATTGAACTTAAGTATTCATTAATATATAATATAAGCATAACTTAATCGGAGGTGCTCTATGAACTACACAATCATAGGTGAACAGATACAGAAATACAGAAAAGCGGCAGGACTGACCCAGAAAGAGCTGGGCGAAGCCCTGGGAATCAGCAGCTCAGCCGTCTCCCAGTGGGAAACCGGAGGCACGCCGGATATATCCCTGCTGCCCGCCATAGCGGACAGGCTGGGCATATCCATCAACACCCTGTTCGGGCGGGAGGATATCACCCCGGAAAATATGCAGGAAGCCCTGCCCCGCTATGTGGCCTCGCTGCCGGAGACAAAACGGCTGAAAGAAATATGCCGCCTCGTGTGGGCAGCGGCAAAATCGGAAGGCATGGTCTCCAACGTCCTCTCCGATCATGTCTACCAGAAATACAATATAAGCCTTTCTTCGGATGAGGGAATCGTTCTTGGCATCGATTCGGATGAGTTGACAGCGCTCTCCGTTTTTCCGGAACCGAAAAGCGGATACCATGCTTTATTCGCCTCTGACGATGCTTACAGGCAGCTGTTCCTGGCACTTTCAAAGCCCCGCGCAATTGAACTGCTGAAACTCCTGTATCAGCAGACCAAACCCTGTACAGCGGAGGTTCTGGCGGCACGTCTGGAAATCGAAACCGGAGAAATCCTGCCGCTGCTCTCGGAATTTGCCGGGCTTCAGCTCGTGCGTGAACTGGAACTGGAGACAGAAAGCGGGGATACAAAGGTATATAGTACGGATAGATACGGTGCATTTATCCCCTTTCTCCATGCCGCCCGTCTGATGATGGAAAGTTCCAACGGCTATTCCGTAACTGTCAATAAGAGAAAAACGCCGCTTCTGCGGAAACCGGAAACGGCACTTTGATTCTATGATGCGGAGCAAAAGGCGGCATACAGCAGAAGCATATCTGCGCTTCTATTGTCAGGAATAAACTTCCCCGCCACAAACTGTGAGGTATTAGCCCCAACCCCGCTTTGCCTGGCAGAACTCTGGTCGCAGCAAGCTGAAAGTGTCCTCTGGATACTTTGGTATCAGAACCGTGAACGAATGAATACACTCACAAGTATGAGAAAGGGGCAAAATATGTTCAGGTATATAAAAAGACAATATCCGCTGGTGCTGGCGGCATTGGGCATCAGTATAGTAAGCAGCATTATCGGACCGGTTTCGGCCCTTTTGGAGAAAAACATAATCGACGCCATCGTACAGGGGAACATGAAAGACTTTCAGGCTGCACTATGGTATACGGCCCTGGTGGTTCTGGCTGCAGGGGGTATCTATTATGCCAAGGCCTTAACGGAAAGCAGGTTCAAAAACAGATTTATGATGGATATGCGCAATGATCTTTATGACGGAATCATGCGGAAGGGAATCGCAGCTTTTCAGGAACAGGATACGGCGGACTACATTTCCATGATAAACAATGACGCTGATACCGTAACCACTAATTTTTCGAACCCTGTCTGGCAACTGATTTCTATAGGGATCACCGCTGTCCTGTCCCTGGCTGTTATGCTGATGTACAGCCCTTTTCTGGCCGGTACCGCAGTCCTGTGCTCCCTTTTTTCCTTTTTGGTTCCGAAGATCATTACAAAATATATCAGAAAAAGTCTGACAGAAAAGGCCATATGTGAGTCCGCCCTGGCTGTTCAGCTGAAAGAATCCCTGAACGGACATGATGTGGTATCTGCCTATGGCATTCTGCCCAGGATACGTGTCCGGTTCCTGGAAGCAAATAAAAAGCTGGCCGACACGCTTTACAGATTTTCCTTATTCTTATCACTGCTGCAGAATTCTTCCTCAATTATAGGCAAGGCAGTCAAGGTGGTTACCTTCCTGGTGGCAGGCGGGATGGCGGTCCGGGGACAGATCAGCGTCGGCACTGTCCTTTTGTTTGAGTCGCTTTACGGATTTTTCAGCGGCGGAATCATGACGTTTTCTCAGTGTGTCCCGTTACTTGCGGGATGCGGACCGGTCATTGACAGGCTGATGAATGTGATAGACGCCACGGACGACACCCTGCAGGGGAGTACTGCCCCTACATTTTCCACAGAAATTCGGATAAAGGGCTTGTATTTCCGGTACGTGGAAGCGTTCCCGGTTTTGACGGGTCTTCAGCTTACAATACATAAGGGGGAAAAGCTCGCACTGACAGGAGCCAGCGGCTGCGGCAAATCAACCCTTGTGAAACTGTTAAGCGGAAACTATAGCGACTACCAGGGAGAAATCTGCTATGACGGCCTGGAATTAAGATATCTGGACATTCATAAATTACGTAAAATGATTGCAGTCATACACCAGAAAACATTTCTTTTCAATGACACCATACGCTATAACATATGCCTGGGCGAAGCCTTTTCGGAAGATGCGCTTGATAACGCCCTGAAGCTGAGCGGCGTGGACAAATTTCTCCCTCACATTACAGACGGAGTGGACGGACAATGCGGTGAAGACGGCGCCAACCTGTCCGGAGGGCAGAGACAGAGAATCGCGCTGGCAAGAGCCCTGATCAGGGGAATCGATTTTCTGATTCTGGACGAAGGCGTCTCCGCAGTCGATGCCAGGACGGCCAATGAAATCGAACAGGATTTGCTGGATATGGAAAACCTGACGCTCCTGACCATAACCCATCGAATCAGGGACGGGCTGCTTGAGCGCTATGACAGGGTTTTATACATGGATGAGGGTAAAATTGCGGAAAGGCCTGACTGTCTGCTGCCGCCCCCATTAGGAACTGTCACGAAATAACCTGTCAATAGTCCGCAGGATTTTTCTTCGTCAGTGCCGCTTAAAAATCAGGCGCATAGTGGGCTATGTAACTGATTTGTAAGCGGTGCTGACGGAGAAAAAGACAAGGAATATGACAAGTTATTATGGGACAAGTTCCTTACTTTGCCATAAAGGATCCGGAAAACCCTGACGTTTTCCGGATGACTCCTGTCGATACATCTGTTACCGCCGGAGCTGTTGATACAGATTCTACGTATAGTACTTTGCCTGTGCGTTCCACAGCTCCCGGTATTTCCCGTCCTGCTCCACCAGGTCGCCGTGTCTGTCCAGGCAGAAACTCCCTACCTCCAGTACTTTCCTCTGCGCCTCCAGTATCTCCTCCTCCGTCCCCTGCCAGCGCTCCAGGTCTTCGCTGACCAGGTACATAATCCTGTCCGCCAGATTGGAGAAAAATCTCTCCACAACCACGCCCGATGCCCCCGCAAGCGCAGTCTTCAGCGTGTCATACTCCAGGTTCCGCAGAATGGCCTGTATTTCAAAATCGCCCAGCTGTGCGCAGCCTTCGATAAGATTCGTCGCTTCCGAGTACATTTCCTTATCCCTGAATTTCTGAATCAGTTCCTGTCTCGTATACTTTAGGATTTCATTCATTTTACCGTCTCTCTCCCTGTATTCCATGCCGATATAGGATGCTATGATCTCCTGCAGTATTTTCCTGCCTTTCCCGGCAAAAATCGCCTTCAGCGCCGCAGCAACCATGCGCCCTTCCCTCTGCTCCCCCTCCGGCAGGGCCCCGGCATAATTTTCCAACAGGCCGAAGGCGAAATCCACCGAGCCTGCCTCCCCCATAAAAACGTTCATAATATACGGAACCGCAAAACGCAGGAACCTGCTGCCGCTATTCAGCCCCATAACCGCCTCTTCCATGACAGGCAGCCCCTTCTCCCTGCTGATTTCAGCACACCGGAGCAAATCCTCCCCCACCATGATAAGCCGGAACTGCCGTTCGTCATATACGCCCATCCGCTCTACCTGTGTCAGGCTCCTCCCCGCAAGCTCATCCATACTGCAGTCAAAAAAATCCGCCATGGCCCACAGCATTTCCACACTGGGCACCGCCTGGTTCCTCTCCCATTTAGACACCGCCGCGGGGCTGACGCACAGCTGTGCCGCCAGCTGCTCCTGGGTCATCCGCTTTGCCATGCGCAGGGAGTAGAGCTTGCCGCCCATGGCTATTCCGTGAAAAATATTTTTCTCCATACGATTCCTGACCTCCTTCCTGCTTCCATTTTAGCCCATCTCATGTGAAAGCACAAAGGAAGAATCCGACATTTTCTCAACCAGGGGTATTGTCCGTAGTCAAAAAAACGGCACCGGCCGCGGCCAGGTGCCATAAGCAATTTCACTCTCTGTTCGTTCCTGTCACATAAGCGTCGTCCCTGTCCGGAAAGCCTGAAAAGGTCTTCAGCCGGACGGCTTCATCAAGACCGCCGCGGGACCTGTCACGGCT
>CANDMH010000048.1 GCA_947385785.1 uncultured Lachnospiraceae bacterium
CCGGCACCCATACTGCTGATGACAGGAACCCCGTTCTCCTGTGCCCGCAAAATCAGTTCCAGTTTCGCCGTCACCGTGTCCACCGCGTCCACCACATAGTCGTATTCCCCAAAAGGAAAGGAGTCCGCGTTTTCCGGCAGGAAAAATGTCCGGCAAACCCGTATCCGGGCCTCCGGATTGATCTCCAGGATCCGCTCCCGCATCACATCCACCTTGTATTGCCCGATTGTCTTCATGGTGGCGATGATCTGGCGGTTCAGGTTGGTAATGTCCACCCTGTCGCTGTCGATTAAGTCAAAAGCGCCTACGCCGCTTCTGGCCAGTGCCTCGCAGACATATCCCCCCACGCCGCCGATGCCGAAGACAGCTACCCGGGATCTGTTCAATTTTTCCATGGCATCACTGCCGAGAAGCATCTCCGTCCTGGAAAACTCCGCCTGCATAACCTTCCTCCTCTTCCGCACTGCCCTCGTAAGACAGGCTCCAGACTTTCCAGCGCTTTTTATTGCGCATCAATTCCACCCGCACCCACGCCTGAATGCATTTTTACCCACATCTATGTCACAAACCATTACGTATAAATACAGTGCCGGCATTTTTCTGCATCCCGAGCAGAATAGCCGACACTGCAAATGATACTGCACATCAATGAGATTTATCTTAACTGACAACGAAAACCGCCGGGATAAGAATTTTCTTATCCTTTCACAATCCTCACCCGGAACACTCCCGGAATCTCCTCCAGGGCCTCCACCATCTCTTCGGTAGGCGTTCCGTCCACGTCCAGCATGGTGTATGCCACCTCTCCGCGGGATTTGTTCATCATGTTGCTGATATTGATCCCCTTCTCGCCGAACTCCGCGGTGAACTTCGTGATCATGTTTGCGATATTCTTGTGGAAAATCGCCACCCGGCCCACCGTGGTGCAGATGCCCATGTCACAGGCGGGATAGTTGACGCTGTTTCGTATGGTTCCATTCTCCAGATAGTCCGTCAGCTCCTGCACAGCCATCACGGCGCAGTTGTCCTCCGACTCCTCCGTGCTTGCGCCCAGGTGGGGAATCACGATACAGCCCTTCTGGCCGGCAGTGGTCGGATTGGGAAAATCAGACACATAACGGGCGATTTTTCCGCTCTCCAGGCCCGCCAGTACAGCCTTCTCGTCAGCCAGGAGGTCTCTGGCAAAATTCAGGATGACAGCGCCGTCCTTCATCTTTTCGATGGCAGCGCCGTCTATCATGCCTTTCGTGGAATCCATCAGCGGTACATGAATGGTGATATAATCGCACTGCTCATAAATATCGTCCACATTGGTCACATGGTGCACGGAACGGCTTAAGCTCCAGGCCGCATTGACGGACAGATAGGGGTCATAACCATAGACCTCCATATCCAGTGCCACCGCCGCATTGGCCACCTTCACGCCGATGGCGCCCAGGCCGATGACGCCCAGTTTCTTCCCCATGATCTCCCTGCCGGCGAATTTCTTCTTCTCCTTCTCCGCCGCCTTTGCGATGTCGGCATTCTCACTGGAAGCCTTCACCCATTCGATGCCGCCTGCCACGTCCCTGGAGGCCAGAAGCATACCTGCAATCACAAGCTCCTTCACCCCGTTGGCATTGGCGCCGGGGGTGTTGAATACTACGATACCCTGCTCCGCACATTTATCCAGGGGAATGTTGTTCACTCCCGCTCCGGCCCTGGCCACTGCCAGAAGCTTATCCGGAAGCTCCATCTCATGCATGGAGGCGCTTCTCACCAGGATGCCGTCAGCCTCTTTCGCATCCCCTGTTATCTCATACTGACTGCTGAATTGATCCAACCCTACCTGTGCGATAGGGTTCAGGCAATTAATCTTATACATAGTTTCTCCTATCCGGCTTATTCAAGCATTTATAATTCACATATCATTTTTACTTTCAATGGGCGCTTAATCAGAAATTCGGCATTTTCGTCCATGGATGTTTTCGGATGTTGAATATGCTTTACGCGTTCTCCGCCTCGAACCTGCGCATGAACTCCACCAGCTTCTCCACTCCTTCGATGGGCATGGCATTGTAGATACTGGCCCGCATGCCGCCCACGCTTCTATGCCCTTTCAGGTTCTCGAATCCGGCCTCCTTTGCCTCCTTCACGAACTTCGCGTCCAAATCCGCATCCCCGGTGACGAAAGGCACGTTCATCAGGGAACGGTCTTCCTTCCGGACAGTGCCCCGGAACAGCCTGCTTTCATCCAGGAAATCATAGAGGATTTTCGCCTTCTTCTCATTGTATTCCTTCATGGCTTCCAGGCCGCCCCTTTTCTTCAGCCACTTGAATACCTTGCCGCAGATATAGATGCCGTAGGCAGGCGGCGTATTGTAAAGGGAGCCGTTATCCGCATGGGTTTTGTAACGCAGCATGGTGGGCGTGCCGGGGAGCACATCCTCGGTGATCAGGTCTTCCCGGATGATGACAATCACCACACCCGCAGGCCCGATATTTTTCTGGACACCGCCGTAGATCACGCCGTATTTGCTTACGTCCACAGGCTCGGACAGGAAGCAGCTTGACACATCCGCCACCAGGGTCTTTCCCTTTGTGTTGGGCAGTGTCTTAAACTTGGTGCCGTAGATGGTATTGTTCTCGCAGATATACACATAATCCGCGTCCTCGCTGACAGGAAGGTCGGAGCAGTCCGGAATATAGGAAAAAGTCTGATCCTCGGAAGAAGCGATCTTATTCGCCTTTCCGTAAAGGGAGGCCTCCTGGTACGCCTTCTTGGCCCACTGGCCTGTCACAATGTAGTCGGCCACCCTGTTCTTCATCAGGTTCATGGGAATCATGGCAAACTGCTGGCTTGCGCCGCCCTGCAGAAACAATACTTTGTAATTGTCAGGAATCTTCATCAGGTCACGCAGGTCAGCCTCCGCTTCTTTGATAATGGTATCATACGCCTTGGAGCGGTGGCTCATCTCCATGACCGACATGCCTGTTCCCCTGTAGTCAAGCATCTCGTCTGCGGCTTCCTGTAAAACCTCCTCCGGCAGGACGGCAGGCCCTGCGGAAAAATTGTACACTCTGGACATCTTTTAATCCTCCTCATATTAATATCTGGTTTGAAAATTATGTCTGATTTAAAAAGCTTCTCCTTCTTCTCACATCTTCTATTGTTAACGTCGTAACTATTCTTACTTTGCCCGAAATCCATCACAGCATGACAATCGTCATAACATGTCAAAGTAAATATTTTATACTCACGCCCGAAAACATTTGCCAACTGAAACAGTATAACCAGTGAACGCTTCTACAATGCTGGTGTCGTAAACGGCAATAAAATGCTCTCAGGAGTATCTCAAGACACAGATATAGAATAAACTTTCCCGACACTTTAGTCAAGTACATCGTTAAATTATTTTTGTTTCTTTTCCATGTTTGGCTATACTGCCGGATTCTGCTTTATCAAGATAATGAATTTCTGACAAAATCTCAAAAGCAGGAAAAGATCACCGGATTGTCCTGATTCTCTGTACGACTGCTCAATAGAACATAATCACAGGCGTCCCGACCTCCACCATCTCATACAGCTCGGCCATCTTATCCGACGGCGTATTGATGCACCCGTGAGAGCCATTGGTCTTATAAATCTGTCCGCCGAATTTGGCGCGCCAGCTGGCATCATGGATTCCCACATTTCCCTTCACCGGCATCCAGTATTTTACAAAAGAGGCATAGTTCTCCCCCCGCAGTGTTCTGTTTCGCTGTTTGGCATAGACAAAATTGATTCCCTGAGGCGTTCCCATTCTCCTTCCGGTATTTCCGGTAACCACATCCGTCTCCACCGCCAGCTCTCCGTCTTCATAATAATACATTTTCTGCTCTGTCATATCGATTTCTATATAAGTACTGCCGATATCGTCCAGTCCTCTCGCATACCCCTGGTGACTGTAAACCGGGATATGGGGCAGAGATCCTACCGCATCCGCCCTTCCCTCCAATGCCCCCAGAAGATAGTCCGTCTCTGCCCCCACATCCAGCTGAGTGCCGTAAGTGACGTATTTCACAGTAATCGTATCTCCCCTGGTAGCATCGAACTCACGTTCTGTGTCCCAGGTATCATACCTGGCAGCCAGGCGCTCCACCCATTCCCTGACAGCCTCCTCATTGACTGCAAGCTTTCCTTCTTCGTTCAGATAAGGAATCTCATTTCCCGACTGCTTTTCCAGAAAATCAGCAGCATCCTCAGCTGAAATTACAAGCGTCTCCGTTCCCATATCATATGCAAGAGCGCCACATCTGTCCGTAAATTCACATATCTGCTCCCAGATTTTCCGCTGTGCCTGGTCGGACTCGCTGTCCGGCACATTTCCATAGCAGCCCCCTTCCACAAAATCTATCGTTGTCCGTCCTTCAGAAAGACAGTCTTTCAAATAGGCAAACGCTTTTTCCCTGTCCAGACGCATGGAATTATCATCCTGAAGATAGTAGCCATCCGCCGAATCGCGAACAAATACTCCCTGGGTTCTCTCCCGCTCTGCTGCCACAAAAGGAAGAGCCTCAAAGCATTCCTGCAGTTTTCCTTCATCCATCACATAACTGCCCACTGACAGTTCGCTTTGTACGGACTGCTGCAGGTTCTCAAGCCAGTAAAATGTAGCGTTCTGTTTTAGATATTTTTTCAGGTCAGCAGTGAAATCCGGTCTGACGTCTGCCGCCGACATGGCAATCTCCCAGGAGACACCGTCAGCGTCCACCACATGCAGCGTGGACGCTTCCTGTGCGTTTACCAGCTCCTCATTTACCTGTTCCACCGTTTTTCCCGTACAATACACCCCGTTGATCCAGGTGTTAACCGGAAAATTGTTGCGATAGTACATGGCAAGCGCAAAAAACATGGCCGCTCCCAGCACAAGGCCGCCAAACAGAAATAATACCAGAAAACGAATTATTTTTTTCATACCTTCAAATTCCGTGTCTGTCCGAGTCAGCAGTTGCGGACAGATACTGTCTCTTTCGTCTTTTATACTGCACGCCGGAGTGATTTGCAGCCAGGCGAATCACCCTTAGCTGCGCGCCGCCAGATCGTCCCCGTCAAATACTTCGTCAATAGGCGCTCCCGCAGGAACCATGGGGAATACCTTGTCGTCCTCGGGAATCATGCACTCGATCAGCACCGGCTTCTTCAGGGCAATGGCCTTCTCCAGAGCAGGCGCCATCTCCTCTTTTTCCGTCACCCGGATAGCCGCGCAGCCCAACGCCTCCGCCACCTTACAGAAGTCAACGCTGTCATTGAGGACAGTCTGGGAGTAACGTTTTCCGTAAAAGAGGGTCTGCCACTGGCGCACCATACCAAGCACATGGTTATTGATTACAACCTGTATAATCGGAATATTATAACGGCTCGCCGTTGCAAGCTCATTCATGTTCATACGGAAACATCCGTCCCCGGCAATGTTGATGCAGAGTTTATCCGGCTGTCCCAGCTGCGCGCCGATACAGGCCCCCAGACCATATCCCATGGTCCCCAGTCCGCCGGAGGACAGGAAGGTGCGGGGCTTTGTATAACAGTAATACTGTGCCGCCCACATCTGATGCTGTCCCACATCCGTGGTAATCAGTGCTTCTCCCCCGGTCACCCTGTCTATGGTTTCCATGACATAAGGGCAGGACAGGCGGGAATCATCATATTTCAGAGGGTATTCCGCCTTCAATTCGGCGATTTCTTTCATCCACTCGCCGTGTTCCTGTTTTGTCAGCTTTTTATTCAGATTCTGCAGCACCAGTTTCAGATCCCCCACCAGGCTGGCATCCACACGGATATTTTTATTGATTTCAGCCACGTCGATATCAATGTGGATAATCCGGGCGTTCCTGGCAAACTTTTTCGGATTTCCGATAACACGGTCCGAAAATCTGGCTCCCAGGGCAATCAGCAGATCACATCTGCTCACTCCCAGGTTGGACGCTTTTGTCCCGTGCATACCGATCATACCCGTATAGCGCCCGCTTCTGCCGTCAAAGGCCCCCTTGCCCATCAGGGTATCGCATACCGGCGCATCGATCAGTTCCGCGAATTCCGCCACCTCATCAAAGGCGCCCGAGCTGACCGCGCCGCCGCCCAGATAAATGTAGGGCTTCTTCGCTTCCATGATATGCATTGCCGCATCTTCCAGTTCCTGCTCCGTACAGCGGTAAGTGCGTTCCTGCGCCTTTACAGGCATGGGTGTATACTCGCAGACCGCAGCCGTCACATCCTTGGTAATATCCACCAGTACCGGCCCGGGCCGGCCGCTTCTGGCGATGGTAAATGCCCTTCTCAGGGTACCGGCCAGTTCTTCCACATTTTTTACGATGTAGCCGTGTTTTGTAATGGGCATGGTTACACCCGCGATATCCACCTCCTGGAAACTGTCCTTTCCAAGCATGGGAAGCGTCACGTTGGCCGTGATTGCCACCATGGGCACAGAATCCATGTAGGCCGTGGCAATGCCGGTTACCAGATTCGTCGCGCCGGGTCCGCTGGTAGCCATGCATACACCCACCTTTCCGGTAGCCCTGGCATACCCGTCCGCCGCATGGGCCGCTCCCTGCTCATGGGATGTCAATATATGCCTGATTTCATCGCTGTGCTTATACAGGGCGTCATATATATTGAGAATCGAGCCTCCGGGATAGCCGAAGACGGTGTCTACATTTTGCTCCTTCAAACATTCTACTACAATTTCCGATCCGTTTAACTGCATATTTTTCTCCTATTCCGGTTCCGCATGTGTTTGTTTTCTCTCGATTGCAGGCGACGCGAAGCGATTCCTGTTGTCTGCGGACACTTCCCTGTTCCTTACTTCCGGATTTCAAGTACCGCACCGCGGTTGCCGCTGGTGACCAGCTCACGGTATCTGGTCAGGTAGCCGGTGGTTACTTTCGGCTCGCGAGGCTGCCATCTGGCGCGTCTCTCGGCCAGGATTTCGTCAGAGACCAAAATGTCCAGCTTATTTTCAGGTATATTGATACTTATGATATCACCCTCTTCTACCAGCGCAATGGGGCCGCCCACTGCCGCTTCCGGAGAAACATGTCCGATAGAAGCGCCTCTGGAAGCACCCGAGAAACGTCCGTCGGTAATCAACGCCACGCTGGAGCCGAGTCCCATACCCGCGATGGCTGAGGTAGGATTCAGCATCTCGCGCATGCCCGGGCCGCCCTTGGGGCCTTCATAGCGGATGACCACCACGTCTCCTGCCACGATTTTACCGCCCTTGATGGCGTCGATGGCGTCTTCCTCGCAGTCGAAGACTCTGGCCGGCCCCTGGTGTACCAGCATCTCGGGCACCACGGCGGAACGCTTCACCACGCCGCTGTCCGGGGCAAGGTTGCCCTTCAGGATGGCGATGCCGCCGGTCTCGGAATAAGGATTCTCCACCGGACGGATGACCTCCGGGTTCAGATTTCTGCAATTCTTGATATTCTCCCCGATGGTGGTGCCGTTTACCGTCATGCAGTCCAGATTCAGCAGATTTTTCTTCGTCAGTTCGTTCATCACCGCGTAGACGCCGCCTGCTTCATTCAGATCTTCCATATAAGTGGGGCCTGCAGGCGCCAGGTGGCACAGATTGGGAGTCTTCGCGGACAGCTCGTTGGCGATGTCCAGATTCAGGTCCACCCCTGCCTCATTTGCAATGGCGGGCAGATGCAGCATGGAATTGGTGGAACAGCCCAGAGCCATATCCACGGTAAGCGCATTCATAAACGCTTTTTCGGTCATAATATCACGGGGCTTGATATCCTTTTCCACCAGCTCCATAATCTTCATACCGGCATGCTTTGCCAGGCGGATACGCTCGGAGTATACCGCAGGAATGGTTCCGTTGCCACGCAGGCCCATGCCGATGGCTTCCGTGAGACAGTTCATGGAATTGGCCGTGTACATGCCGGAGCAGGAGCCGCAGGTAGGACAGACCTTCTCCTCGTACTCACACAGCTCTTCCATGGTCATAGTGCCCGCCGCCACGCTGCCCACCGCCTCGAACATGGAAGACAGACTCTTCTTCTGACCGTGGATGCGGCCTGCCATCATGGGGCCGCCGGACACGAAGATGGTGGGGATATTCACCCGGGCCGCCGCCATCAGCAGGCCCGGCACGTTCTTGTCACAGTTGGGGATGCACACCAGGCCGTCGAAGCCGTGGGCCAGGGCCATACACTCCGTGCTGTCGGCAATCAGGTCCCTGGTCACCAGGGAATATTTCATGCCCACATGCCCCATGGCGATGCCGTCGCACACCGCGATGGCCGGAAACATGATGGGGGTGCCGCCTGCCATGGCCACGCCCATCTTCACGGCCTCCGCAATCTTGTCCAGGTTCATGTGGCCGGGTACGATTTCATTATAGGAACATACGATACCAATCAGGGGGCGCTGCCGCTCCTCCTCCGTATAGCCCAATGCGTTAAACAGACTTCTGTGGGGCGCCTGGGCGGTGCCCGTCTTTACCGAATCACTTCTCATCTTTTTCTCACCCTTTCTAAAAAATAATTATACCAAATGCAGTTTTAAGACAATTTCTTCATCGTTCATCTCACCGTTTTCATGAAATCCAAATTTATAGTACAGGCCAAGCGCCCCACTGCCATAACCTTTTCCCTGCCATGAAACATCAATCTCCTTAAGAACAGCCTGCTGGGAATTACCGGAATCTGTGCTCATGGTTTTCAGCAAATCCGCTCCGCCAGCAGATCCCCCATCCTGCTGCAGCCCACCTTCTCGCAGCCCTCAGAATAGATATCTCCGGTGCGGTATCCGTCCTTCAGCACCTGCTTTACCGCGGCTTCTATCGCATCGGCTTCTTTATCCAGGTCGAAACTGTAGCGCAGCATCATGGCGGCGCTCAGCACAGTAGCAATGGGATTGGCAATGTCCTTCCCTGCGATATCCGGGGCAGAACCGTGGCTGGGCTCATAGAGGCCGAATTTGCTGTCGTTTAAGCTGGCGCTGGCCAGCATCCCGATGGAGCCGGTGACCATACTGGCTTCATCGGACAGGATGTCTCCGAACATATTTTCGGTCAAAATCACGTCGAACTGGGCCGGGTCCTTCACCAGCTGCATGGCACAGTTGTCCACCAGCATATGCTCCAGCTTCACTTCCGGATAATCCTTCGCCACTTCCTCCACAACCTTTCTCCAAAGCCTGGAAGAATCCAGCACATTGGCCTTGTCCACACTGGTAACCTTCTTCCTGCGCTTCATGGCAATGTCGAAGCCTTTGATTGCAATGCGGCGGATCTCGTTCTCGTCATAGGTCAGGGTATCGATGGCTTTGCGCACACCGTTTTCTTCAACGGTTTTCCGTTTGCCAAAATACAGTCCTCCGGTGAGCTCCCGCATGATCAGCATGTCAAAGCCTGCTTTGCTGATCTCCTCCTTCAGGGGACAGGCAGCGGCCAGTTCATCATACAGAATGGCGGGCCGCAGGTTTGCAAACAGGTTCAGAGCCTTCCGAATGGCCAGAAGCCCTGCCTCAGGGCGCAGATTCGGAGGAAGCTTGTACCATGGGGATGTAGTCGTGTCGCCGCCGATAGACCCCATCAGCACTGCATCCGCCGCTTTTGCTTTCTCAACCGCTTCCTCTGTCAGCGGAACGCCATGCACGTCAATGGAGGCCCCGCCCATGAGAATATCTTCAAAAATCATCTTATGTCCATAGACGGAAGCCGTCTTCTCCAGAACCTTTTTCGCCTCCGCTATGATTTCCGGCCCGATACCGTCCCCGGGAATGCATGTAATATGTAATTCCATACGCTTCAATTCCTTTCTTTTTTCGTCCTTGCCATAACTTTCCGTGCATTATCAGGAAGCAGGTGCAGCTTCCCGCGCTCCAATGCGGTGGCACCGATACCGTCTGCCACCAACCGCAGGACAGCCTGCCACTATGGTTTATTCTGCACCTGCCGCGTCACCGTGCAAAAGCATTTCTTATTATAATAACTGATATAAGGACAAATAGCAATAAAAATCTCAATATTGTTTCGTATTCTTCCGATAACACGTTACTCTTCACGGTCAAAATGAGTTTATATAACACAAATAAACCGGTATTTCACCGGTTATTCGTTTCCAGATAAGTCTCATACTTCTATGACTGGGAATTCTGGGAGAAAACAACCCTCACAACATATGTCTGTATATAAACATACGCATGAAGGTTGTTATCTAATATATCCTGAGCATCTCATCATTCATCCAGATACAGCTGCACTCTGTTCTGTGTCACCCCGGCCACTTCCTCCGCCGTCTTGCTGCCGTCATACAGGTAAGCAGCCTCTTCCTTCATAATTTCCAGAACAGTATGTTCTGCGCTCCTTTCCGGACTCGCGCTCTCAATCAAAGAATAGATTAATTCCTTTTCCTCCGGTGTCATCTCCCGGTAATTCATACTCGTTCCATCCGCAAAATAGGCGGCCCCCCTGTTTTCCTGCGCGCCTGTTTCAGCGGAAGCTTCCTGCAGTTCCCGTTCGAACACATCGATCCTGGTAGGAAACCCTCCTCTGAGTACAGAATCATATGCCTCTTCCCCCTGGGTGGAGTGGAACCATTCCAGGAACTTCCAGGCATTGTCTTTATTCGGAGAATTGGCGGATACAGCATATGCATCCAAACCTGTTATCACATGATCCGGTTCCTTTTGAGGAGAAGGGTAACCGATACAGGTATATTCGCCGCCAAATACTGCTTCCAGCTCCTGCAAATCAGTAAACCTTCTTATTTCTCTGACCGAAAGCAGCGCTCTCCCTTCCCTCAGCCATTCATTTCCATTTATCCAGCATTCACTTTCATTAAAATTATCAGGCAGCTCTTTTATAAAATTCAGAAAATCAATATATCCTGAAGAATCAAAATCAGCTTTCCCCTTGTCTAAATCTATAAATTCTTCCAGCATATTACGGATACAGACATCAAACATGTAAGAAGAAGGTCTGGTCTCAAACACCATCATTGCATCCGGGTGACTGTTAACAGCCGCCTTCAGACCTTCCATATCCCATCCCGCTGTCGCCCCTACAACCTCCGGGCTTCCTGCTATGGTCTGCAGCTTAAAATATTTCGGAATCGCCATAAGCTGTTCCTGCCAGGTACAGGTATCCAGCGCCTGCCTGATGAAATCCTCCTCTGTATATTCATGGCTTTCATCCAAATAGCCAGATAAATCCGCAAAGCATCCGCCCGCAAACAAGCTTTCCGCATCATGAAAATCATCCAGATCACATAGATCCGGTCCCTTTCCTATAGAAAGATCAAGCTTCAGCGCTTCAAGTGCTTCCTCGTAGCTTCTTCCGCCCACACAGTAATTGATAATGCTTACGTTGAAATCCTGATGATTTCTGTTAAAGCTGACTACATTGTTTAACAAATCGGTGCTGGGATAAACCGTCCCTATCGTCACTACCTCCTTCACCGGACACTCAGCAAGAGGTTTTGGAGTCAGCAGCGCCGCTTCCGTAGTTTCCTCTTTCTCATCTCTGGAAAACAGAAAAATCCTGCCATCCTTCAGCTCCCCTATAACCTCAATGCAGGAGGCATCGTAAATCTGGCTGTCCTGTAAGTCAAAGAGCGGCGTGAGCTCTTTACCTTCACAGTTGTATTGATAAACGGTTGTATTGTCGCATATGAGAAAGTCTGCCGTATCTCCTGCTGCAATTGCGCTTAACGTACTTACAGGTACAGAATATGACTCTGCCCCCAGACCGGCCGTCTGGAAATTGATCGGTGTAAGCTGGTTGGTATACATCTCATATACATATATCGTTCCGCTGTTGCTGCATACAATATCTGTCACCGTTTTTCCGCTTAAATCTATCCTCCCGGAAGCTTTTCCCTGTTCGTCAAAAAGAAAAATCTCCCCGTCGGCCAGCAGACAGCATCTTCCCTCTCCGTCCGCAGCAAGTCTGGCATCCCGGTCTCCTTCAGGAATTGCCATATCCGGATACTCGTTAGAATAAATTTCATTTCCCTCGGAATCTACCTTATACAGACAATAGCCTGAATCAGAAACTTCCATACCTGTTTTCAACAGTGCGATAACCGAACCGTCCTTCAACGGTACGGCTGTCAGCATTCTTCCATCCGCATCCGCCCTGTCCGACATATCCAGAATTACTCTTTCTTCCCCGCCGTCAGCGGTATATGCTGTCAGCTGACAGTCCGTTATATAGTATCCGTATCCCGGGCGCTCTCCTCTGATCAAATAAAATGTATCATCTATAAAGCCGGCACTTTTGGTGGTATATGCGCCATACTTCTCTGATGTATCAACAAATTCCGGAAGATACCGCATCTCCTTATAAGCCATCCTCTGCACAGTATCTGATTCAGCACTGCTGCCGGATACCTGCCCCGGACCGCTTCCCTGACTGCCTGTCCCGCAGCCGGTAATTACCAGTGCAATACAGAATATAACTGCTGTTAATATGTTGAATACTCGATGACATTTCATATATTTTTTCAAAACCCCCTGTTTAAGTAGTTTTTTAATAATATGGTTAGAGCGCCCAAAAATCTTATACTTTTGGAATAATACTTGTACCTTAATAAACCGAATATATTGTTACAAAAACAGGACATTCTGCTGTTTTTCTGGCATAATAGAACTACCAACCAATAGAGGTTTTGCCATGTCATTTGTACTAAATGATGCCAACATACAGCAGATGTCATTCCTTGACTACTATCCCAACCTGACCAAGGTGTTGAAGATAGATGGTCCATACCGGCAGATACACGAAATGCAAGCTGTGCAACAACAGCCCTTATAAAGAAGAAGTCTTTGAAACTTTCCGCAATATATGGGATCTGGCTGTACAGCTGGAATATAAAACAGGAACCTTGACACCCGAAAAAAGCAAAAATCATTCCCTTCGGGGTAGTCTGCCCTTTTTAGGGCTATTCAGTGGTTAATCAACAGGTTTTGCTAATTGTAAAAGCGCTGTTATCAGCTTTAGGCAAATTTATATTGGCGTAAATAATTCAGGTTTATTTTATCCTTTTGTCGTTTCAATCATACATATGCATTGAGTGCAAAATCTCTGCACTCAATGCATAAACTTAATTCAAACAAACTTGATCTCAATATGGCTCAATATCAACTCAGTTATAACATGGATGCCTCGAAAATGTTGCACCGTATGGATTTCCTTGACTCGTATCTCCCCTCCAAGTATTACATTGCACACATTGATATCCATATACAGGAGCCAACTTATATAGATCAATCCTTGCCCCACATATCGTACATTGATGATTACTTTCGACCACAACATCAACTGTTGATACAACTTTTGCTGTCCATATATGGTTACAGCTCGCCAAAGGTGCCGCCGCCACAACAGATGACAGTAACGTTGCCGACAAAACTACAGAACATATTAATCTTTTTAGTTTCATACTTTTACTTCCTTTCGTAAAATATCAATCTATAACGAATTCAAGTTAGGTATGCCATAAGCTGCAAAGTACCTTAAAATCAATGATTTCATAAAACTGAATTCTGCAACAGCATACTTAATTACAATCGTTACAGATTAATCATCATTTTCTATCGGCCGATGACTACATTATACAGATTAATACCCTTCTTCGCAACCGTGTGGCCTTAATCGGTCACTTTTTGGTCTTAATCGGTATGCAATATCACTTAATCACGTAACATACCATCCAAAATTTCAACCCCCAATAATCTCCCACATTCCTCCGCCCCGCACAGACAGGCATACCCAATTCCCGTAATTCCGCCCATCAGGCCGAAGCTGCCGCATTCCTGAATCCCAAGGCAGCTTCTAATATCTTCCGCCCCTTCCAATCCGGCCACTACCCTTTCCAACAGTTCCTGCCCCTTCTCATTCCGCACTCCATAATACATCGCTGCATTTCCGCAGTTCCCATGGCACAGGCAATACGTCTCCCCCAGCTCAATCGCCCCTTCCTTTTCCCGAATAAACTCTACCGTCTGGCCCAGCGCCTCCTTCAGATCCCCTTCTGCATACTTCTCCGCCAGCCGTCTCGCCATTGTAATGCCTCCCCAGCCATGGCACCATGCCATCTTATACGCCTGATTCCCATGATTCTCCGCGCTTCCTGATCCGCGAAGATCCTGCCAGTCCCGGGCTTTCGCATCGTAATAATGTTCCTCGAAGAGGTATGCCTGGTATGCCGCCTGGTGATATTTCTCCTCTCCTGTATAATATCCCAGCTTCGCCAGAGCAAGCATCATCCCGCTGGCCCCATGGGCAAAACCGGTAAGCGGAATCTGCAGAACCGGATTCCGCCATCCCAGCCCCCATGGAAATCTCTCCGCCGCATTCAACAGGCAGTCCCCGGCCTCCCTGGCCCAATGAATATACCGGCGGTTTCCGGTCAGCTTATAAGCCTCCAGTAAAACCAATGTCGCCCCTGCATTCCCTCCCAGCACATCATATTCTCTGTCTCCGGACAAACCTGCCGCAACCGCCCGGCACTGCCGATACAGATAATCCAGATATTCCGGCTTCCTGTCCGCCTCGTAGAAAAGCATATAAGCAAAAGCAATGGACGCTTCTCCTGAGAAAGCCCCTGTCAGCATGTCCGCGTCCTGTTTTCCGTCTCTGTATGCAAGGGTATGGGCATACAATTTCCCAATCAGCCCCTCCGCCATTTCCCGGTAACGCAGCTTTCCGGTACGGATACCCAGCCGCTGCAGGAACACAGCCACCCCGGCCAGGCCGTCGTACAGATACAATCCCATGGGTCTGATCAGATAAGCCTGCTCCCGGTATCCCGCCATCAGAATGCTGATCCACCCCACGTCGCTGCCGTCGTCAGACCGGACAGCCTCCTCCAGAAGGAAGTCTCCTATTCTCTCTGCCGCCCACAGCCCAGGCACTTTGCTCCTATCGGCTCCTCCCTTCGGCAACGGAACCGCCATATCCGCTTCAGGAGAGGAAACCGCTCTGCTTCTCTCTCCCATCAAAAGCGCTGTCCTGATCCACTTCTTCTGCCGTTCCAGCTCCTTCCTTCCCATCCTGGACAGCCGGTCTCTGATACTGTCCAAAGCCGTCTCCCGGAAATAACCCTCCAGCCGTTCTCCCTTTCCGACCTGCAAATCCGGCTCCTCCGACAGATACCAAAAATAAGGAATATCACCGTTCTTCAGCGCCGCCGCTTCCTGTCCGGCGATCCACTTTTCCCTGCTCCCTTCTTCTTTCCCCTCCCATGCCAGCCTTCCCGTTAGCAGGCGTTCTCTCTTCTCCTCTTCTGTCATATAATCAGGATGGTACATTGCCGTAAGCAGCATGGCATACTCCTGTGTCTGCCGTATCAGATACCGGATCCTCACCCCCTGAAATAATTCCAAATGCCAAAGCACCAGCATTCGCTTTTCCCACAGAAATGAAAAAATTTCTTCAAATCCGGCCTCCATATCCTCCAGAAATTCCCATGGTTCAATAAAGACTCCATCCAGCGTAGCCAGATTCTTCCCCTGTTTCGTAGCCGGCTGTCGGTATTCCACATGCATCCGGGCCGTTCCCGGATCTACGATTACCGGAACCAGGAACGGCGCCGTCTGGCCGCCTGCCGCGTTCACAGCCCCCACATGAATGCCGTTTCCCAACGCATCCCAAGCATAGGTAGGCAGAATACCGGTCCTCAGAACAGACTCCTGATAAGCACGCTCCACACCGGTACCGATTCCCGCAGATCCTGCCCCTTCCTGAACTCCGACTCCCATCTCCAGATCGATGATCACCGGGTGCTCTCCATGTGCAATCACATTCTCGTAATGCAAATCCCTCGATCCCAGGAGATAACAAATCCCCAAAAGGATCCCGTTCCTCCTATAATAGCGCCTCAGCTCCTCCCGGGAATGGCAGGGAGTCTCCTCAACCCATCCGCACCATCCATATTCTCCTCTGTCCCATACAAGATTCCACCAGTACTCCGTCCCTATCCCTTCACAGCTCCACCGCAGAAACATTCCAAATGCCTCATCCACAGCCAGGCTCCTTGGTTTATAGACCAGCTTTTCTCCATTATCCAGCTCCAGAATATGGACTGTCCGGCCTCCGTTATGGACATCGGAATCTCCTCCCCCTATCCTTTTGATGCTATTGCATGGATTCCTCTGAAAGAATCTCCTGTTTAATTCCTCCCTGTCCAGTGCGAACCGATCCAGCAGTTCCCGTAGATTTCGGGCCGCCGCTTCCAGACAGCGAAGCATATCCTGATACAGCAGGGGATATTCCGCGTAAAGCTCTCTTAGATAAGCTGGGCTTTTTAACAGCGAATCCGCGAAAAACCTGTACTGCTCCTCCGGACTCTCTCCCACTAATTCACCGCAGTCCCTGCTCAGCTCCATTTCAAACAGCAACGTGCGCATGGTAATCTGCTTCATCCGATTCCGAAACGCAGCACGGTACTCAGCCGACAATTCCGGAATCTCCCTATTCCTCTGGCTTCCCTTTACCAAAGTCATAAATATGTTTTCCAGGTGGGCATAATAACCGCCGAAGTCTCCCCAGTCTGCAATGCTTTCTTTCTGTGCTGTATTCAGGCGTACTATCTCTGTATCTATCCCCATGCCCTTCTCCCTGCCTGTTTCAGGCACCTTTATTCTGGTATGGCAAAGAGGAAGGAAAACGATAGTTCCCTTCCCCGCAATTTCCCATTTTAACGTAACAGCAGTCTCTGAATTAAAAATCTAACAGCAAATAATAGAATAAACAGTAGTACACCCAACTGTTATTGTCCCTAAATCACTGCCCGGTTTCTTCCCGGCTTTTTGCACCCTTTCCAGTTCTGCCAGTTCTACTTCAGCATTTCCGGCTGCGGAGCACATCCCCCTTCTTACTTCTCTCAATTCATTTTTGCTCATATGTATTGCCTCCTCTGACTTTTTTATTGATACATTATTTTACTTCATCTGCTTCCCTTTTGCATCCCTCTGACCTTAATCGGTCTGTTTTTTGCCTTAATCGGTATCTGCCTGCCCAAACTCCCCAAATCCGCTCAGCAACACTTTGATTTGAAATAAATTCCCCTTGATATCCGCTTCAATACTTCCACCGTAGCTATTCACTACCTTTCGGATGCTTTTCATCCCATAACCATGTCCTGGTTTATCCTTTTCTGTCCTCTCCAAGATTCTAATACCTTTTCCTGCGGCTTCTGCCGTCATCCGATTCTGAACGGTTATAATCAACATCCTTTCCCGTCTCCTGCATTCCACCTCCAGCCTGCGTTCTGTCTCCTCTGAGCACCTCTCATTAGCCTCAATTGCATTATCCAGCAGATTGGCAAACAAAGCACATAGTTCCATAGTAGTTAACTCCAATCCGCTCATATCATCGTATTCACAGCGCACAGGAATCCCTGCCGCCTGCGCTTCCTGTAATTTCCTGTTTAGAATCAGATCCAACATTGTATGATGTGTCTGAATCATACTTCCGCATTTTCCCAATTCTCCCAGAATCTCCTCAATATACTCCAGGGCTTCAGCCATACCGCCCCTGCTGAGTATATCTCTGAAAGTATACATATGGTTCTTCATATCATGGAGCAGAAGCTCCTTCTCGTCATAGACCTGCCGGAGAGCCAGATAATTGCTTTCCAACATTTCTACTTTCATTTGCAGCATCCTGTTTTCTTCATCCGTCCTGTTCTTTACTCTATATATCCAAAATAGTATACATAAAAGTGCGCCTCCCTGTACAAACAATCTCCAACTGCCAAGTAGCTGCTCTGAATCATAAAACAGATATATGTTTTGAAAATATACCATACAGATGAACATGGGGATCAGCAGCAACCCCCCTTGTTTTCGATATTGAAATACTGTCCCCCTCCATCGCGCCAACCAGCTTCCTGCTTTGATTCCCACAGGAATAAGCAACAACGCAAACATCAGCAGGTAACAGCCTCTCTCTGTACCTAGGGACAGAAGAATGTCCGTTTGTCTCCCTTGTTCCTTCAATACCTGATATACAGCAGTCTGTACAAAGAAATCAATCAGCGCCAGCAGGGTAAATCCCCATATATTATAACAAAAAGCATCAACACAACGTAACTCATAAAGCAGCCTCCCTCCAATGGCTACCAACAATGCCATAATAACAAGCATACCATTTGAAAACAATACCTTATATAACACATCATTTCCGGACTTAAATAAAGCAACCGCCCCAATCACTACCGCCTGCCCTATATAAAGCCGCTTCCCCGTCACTTTCGCCTCAAACAGCCCATCCGCCAGCTGAAGCACAAACCATATCTGCACAGCCGTATTCAGGAAATCACATATATAATAGAACCCTTCCATTGCTCTATCACCAACAATCCTTTAATTTTGCTATTACACCCGGCCATGCCCGTCTGCTGACATGCTGTTGTGTTTTATCCCGCATGGTAAGGGTATTTTCTCTACATTCCGTTACATGTCCCAGATTAACAACAATACCTTTATCAATAACAGCAAATCTGTCTTCCGGAAGCCGCTGCATAATATTCTCCATCGTCTCCCTCTCGCGGTATGTCCTTCCCTCCTTACAGTGAAAATACACATATTTTTTGTCTTTTTCCAAATATAAAATATCAGACAGCAGTATCTTATATCCCTCTTTTCCCGCCATGCTTCTATAATATTCTGTCTGTTTCTCCCGCTCTTCTTCCAGAACGCGCATCAACAATTCCGGCAATTTCTCCCGGTAATCCCCTTTCAATATATATCCATACGCTCTTACATCGTAACTCGGGATTGCATACTTCTCATGTGCCGTAAGATAAACAATCCTGACCCTATCGCTGCGTTTCCGTATTCCCTGCCCCAACGAAATCCCGTCCATTCCCGGCATCTCCACGTCCAGCAGACATACATCACAGAACGGACCCTTATCCAGCTTTTCCAGAAGCTCTGTCCCTTCCATTTGACAGATCTGCACATCTTCCTCTTTCTCAGTAAAGAATCTGTTCAATGTATAAATCATCTCTTCGGCAAACCGTATATTATCATCCACAATTACGATCCGCATTTCAAATCTCCCTGCCTCTTATGTAAATTACTTCTCAAACAACTGCTTTCCGTCCTCATCCATCCAGACAACTCTGTTCCTCCCGGAAGACTTCGCTTCGCACGGCATATTATCCGCTGTCTTCAGTGCCGCCTGACAGGAATCCCCCGTCTGCGGAATCAGGGGAATCTGCACTCCGGCGTGTATAAAGTCAGTAATTGACTCCGCATCCTTGTTTCAACATTATACCCTGCCCGCTTCCCATTGACAATACTTATCAGGCTATTTTCCCAAAATTGCAATGAATGTGTTACTATTCACGGTCAAAGAGAGTTTATGTAACTCAAACAGGTCGGTATTTCGCCGGTTATTCGTTTCCAAATAAGTCTCATGCTTTTATGGCAGAGAATTCCGGGAGAAAATTTCTTACTTTGAAAGTCTTCAAACTGGACTTTGTGGCACCGCGAGACGTTTCGTGCTCTCCTGCACGAAATCCCAAGTAATCAGAATGATTACTTTGACAACTGTGTACCAAACCCGCTTCCCTTGCGGGTTTGTGTGCATCCCAGTGTGCCAGGTGCAGGCACACAGTAAACCTCC
>CANDMH010000049.1 GCA_947385785.1 uncultured Lachnospiraceae bacterium
ACAAAGGACCAGCTGTGGGAAACGTTTCTGGAGCGGATGGATAAGGAAGGGAACGATGTCTGTTTGCTGGCGTCCGGGGAATTTTCTCAGGGCATGATGGAGCGGGTAAGGCACAGGTACTACCGGGTTTCCCTGCAGGGAGGCAATTTGGGAAAGGTCCTCAAGTCCATTTCGCCGGATTGGGTGGTATTTGCTGGAGTTTATTTCATGGACATTACCTGTCTGGAGAGGGAAGGGGAGGGGGACGTGGCGCTGCTGGCGCAGACACTGTAGGCCTTGTCGGAACAGAAGGGATCCAGGCTGCTCCTGCTGTCCTCAACCGAAGTCTATGGGGACCGGGAGAGGCCGGCGGAGGAAGAGCAGGAGCTTACGCCGGCCGGCGGGAGGGGAATCCGTTTTGCCAGGGAGGAACAGATGTTTTTGCTCTACGAAAGGCAGTTTGGGCTGGAAGGAGCGGTGGCCCGGGCTTCCCTGCTCTATTCCGGTCAGGCACGGGAAGGGGGGAAGGATTTCCTGAGCAGGATCTACTCGGACATTGTAAGCGGAAAAGAGGGCCTGCAGCTTGCGGACGACAGCCTGCAGCCCCTGCATGTGTCGGATTTTGTGGACGGGATAGAGCGCATCATGGAAGCGGGAAAGCCCGGTGTCTATAATATTGCGGGCAGCAGCAGGATCAGCAGAAGGCACCTGTATGAGATTGTAGAAGAAAAGAACGAAAAGAAACGATACATTGATTGGGTGGAAGGCATGGCGGGGGCGTTTGGCGATAACAGCCGGATCAAGAAGGAACTGGAATGGACGGATTTCCGAAATCTGGAGGACCAGCTGGCAGCAGGCGAAATCGCTTTTGCGCGGAAGAAGGAAGAGGGAAGGAAGAGGAAGAAAGGCAGATTTCCGGCTGCCCTGCGCAGGACATTGGAGAATGTCGTGGTATTCGCCTGTTTTTTTGCGGCCTGTTACGGCAGCGCTTCCCACAGCCTGTTTTCCAGGATTGACTGGCTGACCATCTATGTGATCCTGATATCGGTCTTCCTGGGAATCCGCCAGAGCGCCCTGGCTGTGATACTGGCCGGGGGAGCTTACCTGTACCTGCAGAACCTGAGTATTCTGGAGATGACGAATTTTTATTCTTATGCGGGCAGTGTGCTGAAGATCATGGAATTTGTCTTTCTGGGACTGGTGGTCAGCTATACGGCGGATATGCTTCGGGAGGAGCTGCGGGACGCAGGCAGGGAACTGGAAGTGTGCAGGGAAGAATACGAGGAGCTGAAGCAGATCGATGATGAGAATGTCATGATTAAAAACGAATACGAGGAACGGATTCTGGATTCCAAGTCCGGTTTTCCCAGGCTTTACCAGGTAATCAGGCGTCTGATGGTGCTGCAGCCGGATCGGATTTTCATGGAGATCGTACATATTATTTCGGAGATGATGCATACGGATACGACGGCGGTCTACCTGGTGAAGGAAAACAGCCCCTATCTTCGCCTGGCCAATGCGCTGAATGAGGCATCGGTACAGAAGGGGAAGAGCTGGGACATCTCCGGCCTGCCGGCGGTCCGGGCCTGTATGAAGGCCGGGGAGCTGTACCAGGGGGATGTGTGGAAGGGAGAACCCGCCGCGGTACTGCCGATCCACTATCAGAAGAAATGCGTGGCGGTTATTTTGATCAAATCCCTGCCCTATACCAGCCAGACTTTGTATTACACGAATCTCTTAAAAACGCTCTCTCTGCTGCTGCAGGAATCCGTGGGAAGGGCTTTGGATTACGAAACCCTGGTCAGGGAAGAGCTTTATGTGGAGGGGACCGATGTGCTGAAGCCGGAGGCTTTCCGCGGAAATGTGGCCCTGGCCCGGGAGAAGGAAGAAAAGCATCTGGCCAGCTGCTGCGTGGCACAGATTCTGTGTGAAGGGGACTGGAGGGACGGATACAGGGCTGTGTCCGAGAAACTGCGTACCACGGATTATCTGGGAATTGGAGAGGACGGCAGGCTCTATGTGCTGCTGAATAATACGGGGACAGAGGAAGCGGCGTATCTGCAGAAACGTCTGGAAGAGAGCCACATAACCCTTGCT
Organism: uncultured Lachnospiraceae bacterium; assembly: GCA_947385785.1. GTDB lineage: Bacteria > Bacillota > Clostridia > Lachnospirales > Lachnospiraceae > Acetatifactor. Next base: position 2,077 of record CANDMH010000049.1, read on the forward strand.
GTCACTGCCGTGTTTGAAAATTCGGGGGAAAAGTAATGGAAGCTTTTTTGATTGTGTTGCTGATTGGGAATGCGCTCCTGACAGCGGTTTATGCTATCTGCAGGGCAGTCCGGCGGGAGGGGGCAGGGGCGGCTGTTCTTTTCCTGTTTCTGCCGGGACTGGGTTTTATTCTTTATTTTTTGCCCCTTGTGGCAGGGAAGTTCTTCGGAGGGGAGAAGTATGACAGGGATTCCCTGACCTGCCGCAACAGTATTGCGAGGATGGAGGAGCATCCTAATATAAAAGAAGAGCTGGATGTGGTACCGGTGGAAGATGCCATGGCTGTAAATGAAAACCGGGAGAAGCGGGCATTGCTTCTGCGGCAGCTCAAGCGTGACATCAATGAAAATTACAGGCCGCTGCTGGCGGCGGAGCGGGATGAGGATTCGGAATCTGTACATTATGTGGCGGCTACCAGGATGGAGGTATATCGGTTGCTGCAGCGGGAATGGCAGGAGAGCCGCAGGGCTTATGAGGAGGATCGGGAGAGCCGAAAAAAATGCCGGGCCGCATGCCGGGCTTTGCGGAAGCTCATTGAAAGCCAGGTCCTCTCCGGCAGGGAACAGGAAATGTATCGGAAGAAATACTGCAGCCTGGCGCAGCGGCAGGCTTCGGAGGACGACAGCCTTCTGGCGGATCAGGATTACCGGGCATGGCTGGTTTACCTTATCGAGACAGGATGTTTTCAGGAAGCGGAGCGGATCTGGGAGCAGAAGCGGGAAAGGCTGCGGAGCGAGGAATGCTATATGAAGATGGCGGAGATGTATTAAAGCCGCAGAGAGAAAGAGCGGTTTCAGGTCTGTATTGCGGAGCTGAGGGGGGACCGGCAGGTGCGCCTTTCGGCAGAAGGGTTGGAAAAACTGCGTTTTTGGATCCGGAGAGGGTAAGAAGATGTTGTCATGGAAGAGACTGCTGTATGTGCTGCTGCTCGTGACAGTGGTGAGCTGTATTTTCATTATCTATAATATCAACGAGGAACGGGCAGAGCATATCCAGATCATGAATATGCAGGAGGAGGCTAAGGAATTTACCCGGGCCAGGCACATGGAGGACAGCGCCAGGCCGCGGGTATGGCTGGTGGGGGAGGACAGGGCCGGCGAAGAGGCTCATGATGAGGCCGGCGGCGGTATCCTGGCTAATGTGAGGCAGATTTTTGAGAACCTGCATTATATTATTATAGAGGAAGCCTATCTGGATCCGGAGAGGCTGGGCAGGGAAGAGCTGGTGGTTTTCTGCGTGGATTCCGTAGGCAGCCATACGGATCTGGTGAAGCTGGAGGCTTTTCTCGCCCGGGGCGGAAAGGCGGTGCTGGCCGCCGGGCTGCCGGAGGGGAGCGAGGACTCCTATCTCTGGCCTGTTCTGGGGATCCGTGAGAAGTCCATCCGGGATAATTATAACAGGCTTCGTTTTGAGGAGGCGTTCTGGCCTGTACAGGCGGAGGAGATGGTGTATGAGGGATATAATCTATGTACCTGGCTGGCCGTAGACAGGGAGGCGAAGGTCTATATCCGGGATGCGGAAAGCAATGTCCCGGTACTATATACCATGGATTACGGGGAGGGGAGGATCGGCCTGGTCAACGGGACTTTTCTGTCCGATATCCGGTGCGCGGGACTGCTGACCGGTATGGTGGGCGCCCTGGAGGGGGATTTTCTCTATCCGGTTCTGGGGGTGAAGACAGTATTTCTGGATAATTTTCCCATGATTACCTTTCTCAATGATAAGGCGTGCATGCGGATGTACGGCTGCTCCACGGAAAGCTTTGTCCGGGATGTGGTATGGCCCGCTTTCCAGGGGATGTCCCTGCGGACGCGGACTCCCTATACATCCTCTGTGCTGGCGGCAGCTTCCTCAGAAGACAGCTTTCCGGAAATCAATGACAGCCTGTTCGCCACCATCGGCAAATCCGCGCTTCAGTTCGACGGAGAGCTGGTGTACGCGGTAAACTGTAAAGACACAGGGGATATTTTCTATAATCAGGGGTTTATCGAGGAATTCCGTTCGGTATTTGTCAAATATGAGATAAGGGGGCTGGCGATGCAGGCAGGCCGTTTCAGGGAGGAATTGCTTGCAATCCCCGGGACACAGATCAGGGCCGTCCGAACGTCACTCGACGGAGAGAAGGCAGGTTTTTCCTGCGATAAGGAGTATCTGGAATTTCCCGCGGCCACCCGGGGTAATTCCCTGGAGGAGGGAAACCTGTTCTCTATCGCGTCTGTGCTGGGGGCTTACGGGATGGTTTCCCATGTATTCGATATCAATACGCTGATCGCGGAGGATGAAGGGACCGCTTCCTGGGATTCTGATAAGGAGCAGATAGCCCGGTTCGAGACAGACGTGCTGAACCGGACTCCCTGGCTGGAGGGCAGGGTTTTATCCCGGACAGGAGACGACCTGAAGAGTTATCTGGGGCTGTCCTATGCCTGGAACAGGGAGGGAGACACCATAGAGATTGACTGCAGCAACATTATATTGGGGCAGGCTTTCTTTTTCCGGACGGAGGGCGAGATCCGGGAAGCGGAAGGGCTTGACTATGAAAAGGCAGGCGAAAATTACTATCTGCTCCGCCTGCGGCAGAATCACGCGGTGATTACGATGAAGGATTCCCGTTAACGGATGCGGAACCTGAAATAGGAGGAAAAGCGATGCGCGTATGCATGATTTGTGAGGGATGCTATCCCTATGTGCCGGGAGGGGTTTCCGGGTGGATACAGATGCTGTGCAGTGAATTTCAGGACGTGGATTTTATTGTCTGGTCCATTGCTACTACCAGGGAGGAAATGTGTGAATATGCTTATCAAATACCCGGAAATGTGAAAGAGATCCGCACCTGCTACCTGGGAGACGGGCATTTTGCCAGGAGCCGCCGTAAGGCGGGGCTGTCCCGGGGGGGAAAGGAAATCCTGAGGAATCTGCTGATGGGCCCGGAGGAGCAGATAGACTGGACCAGCATCCTGGAATTCATCAGAAAATACCGCAGGCGGATGGGGGATGTGCTGATGAGCCAGTCCTTTTTTGAGATCTGCCTGGAGGAATATAAGAGGCAGGGTTCTCAAAAGGTGTTCAACCATTTTCTGTGGAATCTGAGGGGCATTTATTTTCCCCTGATGCAGCTTCTCTCCGAGGAGATTCCACAGGCGGATATCTATCATTCCGTGTCCACAGGGTATGCGGGGATTCTTGGAAGCTGTGCTTCTTATATCAATGGGAAGCCATTTCTTCTGTCGGAACACGGTATCTATACCAGGGAACGGGAGGAGGATATCATCCGCTCCCAGTGGGTGGCCGGGGATTTCAAGGAGGTCTGGATCCAGTTTTTCAAAAAGCTGTCCTATATTGCGTACCGGCAGGCGAGGTATGTCACCACGCTGTTCGGGGTGAACCGTTCCCTGCAGATAGAACTGAACTGCCCGGCGGATAAGATCGTGCTTATCCCAAACGGTGTGGAGGCGGCGGAATACGATGCATGCCGGAAGGAAAAGCGGGTCGGGGCAGAGGGATTTACAATAGGGGCAGTGCTGAGGGTGGTCCCTATCAAGGATGTGAAGACAATGCTGCTGACCTTTGACCTTGTGAAGCAGGCAAAGCCAGGGGTGCGCCTGAAGATTATGGGAAACTGCAGAGAGAATCCGGAATATTATGAGGAATGCATGGAGCTTCTGGAAGAACTGGGGACGCCGGATGTGGAATTCCTGGGGCAGGTGAATGTGAAAGAGCATTTGCCGGACATTGACCTGTTGGTGCTGTCCAGCATCAGCGAGGGGCAGCCTCTGGCGATCCTGGAGGGGATGGCGGCGGAGATTCCATTCGTTGCCACCAATGTGGGAAACTGCAGGGCGCTTCTGGAAGGGGAGGAGGGGGATAACCTGGGGCCTGCCGGGCTGGTGGTGCCGGTTATGGACAGCGAGGCCATGGCGGATGCCATAATCCGTTGTATCCAGAACCCCGGGATGCGGCAGGCCATGGGCAGTACGGGAAGGAAAAGAGTGGAACGGTTTTACAGCAGGAGGGCCATGCTGAAAGCGTTTTACAGGTTGTATGAAGAGATGGAGGCTGAAAAATGGCAGGAATAGGATTTGAATTAAGGAAGATATACGGGCGGAAAACCCTTGCGGCGAATATCTGGGGGAGCATTTATGCCACTATGACGGCTATCGGACCTTCTGTTCTGGCGGCTGTTTTGATTCTGGCACTGAAATTTCTGATGGACAGGGCGGGGATTTCGGAGCTGGAGGGCCGGTTCTTTATCTCTTCCTTTACATATGTATTTCTGATTTCTATTCTGGTTTCGGCCTTTTTTAACACCACCCTGTCGCGCTATATTTCGGACTGTGTGTTTCGGGAGGAGGAAAGGGAGCTGTGTGCCTCGGTTTTCGGCACACTGGCGGCGGGGACCGCTGTGTCTGGTATCGCCATGGCTCTGCTGTGTTTCGGAATGTATACCCGCAGTGGGGTGCCGCTGTATTTCCTGGTGATGTATTACTGCCTTGGCATTATGGTTACCAATACCTGTAATATTATGACATATGTGTCGGCATTAAAACAGTATAAGGAAGTGACCTTCAGCTATTTTGTGGGACTGCTTGCGGCGGCGGCCATCTATCTGGCCGGTACCCATATCTGGGACTGGCCTGTGGTGCCGGCGGCATGCCTGGGGCTGACATGCGGCTATTTTCTGGTATTGCTGCTGCTGTTATTCTGGTGTGTGAAAGCGTTTGGAAAGCCGGGGCCTGAGTATTTTGCTTTCCTGAAGTATTTTATACGATATCCCAGACTGACGGTCAGCGGCTTCGCCTATATGCTGGGATTTTATATCGCCACAATGATTTATTGGGGATTTTCGGATATGAAAGAGCAGGTCAGCATCTTCAGGACCGCCCCTGTCTATGACCTTGCAATGTTCATGGCTATCGCTGTAAACATGTCGGCGTTGGTGATATTTGTGGTCAAGGCGGAGACGGCATTTTTTGACAAATATGTGGCGTACCTGTCAGTGCTGAATGAGGGTTCCTATGCCAGGATTGAGAAGGAGCGGGAGAATATGAACCATATCATCCGTTATCAGCTGTTCTTTGTGTATGAGGTACAGCTGATCATTACAGTGGTTTTGATCTGCCTGGCGAATGTATTCTTTCCGTATCTGGGAATTGGCCCCCAGGTGCTGAACATGTTCATGATATTGAGCATGGGGGTTTACACGGTGTTTTGCATGTATTTTACCGTGATATTCCTGTATTATTTTGAAGACCATACGGGCGCCTGCATCGGACCCTGCGTCTTCCTGCTTGTGACCGCGGTGCTGGCTGTGACGGCATGTGTGTTCGGCAGGCCGCTGTATGGCCTGCCCCTGCTGGCAGGAGGTGTGTGCGGCTGGATCCTGTCCTTTTGGAGGCTTCGGTACCGGCTGGCCCATCTGGATGCGTTTCTGCTGTGCAGGAGATGAGACGGCGGACGGTTCCATACCCGGCAGGGCGGAGCGGCCGGATAGAGACGTGGAAAGCATGTTTCGGCAGGACGCATGACAGGGAGGATTGATATGAATTGGATGAAAAGAAATGAGAAGCTGCTGCTGTTCCTAGTAACGGCGGCTGCGGCAACGGTATTTGGGATTCTGTATATCAATTCGCGGATTCCAATAGAATCTGCGGATACCCGGACAGGCGCCGTTTCCCTGGAGGAATGGGAGATCGGGTCCGCAAACGGGGCCGGGCTGCATGAGGATAAGAGTATCTATGAGCAGAACAGCAGTCTCTATGATGTGTATATCAGTGTGTTCCCCACCAGGGATGCCGACGGAGAGATGCTTGACTTCTCTTCCTTCGGACTCCACACGGCCAGGGATCACAGCTATAACCCGGTCCTGAACTGCAATATCCAGATATTGGAGGAAGGGCAGAAGCCGGATCCGCTGTTGGATCTGAACCAGAAAAACGCAACCATACGGGTGCGGGGGAATTCTTCCAGAGGGGCCGCTTATAAAAGCTATAATGTGAAACTGGACGATGAGGCCGGAACCTTTTTGGGACAGAAAAGCCTGAATATCAATAAACACGCGGGGGATGATTCCAGGATAGCGACGAAGCTGCAGACAGATTTACTGGCACAGATTGACAATATTGCGGGATTTCGGACTTATTTTATGAGGCTGTGGATCAGGGATGCCTCGCTGCCGGAGGAGGAACAGGAATTTCGCTGTTACGGATTGTATACAGAGATGGAACAGCCAAATAAGACATATCTGGAAGCCCGGGGCCTGAGCAGCAGTGCGGTCATGTATAAAGCCAGAGATTTCAGCTTTGCGATGAGCGAGGTACTTCGGAATGTGGATGATCCGGAATATTCGGAAGAGGATTTTGAGACGGTTCTGTCTATCCGGGAGGGATCGGATCACGGCAAACTCCTGGATATGCTGGCGGCCGTCAATGATACCGCCGCGGATTTTGGGGAAATATTCCATACCTATTTTGATGAGGAGAATTATCTGACCTGGCTTGCCTTTAACCTGTTGATGGGAAATGAAGATATCATTAATCACAATTATATTCTTTACAGCCCGGAAAATACGCTTACATGGTATTTCATTCCATGGGATTTTGACGGAGCGCTCCGGTATGGGGAACGCAGGTCGACCTTCAGTCAGCCTGACTGCCTTCGGGGGATTCAGACATTGAATACCGGGATATTGCATCGCAGATATCTGCGCCTGGAAGGAAGCCTGGAGAAGGTGGACGGCAAAATGAAGGAGCTGTTGGAGGCTGTTGTTACGGAACGTAAGGTGACAGAACTGGTGGATTCCTATAAACCGGCATTGGAGAAGACGCTGCCGGTGTACCCGGATGTGGATTATCTGGAGATGCCGCCGGATGAGCTGGTTTCCTATATAGACGGCATGTATGGCGGAATCCTTGAAAACTACGAGGCATTTCGGAAAGCTGCCGATTATCCGGCGCCTGTGTTTCTTGCAAAACCGGAGAAACTGCCGGATGGCTCTGTCAGATTTGCGTGGGATGCGTCCTGTTCCTACAAGGATCGCCCTGTTACCTATAAAATTCAGGTTTATGAGGACCCTCAAATGCGGAACCTGCTCTTTGAACAGAAGGATATCTTGCAGACCACATATATCCTGGAAGCAGGATTGCCGAAAGGAACCTTTTACGTGAAGGTGACTGCTATAGACGATCAGGACAATGAGCAGCTAAGCCTGGAACATGTCAGCAAAGACGGATTGTTCGTATTTGGCCTGATGGAATTTACTATCGAATAGGGGCGGCGCAAGAATTGCGTGAAGGTGGTGCGGGGCAGAAAGGAAACAGGAAATTTATATGGAATATCTTGGACATCGGCTGCGGCATGAAATAAAATATTATATCAATGACAGCGTATATCATACGCTTCGCAGCAGGCTGAATACAGTAGCCGGGGCGGATCCCAATATGAAGGATGAGGACGGCTATCTGATCAGCAGCCTGTATCTGGACGATATCTATCATTCGGCGCTGGAAGAGAAAGAGGCGGGTATTCGCTTCCGAAAAAAATACAGGCTGCGCTGCTATAACAGGGAGGACAGGAAAATCAGTCTGGAATGCAAACGGAAATACGGAGAATACATATCGAAAGACAGCGCAGGGATCAGCAGGGCGGAGTATGATTCCATGCTGGCGGGGGCGTATGATTTCCTGTTGTCCCGCCCGGAAAGCCTGTGCAGGGAGGTGTACGCCCTCCATCAGACCAGACTTTTGAAGCCGGTGGTGGCGGTGGAATATCTGCGGGAGGCCTATGTGACGGAGCAGGGGAATGTGAGAATCACGTTCGACAAGGATATCTCCGCGTCGGTGAACGAATGCGATATGTTTTCCGGCCGTTATGAGGTAGTACGGGCGGTAGAGCCTGGACTCATGGTCCTGGAGATAAAATACGACGATTTTCTGCCTGACGCGGTTTACCAGGTTCTGAAGACAGCCATGACGGATAAATGCGCTGTCTCCAAATATGTGATGTGCAGAAATCAAAAAAGGAGGATTTTGGCAAGGTGACAACTTTTTCGGATATTTTTAAAAAGGGTTTTCTGGAAGAAACGGGAAATCTTACGGTGAATGGATTCATCATGTCCATGCTGGCGGCGTTCCTGTGCGGTATGATTGTATATGCGGTATACCGGGGATTCTATAAGGGGGTTATCTATAATAATAATTTCAATATTCTGCTGGTAATGACCAGCCTGGTCACCTGCTTTATGGTGATTGTGATCAGCTCCAATGTTGTGCTTTCCCTGGGTATGGTGGGTGCGCTTTCCATTGTGAGATACCGTACCGCGGTGAAGGATCCCCTGGATGTGGGGTTCCTGTTCTGGACGGTGGCAGTGGGTGTGACCTGCGGGGCGGGACTTTATATGATTTCCATCATGGGTACTATGTTTGTGGCCGCGGTTTATATTCTGCTGGTGAAGATACGGAACCGGAAGCACCAGTACCTGCTGATTGTGAAATACGAAGAAAGCGCGGCGGAGGCGGTAAGGAGGGAAGTGGAGCCTGTCAGGAAGGTTCTGAAAAACCGGACAAGTGCCAAAGGAGTTACGGAGCTTACTTACGAGGTGCGGCTGAAGGGTGAAAATTCCGCCTTTGTCACAGCCCTGTCCGGAATCCAGGGGGTAGCCAGCGCCGTACTGGTGGAGTTTACAGGGGATTACTTTGAATAAGGAAATGGCAGGGCATCTGGCTTTCAGCTGTTGCAAACCATGGGATAATATGCTATCATTTTTGGAAACATCAAATAAAAAGGTGCATAAAATGATGCAAATCACTGTAATCATTCCAAATTACAACGGAGCCGGATTCCTGAAAGAATGCCTGGAAGCCCTGCAAGCCCAGGAAAACGCGCCCGGTTACAGGGTCCTGATCGTGGACAACGGCTCAAAGGACGGCAGCCTGGAGCTGCTGAAAGACCGGTTTCCTCAGGTATCTGTGATTGCCCTCCCTGAGAATACCGGCTTCTGCCATGCCGTAAATGTGGGAATCAAAGCATCCGATACACCGTATGTTATTCTCCTTAATAACGACACAAAGGCATACCCCGGCTTTGTCCGCGCCCTGTATGACGCAATTGAAGGGAATCCGTCCCTGTTTTCGGTCAGCGCGCGGATGCTGATGTGGGATAAACCGGAGCTTCTGGACGGCGCCGGAGACAGGTACTGTGTCCTGGGCTGGGCCTATTCCCGGGGCAAGGGGAAGCCTGCCTCCGCGTACAGCCGGCCCGCGGAAATTTTCTCCGCCTGCGGCGGCGCGGCAATCTACAGGAAAAGTGTCTTTGAGAAAATCGGCCTCTTTGACGAGGCACATTTTGCCTATCTGGAGGACCTGGATATCGGATACCGTGCCAGGATTCACGGCTATCGGAATTCCTATGCCCCCGCTGCGGAGGTTATCCACTACGGCAGTGCATCCACCGGCTCCCGCTATAATGAGTGGAAAACCGTTCAGGCTGCCGCCAACAGTGTGTATGTCATTGCGAAAAACATGCCTGCGCTTCAGCTTCTCTGGAATTTACCTTTTCTTCTGGCGGGCTTTTTTGTCAAATTCTTATTTTTTTGTAAAAAAGGCATGGGAAGTCTGTATCTGAAGGGTCTGGCCGAAGGCGTTAAGAAATCCTTATCCAAAACGGGAAGAACCCGCAAAACCGCATTCCATCGGGAAAATCTCAAAAATTACCTTGCCATTCAGTGGCAGCTTTACCTGAATCTTCTGCGCATTCTTAAGAAATCTTAAGAATCGGCTTCATAAAATCCTAAGTTGTTTTTTTCATAATAATATTGTAAGGTATTACCGTAGGTGGCGCTTATGATAAAGGATAATCAGAAAGTATTTAACCGATCGATGGTAATCTTGGATGCCGCTGTTACGGCGGCTTCATTTATGTCGGCCTATTATTTTAAATTTTATGTACTGGAAGACGGGCCGGGAATCGGTGTATTGCCTGCGGGCGAGTACGTTATGTTGCTGCCCTTTATTGTGCCGATTTATATGTTCATGTACTATGCCTGCAGTGTATATGCTCCCAAACGGACAGTGAGGCGGCGCTTTGAGATTTACGGGATTGTCAAGGCGAATACCATTGGGATTGTGACGCTGATTATTATACTGTATATGATTATACGGGAAATCAACTACTCGCGTTCGGTAATGGTATTGTTTTATCTGTTCAACGTGTTTTTTACTTCGTGCTTCAGACTCGCTTTGCGAAAGGGGCTTCGTACCATCCGAAGCAAAGGCTATAACCTGAAACATATCCTTCTGGTAGGGTATTCCCGGGCGGCGGAGGAATATATTGACAGGCTGAAGGACAACCCTCAGTGGGGGTATGTGGCCTGCGGAATTCTGGATGACCATGTGCCTGCGGGAACGGTTTACAAGGGAGTCAAGGTGCTGGGCAGGCTTGGGAACCTGGAAGTGATTCTTCCGGAAAACAAGCTGGATGAAATCGCCATTTCCCTGTCCCTGAAGGACTATCACCACCTGGAAAATATTGTTTCCGTCTGCGAGAAATCAGGCGTGCACACCAAATTCATCCCGGACTACAACAGCCTGATACCTACGAAGCCTTATACGGAGGACCTGATGGGACTTCCAGTGATTAACATCCGCTATGTGCCGCTGACGAACACGGGAAATATCATCATGAAGCGGATAACGGACGTTGTGGGCGCGTTGGTTGGAATTGTGATTACATCTCCGATAATGTTTCTTGCGGCTGTGCTGGTGAAGCTCACCAGTCCCGGGCCGGTTATCTTCAAGCAGGAAAGGGTAGGGCTGCACAACAAAACCTTTTACATGTATAAATTCCGCAGCATGGAACGGCAGTCTCCCGGAGAGGAGAAGAGGGCGTGGACCGTGCGGAATGACCCGAGAGTAACTCCGGTGGGAAAGATTTTGAGGCGTACCAGCATCGACGAGCTGCCTCAGCTGTTCAATATATTGAAAGGGGACATGAGCCTGGTGGGTCCCAGACCGGAGCGGCCGCTTTTCGTGGAAAAATTTAAGGAAGAGATTCCCAGATATATGGTGAAGCATCAGGTCAGACCGGGGCTTACCGGCTGGGCGCAGGTCAACGGCCTGCGGGGGGACACTTCCATTCGGAAGCGGGTTGAATATGACCTCTTCTATATTGAAAACTGGACCCTTGGGTTTGATTTGAAAATAATCCTGATGACGTTTTTTACAGGATTTATTAATAAAAACGCATACTAAGGAAGTGCCTTAAAAGCAGCGATATTCCGTCAGGATCTGTGCATTTTGAAGCACTTCCTCAGGAAGAGCGCGGAATGAAAGAAAAGAGGAGAAGGTATTATGGCAACTGGAAGAACATCAAGACGTGCGGCAAGGCAGAAGAGAAAGATGGTGCTTTTTGCCGTTGAGATCATCATCATTCTGGTTATGGTGGCGGTTCTCTATGTGGTGATGAACAAGACCAGCGAGGGACCCAAGATGATAAGTCTTGACCCGGAAAATCTGGCAATCCCTACCGAGGTAATCGAGAAGACCGAGGAGGGCGGGACCATGCATGGTTACATGAATGTGGCATTGTTCGGACTGGATGCCCAGACGGAGAACCAGCTCTATAAGGGCAGCCGCAGCGACACTATCATGATTGCCAGCATTAACCGGGACACCGGCGATATTAAGCTGGTCAGCGTGTACCGCGATTCCTATCTGAATATCGGGCCGTATAAGGGGCAGGCAGAGTATTATTGGAAGTGTAATACTGCTTACTCTGCCGGCGGTGCGGAACAGGCGGTTCGGATGCTGAATATGAACCTGGATATGGACATCACGGATTTTGTGGCGGTGGGTTACAAGGGTTTAAGCAGCGTGATTGACGGTCTGGGCGGCGTCTATATTGATGTGGGCGAAGAAGAAGTGTCCCATCTGAACAATTATCAGATTGACGTGTCGTCTGTGTTAAAGAGTGATTATACGCCTGTCAGGCAGGCAGGATATCAGCTTCTGAACGGACTTCAGGCCACTGCGTACTGCCGTATCCGCGCTACCGCAGGGGATGATTTCAAACGTACTGCCCGTCAGCGGACGGTGCTGAAGGCCATTGAAGAGCAGGCGAAGAAAGCGGATCTGGCTACTTTGACGAAGGTGTTCAATGATTGTATCGGTGATATTTACACCAGCATCGATTCCAAGGATATACTGGCGCTGTTAGGAAACATTGCGAATTACAGAATTGCGGAGGAAGCAGGCTTCCCCACCGAAGACCTGCGCACCACCGGCAATATCGGCGCCAAGGGAAGCTGCGTTATCCCACGGGATCTGGAGTCCAATGTAGTATGGCTGCATCAGTTCCTGTTCGGTGACGAGGATTATGAAGTGACCGAGAACATAAAGGAATATGACTCGATCATTAAGGCAGAGACGGGAAAGTATCTGAAGAAATAGGCGGAAATCAGGTAAGGCGTGTTGGAATTGTCCAGAAATCACTTGTGGTATTGCCGTGCATTATTCACAGGTCATTTCTGGACAGTTCTTTTGTTACGTCGCGGTTCGATACACCGGAACATGGCCTTGCAGTGCGGCAGAAATGGTGCCATATCCGCACCATACTGGAGAGGAGAGCGCTGATTTGAAAATAGACGTGATTATACCTGTATATAAACCGGGGGCGGAGCTTTTTACTCTTCTGGACAGACTGGAAAAGCAGACAGTGCCGGTGCAGAAGATTATACTTATGAATACGGAAAAATGCGCGGTAAAAGACGACAAACCGGAAATAGGCCGAAAAGAAGCGGCTGTCCAGGCGGAAGGAAACCCCTGCCAGGGCGGGGGTTTTCCCAGCGGCGGATGCCCGGAGGGAGAGGCGGCCCGGAAGGATGTGAAAAGTAATTGGGCAAGATTGACTGATGGAGTTAATTTCCTCGAGAAATATCCCAATGCGGAGGTTCATCATATCTCAAAAGATGAGTTTGACCACGGCGGCACCAGGCATCAGGGGGTGCAGTATTCCGATGCGGATATTTTTGTACTTATGACGCAGGATGCCATGCCGGCGGACTCCTGCCTGATTGAGAGGCTGACGGCGCATCTCACCGGAAATGTGGCCTCTGCCTATGCCAGGCAGCTTCCCGGGGAGGATTCTTCTGAATTTGAGCGCGCGTCCCGCAGGTTCAATTACCCGGAAGACTCCCGATGCAGGACATTGGCTGATCTGGGAACCCTTGGCATCAAGACATTCTTCTGCTCCAATGTGTGCGCGGCTTATCGGCGGGATGTCTATGAGGAACTGGGCGGCTTTATCCGGCATACCATATTTAATGAGGACATGATCTATGCGGCGGCAGTGATAAAGGCAGGCTATTCCATATTCTATGAGGCCCAGGCCCAGGTAATCCATGCCCATAACTATACGAATCTCCAGCAGCTGCGCCGCAACTTTGACCTGGGCGTCTCCCAGGCGGACCACCCGGAAATCTTCGGGGCGGTGGCTTCGGAGTCGGAGGGAAAAAAGCTGGTAACCGAAACCTGGCGCTATCTGAAAGAAAGAAATCGGCTGTACCGGTTTCCGGGCTTCTGTGTGCAGTGTGCTTTCAAATATACAGGCTATCTGCTGGGTAAGCATTATAAAAGGTTGCCTCACAGCCTGGTCAGGAAAATTACTACAAATAAAGAATACTGGAATGCCCTGTGACAGGCGGCGTCGGCCGCCATTTGTTTTTATATATTTTCACAATCACTTCATTTTGTAAACACAATTTCATCACAAATGGAAGATATACTATGGTACATAAAGATGAAACAACAAATACACAAAAATTTGAATAAAGAAGAGAGGTAGTCATTATGTACGAAAATGAGATTTATTCCAATTCAGAAAATGGTGGTTACACATCCTGGCAGAGCAGCTACAACACGGAAAACACTTACGGCACAGGAAATACCGGAAACGGTACCGATAAGAAAAAGAAGAAGGGAACCTTCCGCAAGTTTATGGTGAGCATGGGACTGGGCATTACCTTCGGCGCATTTGCGGGAGCCGGGTTTTACGCGGTAAAGATTGGGGCCGACAGGCTGCTTCCGGCGGGAACGCCTGAAGTGATTGCAGAGGGAGCTTCCCAGGACGGCGCCGCTTCCAACGGCGCGCAGATGACCAATATCAATCAGGTTACCTATGTGAGCGACGATATCTCCGGAGTGGTGGAAGAGGTGATGCCCGCCATGGTTTCCATCCTCAATAATGCCACCAGGACCGGTTCTTTCTGGGGATATACTTATCAGCAGTCCGTGCCGTCAGCCGGCTCCGGAATCATTGTAGAGGAAAAGGAAGGGGAGCTTTTGATTGTGACGAACAATCATGTGGTGGCCGATGCGGATTCCCTTGAGGTGACATTTATCGACGGCACTACCGCGGCCGCGAATATCAAAGGGCTTGACGCAGAGATGGACCTGGCGGTGATTGCGGTACAGATGGACAGCTTATCCGAGGAGACCAGAAACGCCATTACAATTGCCACTCTGGGCGACAGTGACAGCCTGAAAATAGGGCAGCCTGTAATCGCCATCGGCAATGCGCTGGGCAACGGACAGTCCGTGACAAACGGCATTATCAGCGCGCTGAACCGTGAAGTGACCAACGAAGACGGTACCACAGGCACCTATATTCAGACCAACGCAGCTATCAACGGCGGTAATTCCGGCGGAGCACTGCTGACCATTACAGGCGAGGTTATCGGTATCAACTCCGGTAAGATCAAGGCAACCGGCGTGGAAGGTATGGGTTATGCCATTCCCATCAGCTCTGCAAGCCCGATTATCTCGGATCTGAAGGAACACAGGACCCGTACGGACAGGGTGGCCGATGAGGAAAAAGGCTATATGGGCATTACTCCCCAGGAGGTTACCGCTGAAATGTCACAGTACTTTGGCATTCCCCAGGGCGTGTTTGTGGCGGATGTGTCGGAAGGCTCCGCTGCCGAGGCGGCAGGTATCAGGAAGCAGGATGTCATTGTAAAATTCGACGGCAACAGGATTACCTCCTATGCCGACCTGAAGGAGGTCATGCAGTACTACAAGGTGGGCGACACCGTGAAGGTTACCGTGAAGCGCGTGGAAAACGGGGAGTATGAGCCTTATGAGATGGAGCTTACGCTGGGAGAGAACCCGGACAAGAACCGGCCGTAAGCCGCAGGAAATTGTGATCAGTATGCAGCATAGGCTGTGAAGGAGGGCTGTCGGCAAATGCCGGCAGCCCTTTTTGCGGTGCGCCCGGCGGGCGCACGTTCTCATCTGTCCCGCAGGCCTGTTTTTTGTCTGGCAGACTGGTAGCCTGGCAGACTGGTAGATTGGAAGACTGGTAGCCTGGCAGATTCCAGCGGCCCTGCACTCACCGGACCTTCCCTGGCACACGCGCTGCCCGGGGAGATTCGGTGAACGGTTTTGGAGGAATTCCACGGTTTCCTCCAGGGCTCTTCCGTTTTCAAAATATGGCTGCTGGTTACAAAATTGCTTTATTCTGGGCTTTCTCCGGGATGTTTAGAAAAAGTTCACTTGTATAGAAGCAGCTTTTCAAGTATACTAAGATAGGATAAAAATTGCAGCTTTCGCAGGATAATGAGCAGAAGCCTGGAAGGAAGGGCAGCAGGCAGAAAGCGCGGCAGGGCCAGGGAAGGTCAGGCAGCGTCTGACTGCAAGGAATTGCATCAGCTATTTCCCTGCAATTCCTGGTGCAATGGAAAGGCTGTGCGGAAATGAGGAAACAGGGAGATGTCAGACAAGTATAAGGAAATTGAGGACACCGAAGGCAAGGTGGAGGAAAAAAAGGACGGAGCAGAAGGGGAAGATTTGACAGCAGGGCACAAAGATGCTTCAGAGACGAAGAACGCGGGGAAAAGCGACAACAAAGACTACGAGGATGTATGCTTTGTCTGCCGCCGCCCGGAGAGCAAGGCGGGCAGGATGTTCAAGCTGCCCAACAATATCTGCGTCTGCAATGACTGCATGCACAAGACCATGGAGACGGTCAGCCAGTTTGATTATCAGGGGATGTTAAACAATCCCCAGCTGCAGGACGAACTGGATCAGTTGACAAAGCAGGGCGGCTTCCCGAAGATCAGCTTTGTGAACCTGGCGGATCTGCGCGGGGACGGCGGCATTCCCAACAAGCAGAAGCTGAAAAAGAAGAAGAAAAAGGAGGAAGGGCAGGAGCCTGTCCTGAATATCCGGGATATTCCCGCGCCCCATAAGATCAAGGCCAGCCTGGACGAGTATGTGGTAGGGCAGGAGCATGCCAAGAAGGTCATCTCCGTGGCAGTCTATAACCACTACAAGCGCGTCGCCACAGGCACCATGGACAATATCGAGATTGAGAAATCCAACATGCTGATGATTGGCCCCACCGGCTGCGGCAAGACCTATCTGGTAAAGACGCTGGCCAGACTGCTGGATGTCCCCCTTGCCATCGCCGACGCCACATCCCTGACGGAGGCGGGTTATATCGGCGACGATATCGAGTCCGTGGTTTCCAAGCTGCTGGCGGCGGCCGACAATGACGTGGAGAAGGCGGAGCAGGGTATTATCTTTATCGATGAGATAGATAAGATTGCGAAGAAAAAGAATACAAACACCCGGGATGTCAGCGGCGAGAGCGTACAGCAGGGAATGCTGAAGCTTCTGGAGGGCGCTGAGATTGAAGTGCCCGTAGGCGCCAACAGCAAAAACGCCATGGTGCCCCTTGCCACGGTGAACACCCGGAATATCCTGTTCATCTGCGGCGGCGCATTCCCGGATCTGGAAGAGGTCATCAAGGAGCGGCTGCGTAAGAGCACATCCATCGGATTCAATTCGGAATTGCGGGATAAGTACGATAAGGAGAAGAATATCCTGGAGAAGGTAACGGTGGAGGATATCCGGAAATTCGGAATGATTCCTGAATTTATAGGCCGTCTGCCCATCATTTTCACCCTGCGGGGGCTGACCAGGGATATGATGGTGAAGGTCTTAAAGGAGCCGAAGAATGCCATTCTGAAGCAGTATCAGAAGCTGCTGGAGCTGGACGAGGTGAAGCTGGAGTTCACGGAGGATGCCCTGGAGGCTATCGCGGACAAAGCCATGGAGCGGGATACCGGCGCCAGGGCGCTGCGCTCCATCATTGAGGAATTCATGCTGGATATCATGTATGAGATTCCAAAAGATGACAATATCGGCAGGGTCACGATTACGAAGGAGTACATTGAGGGCACGGGCGGCCCCATCATTGATATCCGCAGCAATCTGATCGTGGAGAATCCGGATCACCTGAAGCAGATACCGGAG
>CANDMH010000050.1 GCA_947385785.1 uncultured Lachnospiraceae bacterium
TTATGTGGCATTGTGAAAATAATTTGCGGCAAGGCTCACGGATTCAGGTATAATATAATATTCCGTGATTATCTTCCCGGATGACATAGACCGCAGTTTCCGGCATGGCATCCAGAATTCGTTCATAGTCCATACTTTCCAAATTCGTTTCCTCCAATATTAAGGAAGTGTAATAATTTCTAAGGAAGTGAATAACTGCTGTAGATTTATTGCAATTTTATACGCAAGACCGCCGGAATTTACTATACTCGTGAGCGCATTCATTTGCCAGGATCCTGCCTTACAGTACAGGCGCGCTCACTCGTTATACATTTTCATTGGCAAATGTTTTCGGCCGTGAGTATAATTTGTCCCAGGCAGGGCCAGAATCTGGGCAGTCTTTCGCTGTAATCGATGACTGCAAATCAATTCAATATGCAGTACAAGGAAGTGTCTACGACAATTCCTAAATAGAATAACTCACATGTACTATAGCACGAAAACGCTGGACAGTCAACTGATTTAGCGGCAGGTGACCGGTTTGAACTGTTTCGGAAATGGCGGGCATTAATTTGGGAATATAAAATAAATAACCGCTTCCTTGTGAAAGAAACGGTTTCAAATAGAATCGGCGTGACAGGATTTGAACCTGCGACTTCTACGTCCCGAACGTAGCGCTCTACCAAGCTGAGCCACACGCCGATGCGAATATAACGAACTGTACCTGACAACTGTATTATATAATAAATAAAAAAATCCTGATTGTCAAGTATAAAAATGAGATCCGGTAAAAATTCGGTAAAAATTCCGGTAAAAAAATTCTGATAAAAGTTCTGATAAAAATTTGCAGGACCCATAAAGTGCTGACTGGTATTCCATGATTGATTATGCTATACTCCTAAGCATAATCATCTGCCGCCTTTTTGTTCCGCAATGCTCACTTGCCCGAAGGACCGCGGTATTGGAAGGACAGGGGCAGGAGACTTTGTAACAGGCGCAGATGCGGGTTATCGCTTTCCGGAAGAAGAGCAGATCGAACCGCTTCCTGAAACAAAAATAAAAAGAAAGAAATAAAGAGAAAGGCGGTCAAAAATATGGAAAAGACAGAAAATAATCAAGTGGACTCTGGTCATGAGCAGAACGCAGATATGGTTCAGAATGCGGATGTGGAAGCCCTTGTGGCTCTGCTGGATGGTTGTACCCAGGCGGAAGAGAGCAGGATTCAGGTAAATGTAGTAGAGGGGAACGGAAAAGTCGTATCCCGCCAGTATCACCATGGACGCTGTGATATCGGAAGCCCATGGGCCTGTGGGACGGCGTTTGATGTGTTGGAGTAGGTGACGGCAACTTGAAAACGTGACTGGTGGCAACGGAAGAAAGTGCGGCGGTTTAAGGCAGTATAGATCAAATCGGGAAGATATGGCAGAAAATGACAAAATGACAACTTTTTATTTGCATTTGGGTTGGGGTTGGTGTATAATAAAAGCCCATCTTTTTGGGGGCAGGGAAGTGTATTCTGTATAATTTGCGCGCAAAAATCTGCAATGGGGAGGATAAAAGCATGAAGCGTAAAATGGCATTTTTATTGGCGGTTGCATTGACGGTCAGTGGAGGGTTCATGGCATTTGCGATGGAGCCGAATACTCCAGGTCAGACGCAGGAAGCGTCGCCTCAGCCATCGGGAACTGCACAGGATGTGCAGGAACCGGAGGAAGAGGGTGGGAAGCAGAGTTCAGGGGAGGAGCCTTCAGGAACGGACATTTCAGAGACAGATACCGGCTCCGATACTGTGAGTCCGGGGGATGCGTCTCAAACACAGACAAATGTACCGGATTCGGATAACGAAAATCAGCAGCCGGGACCTGGAACCGGTGAACCCATAACAGAACCAGGCGCGGAAAATTCCGGAACCGGGAACACCGGGACAGGAACCGGAAATACCGGAACGGGAAGCGGGAACACCGGGGCAGGAACCGGAAATACCGGAACGGGAAGCGGGAACACCGGGACAGGAACCGGAAATACCGGAATGGGAACCGGAGATATCGGAACGGGAAGCGGGAATACCGGGACAATACCCGGTGCGGGGAATTCAGGAGCGGAACCGGGGGTGCAGGTTTCCGGGCCTTTGGGAAGAGTGGATGTGTCCATAGGAGCGGACTCTTTCCTGAAGCGCAGCGTGGATTTTAATGTGAAATTGGAAAATGCTTCGGATAAGAGCAAAAGCTGGTCAGGAACAGTTACGGTTTCCGGAGAGGGTACGAATACAGGGGTTCAGAGCTTTCCGGCCCTTTCGGATGGGGAGTATATTCTCACAGTGTCTGCGGACGGTTTTGCTACATATACGCAGCCTGTCGAAGTGAAGGGTATGTGCTGCACTGTGAAGCTGATGACAGGATTTGCGGAAGGTTTTGAATACAGGGAAAATGTTTTTCATCCGGGTGTCCTGGTGGTTGGTGATGTGGCTGGCAATGACGGCAGGGTGGATGAGACGGATAAGAATGCCCTGGTGAATGCCATTGACAGGGGAGAGTATTCCGCGTCCATGGACTTAAACGGAGATGGGGCTGTAGATCTGGCGGATTTAGAGTATTTTGCCAGAACATATAATGATGCAAGGCATTTACAGGCAGGCGTGGAGAAATCGGTTCCAGGGGAGGCGATTGTTCTCACAGAAGGAGAGAATACAGCGGTAGAGGGAAACCTTCAGGCACTTCTGCGGGGGGAATCAGTTAAGCTGAGACCTGCTGACGGAGCGGAGATTTCGGAAAGCAATCCGGTGGTTTTACAGTTTGACTTTGCGGAGGCGAAGGAAAGCGTAATGACGGACGGGGTCATTATCGAGACCGGCGCTGCCAATCCAATCACCAGTGCGGTGATCAGTATTGTATACATGGATGAGAATGGGAATGAACAGACGTTCGTTGACTATCCGGTGGCAGTTGGGGAGGACGGAGAAGCCGTGCACCCTTTGCTGACGAATGAATCAGTCCATGCGGAGAGAGATGAGAATGGGAATATAAGGCTTCATCTCGGAACCCAGATTGCCGTGAAGCGTGTGACGCTGAAAATTATGGGGACGAAGAACGATCGCACACTTGCGGAGATCTCCAGGGTAGAATTTGTCAACGGCATGGAGGAGAGGATACCGGAGCCGGAGATGGATATTCCGGAGGGCCTGGCCGCAGTGGCAGGAGATAAGAGGATCAGCCTGAGCTGGGAACCCTGTCGGAATGTTACCGGGTATGAGGTTATGATTACAGGGCCGGGAGGAAAGCAGGCCACCATGTATGTGACAGGCAATTCCCTGCAGCTGACTTCACTTGGAAACGGTAAAATAGTCAACTATGAGACCTATCAGATTTGTGTGCAGTCTGTTAACGGTACATGGCGCAGTGGTTACTGCGGCACGGTGGAGGCAACACCGATACCCACCGGGAAACCGGACAAGCCGGACAATCTGACGGTAGCAGGAAAGTACTGCAGCATTGCGGCGTCCTGGAAGAAGATGGAAGATACGCTTTCCTATAATCTATATTATAAGGAAGCGGGCCAGGCGGGAGATTACCAGAAGATCGAAGGGATTCAGGAGAACAGCTATACGCTCACCGGTCTGAAAGAATTGACGGAATATGAAATCCGTGTATCGGGCGTAAATGAGCTGGGCGAAGGTCCCATGTCCCTTCCCGGCACCGCGACGACTACAGACCTGAGCCCGGCGGCTATGCCGAAATACAAGCTGATTAATACCGGAAGCGAAGGCGAGAAAGGTGCCCATATTACTGGTGCGGCAATGCTTGTAAGTAATGTTACTTCCATGGAGAACAGCCTTCTGGACACGCAGGCAGGTACAGCCTGGGGAACGGTGGACCATGACCAGGCATCTTATTATCTGAGGAAGGATTGGGATGATGGTTATACCTATGAGGTTGGCCAGGGACTGACTTATGAATTCGATGATACTTACAAGATAGATACGATTGCCTTTTATACCTTTGACAGCCAGGACGAGGGGCTTGCGTATGCAAAAGTTCGCATCCGGGATGAAAATGGGAACGAAGTCGACAGAAATGCTGTTCTGCAGAAAAAGACAGACGGGCAGAATAAGGTTTATTATGTGGCAAAACTTTCTCAGCCTGTGAATACACAGAAGTTGCAGCTTCGCATCGGGCGCAGCAATGCTTATGCGAGAAGAATCAGTATTGCTGAATTGTACTTCTATTATTATGATTCGCTGCATGATGATATTATGGCGCTGTATGAGGACGACCTTCACACAGTGCTGCGGCAGGATGTGACACAGGAGACGATAGACGCGCTGCGTGAGAGACTGAATACGCCGGATGAGGTCAGCGGTGAGCTTCATCCCGACCGTGCCAAACTGGAACTGGAACTGAAGACGGCGGAGGATATTCTGAAAGAGCAGGACTCTTTGAGTGCGCCGATCATAGTTCACAATTCCATTATCCGCAATGACGTGAGCAGGGGCTTTGGCGGATTAAACGCATGGCAGCCGCTTGGCGTTACCGCGGCGGCGCAGGAAGACATTATTATCTATGTGGGCCACAGCACAAAATCATCAGGCGATAATACGAGCCTGCAGCTGGTTGCCACCCAGTTTAACGCGGAAGCCAGCGCCATGAGCAGTGTGGTAGCGAATTTGAAGGTGGGAAGGAATGAAGTGACCATTCCCAAAATCTGGTCGCTTGCGTATGAGTCCGGCGGTGCGCTGTATGTGCAGTGTGCGAAGGGAGAGACCGGCCAGTACTCGATCCGTGTCAACGGCGGCGTGCAGGTTCCCGTGCTTGATCTGTACCAAGTGGAAGGCGACGCGGAAAGGCTGGCGAAGACCACAGCATATGTGGAAAAGCTGGGCGAATATGTATCGAAGATGGAAGAGACGCATAAGAGCGCGCACCAGGGAGAGTTTTCCAGCGAGCTGGTGAAGAAGGATTATGACAGGGGAACCTGTATTCTGGAGGCTGCGGACATCCTGTCGGATACGATGATGCTGTCGCTTCCGGCCGCGGCTATCTGGGAGGGTTCGGGAAAGAACGGAACCAGTGTGGAGGCACGCGCGCGGACAATCCTGAATTCCGTGGATGCCATGGAAGAGATGATGTATCTGTTCTATCAGCATAAGGGATTAAACAGCAGCGCGGCGAATGAAATCGACAGGTTACCGGCCGGACACCAGAATATCCGCTGCCAGAGAATGTTCAGCGGAGCGTTTATGTATGCAGCAGGCAACCATATCGGCATTGGCTGGGGTTCAACGGCAGGAATGGTGACGGGAGTGCCGGTTACGGCTGATGCAAACGGAAAGTGGCAGAGCGGTTCCTATTTCGGATGGGGGATTGCGCATGAAATCGGACACTGCATTAACCAGAATACTTATTCCGTTGCGGAGATAACCAACAATTATTTCTCGGTTCTGGCGCAGGCCAGGGATACGAATGACAGCGTACGCTTTAAGTACGACGAGGTCTATAAAAAGGTGACATCGGGAGCGAAGGGGCAGGCATCCAATGTGTTTACACAGCTTGGAATGTACTGGCAGCTTCATCTGGCATACGATGACGGATATAATTACAGGACATATCCGGATCATAAGGAGCAGCTGGCAAATCTGTTTTTCGCGAGGGTAGATTCCTATTCCAGAAATACGGCGAATGCACCGAAACCCGGAGGAATCGCGTTGTCGCTGTCAGGGGATAAGGACCAGAATCTGATGCGTCTTGCCTGTGCGGCAGCGGAGAAAAATATCCTGGAATTCTTCGAGCGCTGGGGAATGACACCGGATGCGGGGACGCGCAGCTATGCGGAGCAGTTTGCCTCTGAAACCAGAGCGATTTATTATGTCAATGACGACGCCAGGGTTTACCGCATTGAGAGCGGAAAAGGCAGCAGCCTGGACGTCAAGGAAAGAATCCATGCTGTGGGAAATGAAGTTGCCGCAAAGCTGGTGGGTGATAACCGTGTGGAAATCAACCTGAACTATGAGCATATAGCGGAAGCTGATGTGCTGGGATATGAGATCGTACGTTGTACTGTTTCCAAGGGTGAAATCGTAAGACAGCCCGTAGGCTTTGTCGCGGGCAGCAGCGGTTCCTTCACGGACACCATTGCGACCATGAATAACAGAACGGTATTTTATGAAGTTACACTGATTGATCAGTATCTGTACCGTTCTGCCGTAAAGACGCTGTCTCCTGTGAAAATACAGCATGAGGGAGACCTGGAGAAAGCTTTCTGGACAGTCAGTATCAGTGGTATGACTGTGGCGGAGCCGGAACCTGGTGAGGGCGACGATGACTCTCCCTGTGCGCCGGATCTTGCCAGTGAGAGCGATAAGCTGATTGACAATGACCTGAACAGTGTCTTTACAGCCGAGATAAACGGCAGCCCTGAGATTACTTTAAATTTCAATAAGACGCTTACCGTAGCCGGATTTAAGATTACAACGCAGGAAAAGCTTTCAGGCTCCTATACGATACAGGTATGTTCCGGAGGCATCTGGCTGGATGATGTGGCAGGCGGCGAATTGAATACCGCAGGGGAACAGACAATATACTTTGCCAATTCAGACAATAAATATGTAAGTACTTATGATGCATCCGCAGTGAGACTGGTTCTGAAGAACCTGTCCGGTAAAGAGCTGCGCATCTGTGAACTGGATGTGCTGGGGCCTACGGGAGATAACATAGATTTCGGAATACCAATGGGCGATGGCAGCACTGTAACAATGGGCCGATTAACGAAAGCTTACGAATATGGTACTGAGGCAGAGGATGTTATTCCGGAAGGTTCCATTATCTTTACCGGCTCATACAAAGGAAATTCAGCTTATAATGTGGTGGTGCTGTATGATCAGGACGGCAATGTAATAGGAACAGATTCCGGAGATGGGCGCGAAGCGAAGCAGATCATTCTTGCGGATGTGCCGGACAGCGGAGAGATTCAGGATGTAAGAGATGGTATCTGGATTTACTGGATGGAGCCTGAGAATGGAGAACAGCTGGAACTGCAGGGAGTGACAAAGGTACGTGCCGAGCTGTATCGTGTGAATGACGCCACAACCAATGAGGGCGAGCGGCTTGTGAGCGATTCCATGTTTGTGGATGTGCCTGAGATACTTCCAGAAGTCACATTGAGTGGGATGGCAGGTTTTTAGAATGAGAAGGAGTAGGATATGAAACCATATATTTCCGGAGTGTTTTTAACAGTATTCATGCTTCTCGTCCTGCTTCCCGTGCGGGCTGAGGCGTCGAGTATCGATGAATTTCTGCTGGACAGTCAGGGAACGGTTACAATCCGTTCCCAGCATGCGGCAAAGGAAGGAGTCTCTTCGCTTCAGTTCAGTCTGTCAGTGGAATCTGCGAATGCGGAACAGGTGAAATTTGAATTTGATGAGAGCAATGCAAAGATATCGGAGTTTCGATATGACAAAGAAAGCGGGAAATTGAATGTTTATGTTGCGGGAGCCGATGCGCTGTTTTCGGAAAGTACAAATTCCCTGACGGTGGGGAAAATTGTGGTTCTGGACAGCAATGGCGGAACCGCGGCGGCCAGTGTCAGTGTTGATTCGCTCAAATATGTATATGGAACAGAGACGGCAGAAATGGAGGATGAGGGGCTTCCGAAAGCGGTGCAGATTGGAACTGGAGGAAATCCGGGACCGGCCCAGCCGACCCAGCAGCCGTCAGGAACGCAGAATCCGGCCCAGCCGACTCAGCAGCCGCCGGTGACACAGGATCCGGCCCAGCCGACCCAGCATCCATCAGAAACGCAGAATCCGGCCCAGCCGACTCAGCAGCCATCGGGAACGCAGGATCCGGCCCAGCCGACTCAGCAGCCGCCGGTAACACAGAACCCGGCTCAGCCGACCCAGCAGCCGCCGGGAACACAGAATCCGGCTCAGCCGACCCAGCAGCCGTCAGCTACGCAGCCGCCTGAGCAGGGACAGCAGCCTCAGCCTACGATAATTCCGGGCGGAGACAATGATCCAAATGAGGGGTGGGATCCCGGATGGCAGAATCCTGACAATAATACTTCGGGAGACAATTCCCAGGGGAACAATGACAACGGCGGCAATCATAACAGCAGCAATAACAACAGTTCATCCCAGGGCTCTGCCGGCAGCGGAAAGGTACAGAACGTTGCCAGGGCGCCTCATACGAGGCCTGCGGCAGCTTCTTCCAGGCCCAGTGCGACACCTGCCGCACCCGGCAGCCCTTCTCCGGTACCGGAAAGCGATTCAGCAGAGTCTGCAGCAGTGCCGGAGGACAGTGTGGAGGGGGAAGAGCCGGGGATAGATGAAGATATGTTGATTTCCGCACTGGCTCCGTCTGATGAAACAGGCAGTGAGGATGCAGGCGAAACAGAGCCGAAGGGGCAGACAGACTGGCTTGTGGTAGTGGTGGTGATTGCCATTGTTGTATTCGTTGCGGTAGCGGCGGTTTCCGTTATTGTCCTGAATGGAAAAAAACATCCCCGCAGACATGAGGACTGGTAGGATGGAATTTATACTCACGACCCAAAACATTTGCCAGTTGAAATTGTATAACGAGTGAGCGCTTCCGTAGTGCAGGACAGAAAGCGGCAAATGAATGCGCTCACGAGTATAATGAAATGAGAATCCGGTTTGGATGTTAGGCAAAGTTTTCTGAACAAAAATGTAAGAAGTGAATAAAAGAAGGTATAAAATATTGTTCATAATGGAAAACTTATATAATTGAAAAATTCGGAATATCATGGTATCATAAATATGTCAGCCGAAGTGTTGGTTTGTGCCGTATGTCTGGCATTGGGAAGTGCATGAGAATGACTTGTCTGACAGGGTGGTTTGAAGGCATTTTCCTGTTATGGGGATGATGATATGAGAATAGAAAGAGTGGATGATAAGACAGTAAAATGTTTCCTGTCCAACGAGGAACTGGAGGAATACGAGATCGACTATAAAGATTTTATCCTGCGCAGTGATAAGGCAAGGCAGATTGTCCAGGAAATTATTGAGCAGGCAGAGGAAGAGGTAGGATACCAGCCGCCTAAGTTTGCTTTTGATTTGCAGATTATGCTGCTGCCGGATCAGGGATTGATACTGACTTTCTCTGACAGAGATGCGGAGGCGCGGGAAAGCGATCAGTTTATCGAGTGCCTGAAAGAGATGAAGCGGATATTGCAGCGTACCAGGGAGAAAATAGGCGGAAACAATACCGCTTTCGGAGAAAATCAGCCATCTGTGGGAGGAGGCGCTGAACAGGAGAACGGGAAAGCAGCTCAGGAGCAGCAGATCAGCCGTCCCAGCTTTGCGGTATTTGTATTCCCGGGAATCGGCAGCGTCATGGAATTTGCCGCAATGCTTCCTTCTAATCTGATGGTGGAAAGCAGCCTGTATGAGATGGAGGGACTTTATTACCTGTATCTGCTGAAAGGCCGGGCTTCTTATGAGCGCTACAGCAGGGCGTGTGTCCAGGCTATGGAATTCGGCAGCCTTTATGCCGCGGATGAGTCACAGGTGCTGCGATTGAAAGAGCATGGAGAGTGTCTGATTGCGGAGAAGGCGATTAAGAAGCTGAGAGGATGAATTAAGAATATTTGATATAAAAAAGAGCCAATGTTCACAGCGATGTGTGCATTGGCTTTTTATATCACAGTCTGGAATTTATACTCACGGTCGAAAACATTTGCCAAACAAAATGTATAACGAGTGAGCGCTTCTGTAAGACAGGGCAAAAAGCGGCAAATGTTTGCGTTCACGAGTATATACTGTACGTCAATGAAATCCGCATTAACCTGTAGCAAAGCAGCCGTCATCATGTTGGCTTTAAGGCCGCCAGTCCAATTTTTCCATATCTGAATGCGGTTTTTATGGTGCTTTCTGGAATAAGCTGTAAGAAAATGGTTATACTAAGGAAGTGAATCAATTTGCGGGATTCCGCGCGGGAAGGCGTGTATATACTGCGCTTTATACTATATGGAGAGGCAGAACGGAAAAATGATATCATTTCTGGAAATGGCACAGCAATATCCCATCGGCGCGAAAATCAGTGTGCCCGAGGGAGATGGCGCAGAGGAAAGGCAGCAGGAAATTATAGGGTATGAGTATTATAACGGAAGCGGATATCTGCTGTTTCGCGACAGGGAAAAGGTGGATGTGGAGAAAATCTTAGGATTTTTTTAATGAAATAATAAAATGTGGAGCTTCTTCTGGCTTTATAATGAAAAAGACAGGAGGGCGATTATGAACGGAAGTATGGGCGGCCAGCTATATGGCTGGGAACAGCGGGATGTACAGACCAGGTGTAGGAGCGGGCATCAGGAAAGGCAAAACACCGGAAGAGAAAGCAAACGACAGGGGAGAAGTGATGCCGGATACCGGAGGAGCAGTCAGGCAGCCGGCGTCCGGCAGGTTCGAGGCCAGAGGCATAAGAATGCAGGGGCACAGGCCATTCGGCGCAGAAGGCGGGCGGTCAGGCGATTTTTTCTGTGTGCAGCCGGTCTTGCGCTGTGTATGTGGGGGGTGGGGCTGATTCAGGATCTGAAGCGGCAGATGTCCGGGAAGCCTACGGCACAGGTGCATGGGAGTGCAGCGGAATCGGGAGGCGCAGGGAGTATGTTCAAAACCGGAGGAATGGAAAATCCAGATTCCGGAGAACTGCCGGAAATTTTGCATGAGCTTCTGGAAAAGAATGAAGAGACGGCGGACTATGTGCAGAATTATCCGAACAGGGAGATTTATCAGAATCAGCCGATTGATCTGACGGAAGATTTTGTCAGCGGAGAGGTGCCTCTGCTGATGCAGTGGGACAAGCGCTGGGGGTATGACGCTTACGGGGAAGAAATGATAGGACTTGCCGGATGCGGCCCGCTGTGTCTGGAGATGGCTTATCTGTATTTTACGGAAGATACGGATATGACACCCAGGGATATGGCTGATTTTGCGTATGATAGCGGATATTATACAGAGCAGGGAACCAACTGGAGCCTCTGGACGGATGGGGCTGCCAGGCTGGGGCTGAAAGGCTCGGAGCTTTCCCTCGACGAAAATGTGATGAAAAATAGTCTGAATGCCGGATATTTGATTGTGTGCAGCATGCGCCCCGGGGATTTTACCACTACCGGCCATTTTATTCTGATCAGAGGTTACAATGAGGATGGCTTCCTGGTAAATGACCCCAACCGCAGGAGCACAAGCGGGAAAACATGGAGCTATGAAGAGCTGCAATATCAGATCAGGAATCTGTGGAGCCTGGGAAAGTCCTGACTTCGGAGACGACAGAGCTTCCGAAGTCAGGATTGATAAGGCGGCTCGGATGCAAGCTGCAGCTCCCGGCGGTAGAGCATGAATAAATTTGCCTCGTAGGCCCGGGATGCCTGTACCCGCCGGCGTTCTTCGGTCCAGGATTTCAGAAGGCGGACATGCTCCAGCTTCTGCTTTGTTATGCGTTCGCTCAAAAGCTTATCCTGGAGTCGTTTGGCCTGGGCTTTCTTTTTCAGATATTCTTTCAGGAGCTTTTTGCGCCTTGCCTTTTTTGCGAGCTCCGCTTCCATGCGTTTTTTCCGGGCGGCACGCCTTGCGCGCTCGTCATCCTGTGTGCCGTAGGTGTATCCGTAACATTTTTCCCAGGTATCATCAATGTGAATCAGGGCAAATTTGGGGACATGCCTTCCAAAATCAGTGGACTTTGCTTTGGCCAGGAAGTTCAGGACCCTCTGCTCATAGGCGGGGTCATTCTGCATCCTTCGGTAGGCGGCATCCGTGATATCGATAAACCAGTGAAGTCTTTTCTGGGAAGGATGGATATATAAGGCATTTACTTTATCATGAAAATACACCTTATATTCCGCGGGCGTCATATCTTTCGGGGAGAGCAGATACTTTTCCGACATCATATCTGCAAAGCTGCTGTCAGTTTTCTCATTTGCGCCGGCGGAAGCGGCGGGCTTTCTTTCATAGTCGTTTCCTGCAATGTATCCGGTATTTATCATGTTGCTGTCCATCATATCCCCCTCCTTTTGCGGCTTTATACTCGTGAGCATATTTGCCAAATATCTGTCCTGCGGCACGGGTGCGCTCATCTGCTGTACTTTTATGTTGGCAGATGTTTCCGGCCGTGAGTATAGATTGGTTGTGGCAAAGTGTGATTTCAATTTTATATATTTTATATCGGGGAAAAATCAGAATTTATGATATGGGAAGCATGAAGTGTCGGCAAAATGTTATATTTCGCGCATTGGGTGCGGGAATTTATTTTGTATACCGTGACGATTCCTGACGAAAGACCGCCAGTTCCATTCCTGTCCGCGATGGGTTGGTAAGGAAGTGTCCTGGCGGTCCTGACCTTTCGTTGAATCCAGGGAGGGTACATTTGGACTTCCTCCCGTGTTTCAGATTATCGGATGAAGTGGGTCCAGCAGTGTTCTTCCTTCTCCGGAAGCCCGTAGGCCTTCTTTCCCAGGGCAATGCTCTTCATGAGAAAGGACATATTCCTGGCCAGTGTCCGCATGGTCTGGAGCCCTTCCGCATCCTGTGCGGCCTGTCCGGGTTCTCTGCCGTGGATGCTGTTCCAGTACTGGCTGGAAGCGACGGGCATGCCGCTGATGGTGAAGAATTTGTTCAGCTCGTCGAAGGTGGAGGAAAGCCCGCCTCTTCTCGCGGCCACAACGCTGGCGCCGACCTTCATCGTCTTGTCAAAATGGGTGCTGTAGAAAAGCCGTGTGAGAAAAGCGACCAAAGTGGCATTGGCGGAAGCATAGTATACAGGACTGCCGACTACAAGACCGTCGCATTCCTGCAATTTCGGGGCTGTTTCATTCACCAGATCGTCAAAGACACATTTGCCCAGCTGGCCGCATCTGCCGCAGGCGATACAACCGCGGATATCCTTGCTGCCTATCTGGATGATTTCTGTTTCTATCTGTTCTTCCGCAAAGATTTTTGCCATTTCTCCAAGGGCGATGGAAGTGTTGCCGCCTGCCCGGGGGCTTCCGTTGAGCATTAATACTTTCATGATGTGTACCTCCTGCTTTCTAATAAAATCTGTTCTCTGTCCAGTGCCTGTCTCTTTCAAAGCCTGTGTTTATCATAACACAGGGCGGACAGATTGTCACTGTCTGTTTTCAGGAATTCAAAGTTTCGGCAGGTTTCGAAAAAATTTTCAGATGCGGGAGAGAAGGAGCGGGTTACTGTTCACTCGGTGCCACCGCGAGGCGTTTTCGTGCGCAGTCTGCACGAAAATCCCGAGACGGCTAATTATCCTATCAGAAAGACCAATTAAGCCGTTTGTCTTTACAGAGCGGGGTTCGTTCCGTATACTGGATTTGTCGGGAAGAGGAATCCCCTTCTGCGCTGCTTGCCGTGCTGTCCGCAGTTTACAGCGGCGAAGAACAGTCCGCGGTTTACAGCGGCGAAGAACAGCCCGCAGTTTACAACGGCGAAGAACAGTCTGCAGTTTACAGCGGCGAAGAACAGTCTGCAGTTTACAGCGGCGAAGAACAGTCCGCAGTTCACAACGGCGAAGAACAGCCCGCAGTTTACAACGGTGAAGAACAGTCTGCAGTTTACAACGGCGAAGAACAGCCCGCAGTTTACAACGGCGAAGAACAGTCCGCAGTTTACAGCGGCGAAGAACAGTCTGCGGTTCCAGGGGACAGTTCCCGGACAGACAGGAAGAAAGGAGACATCCATGCTCGTAATCGGCATCTGCGACTCGGAGACGGCGGTGCGGAGCCTCTTGACAGGCTTTGCGGAGCGGTACCGTCTGGAAACCGGAACCAATGTGCAGCTTTTGTGCTACAGCAGCGGTGAAAAACTTCTGAAAAATTACATGCTGGAGCTTGACCTGATTTTTCTGGAGATACCGTTCCGGAAGATGAACGGCCTGGCGGTGGCGGAGCGGATCCGGCAGCAGGACGCGGGGGTGCGCCTTGTCTTTCTGACCACGGTGCTCACCTATGTACTGGAGGCTTATGAGGCCGGGGTGGACAATTATCTGCTGAAGCCATTGAGCTATGCCAGGTTCTGCAGGGAGGTCAGCCTTGCCCTGGAAAAAAGGAACAGTGCCGATGCGCGCTGTTTTCTGGAGGAAAACAAGACGGGCATCTACAAAATCTACCTGCACCAGATTCTCTATATTGAGACGGACGGAAAGCATACCCTGATCCACACCCGGGAGGAGGACATCACAAGCTACCGCCAGATGAAGAATCATGAGGCGCTGTTTGCCGGGACTTCCCTGGTGCGGTGCCATGCCGCCTACCTGGTGAACCTGCGCTATTTCCGGAAACTGGAGGGGATGACGCTGACCCTGGATGACGGCACGCAGATTCCCGTGAGCCGCTCCCGGCGCAGCTTCGTCCTGGAGCAGATTAAAAGATACGGTTTTTCACTCCAGATAAATCAAGAAAACAAATACAACCAAAAGGAGGCAGACAAACCATGAAAAAACAAAAAGAGAACCTGACCGTACTTCTCTGGTCCGTCAGGCTGGCCTACCGCATCAGCCCGAAATTTTTCCTGTTCTGGATTTTGTTTGGGATCTCGTTGGCGCTGCTTCCCTCGGCATCCCTTGCCTGCAACCGGCGGGCGGTGGCGGTGCTGTCGGATTACCTCGCCACAGGGCAGGGCAGCTTTGAGGATATCGTCCCGCCACTGTTGGCGCTGGGGATCCTGCTGATCCTGACAGGGCTGTCCCGGCGGATCAACGGGGAATTTCTCTATGCCCAGATGTATGACACCTATTATTACGGCATGCAGGAGCACATGGCGGACCGCATTCAGAAGACGGACATCAAGACCCTGATGGACAGGGAATTCTACGAGGATTACCGTTACTGCCTGTACCGGAGCGGCGGGCTCACCGATCTGATGAGCCATGGCTGCATCACGGTGATGAAAAGTATTACGGCACTGTCTTTGATTGGGGTTGCCTTCTCGGTTTCCGTTCCGGTGGGGCTCACCGCCGTTGTCTGCTTCCTTTTGACCGTGTTTTTAAACAGCAGGCTTTCCTCCCGTTTTGTGGTGGACACGCTGCGGCACAAAGCCCTGCGGGCCAGGTCCGATTACTACAGCGCGGAGGCCAGGAATCCCGGGGCCGCCAAGGAAATGCGCATTTACCATACCCAGTCCAAACTTCTTGGAAAGTGGAAGGAAGTCTACCAGGGGATTCTGCGGTTTGACATGAAATACGATACAGGGCGATGCTTTCTGTCCGTATTTGTGGCGGCATGCATTTACCTGTCCATCCTGGCCATGTCTGCCTTTGCCATTTCCCGGGTGGCGGCGGGGCAACTGACGGCGGATGTGTTTCTCATGCTCTACCTTCTGGGGGAAAGCCTGGCCGATGTGAACAGGGCCTTTTCCACGGCTCTCTTCGAGGCTCTCCGGGGACTGGACGCGCTGAAGATGCAGCATCGTTTTCTCACCGGGGCGCCCCTGCAGGAGGACAGGCTGCTGAACCGGGAGGCTATCTCGGAAGCAATTTCCCGGCAGCGCCAGTGTTCGGATGTGGTTTTTGAAGCCAGGAACCTGCATTTTTCCTACGACGGAAAAAATGAGGTCCTCCGCGGACTGGATTTTCAGATCAGGAAGGGAGAGACCATCGCTTTGGTGGGCGTCAACGGAAGCGGCAAGTCCACACTGGTGAAGCTGCTCATTGACCTGTACCGCCCGGACCGGGGGGACCTGTTTTTATATGGAAAAAAATACGGGGAGTACCCGGAGGGCAGCATCAACCACCAGATCGGCATGTTTTTCCAGAATTTCTATCTGTACCATCTGTCGCTGCGGGAGAATGTGGGGTTCGGCAGCTTGAGGCATCTGAAGGAGGACGGGCGGATCCGCAGGGCCATGGAAATGGGCGGGGCGCTGCCGCTTCTGGAAAAATGTCCGGAGGGCCTGGAACAGCTTCTGAAAAAGGATGTGAAGAAGACAGGGATCAACCTGTCCGGAGGCGAGCAGCAGAAGATTGCCATCTCCCGCACTCATATGAGCGAGAAGGACATCCTCATCTTCGACGAACCGGCCGCCGCCCTGGACCCCATAGCGGAATTGGAGCAGTTCCGGAATATCCGGGAGAAAACCAGGGGCAGGACTTCCGTCCTGATCAGCCACCGTATCGGTTTCGCACGCATGGCAGATCGGATTTTCGTACTGGACAGGGGATGCCTGGCGGAGGTGGGCTCCCATGAGGAACTGTTGGAGAGAGACGGAATTTATGCCGATTTTTTCCGTCAGCAGGCTGAATGGTATGAGGAGGGATGACGTATGGAAAAGCGTAAGGTTCTTTTAGAGAAAGGGATGGGGTGGATTGCGGGGAAATCCCTGGGGCTTTTTATCCGGATCAAGGGGCCCCTCTCCCTGGCTGTGGGCGTCATCGGGCTGCCCATGGCGGTATTGCCGCTGCTTCTTTCAAGGCAGCTTCAGCGGCTTACGGACGGGATTTTCCTGCTGATGCCGGGCCAGGGAGGCACGGCGGAACCGGTTGTCGGCGCGCTGCTTTTCCTGGGGGTCTTGTTTGTACTGCAGCTTCTCTGGCAGCTCCTGGACGGCTATGTCCAGACCCGGGATATGTACCGCACCCAGGAATATATTAAGGAGACAGTCCTCGGGCATGTCTGTACGGTGCATTATTCTTATCTGGAAAACAGGGATGATTTTCACAGCAAAATCGCTTTTGCGGATGCTTACGCCTGTCAGGAGGCGGCCATGGGCATACGGGGCATGTTCGACGCTTTTTATCAGCTGGTCACTTTTGCCGTGGCGGCTTTTGCCCTCTGGGCGGTGCATCCCGCTTTTGTCCTTATCCTTGTGGCCACAGGGGTTCCGGCCGCCGTTCTTTCCTTTCTGCAGGCGGACGAGACCTTCCGGCACCGCACCAAATGGTCCGAGGAAGGGGCCATGTCCATTCACCTTTACCACCTGTGCGCATCCACGGACCACGGCATTCAGGAGGTGCGCCATTACGAGCTTTACGATTATTTAAAGGCAAAGTGGAGGGCGGTGGCGGACAGCTATCTCCACAAGAAGAACAGACTGGTGGCGAAGCATCTGAAGGCGAATATGACTGCGGACTTCCTGCGCAGCGGCGTGTATATGATCCTGCTCCTGGCCACGGCCCGGATGATTTATCAAAATCCTGCACTGGGACTGGGGACTTTTACTCTGGTGTATACCCTTTCCGACAGGCTGCAGCGGACCATTGGCGCTATCCTTACGGAAAGCATGCAGTTTTCCACATGCCTTTCTTATATGAAGGAGTTTTTTTCATTGGAGGAGCTGGAGAGGGATGAGGAGGCGGAGGATGGAAAAAATAAGAAAGACAGGAAGGACGGGAAAGACAGGGAGGACGGCAAAGGCGGGGAGGGCGAGAAAGAGGGGAAGGACGGAAAAGACAGGAAGGACACAGCTTCGTCCCTGTCCATTCAGGAGATTCAGCCGACAAAAGGGGCATTGACAGGCGCAGGCGGACCGGAGCCGCAGAACCCGGAGAGCCCTTCCGGTTCCGGGGATATAGTCTTTGAACATGTCAGCTTCTCCTACCCGGGAACGGAGAGGGAGGTGATCTCGGATCTCTCCCTGACCATCCGCGGAGGGGAGAAAATCGCCATCGTGGGGGACAACGGATCCGGCAAATCCACCTTCATCAGCCTGCTCACAGGGATTTTTTCTCCCGACAGCGGCAGCGTGTCCATCGGCGGCCTGTCCATGGAAGAACACAAACGCGCCCTGCGGCAGAGGATTTCCGTGATTTATCAGGACTTTGCCCATTACGAGGCCAGTATCCGGGATAACATCACTGTGTCCGATGAGGAACGGAAGCTTTCCGATGAGGAGATTCTGGATCTGGCCCGCCGGATTCATGTGGAGGATGTGATTTTGGAGCAGCCCGAAGGGTTGGATGCCATACTGGGGCATATGAGTGAGAAGGGAAATACCCTGTCCGGAGGGCAGTGGCAGAAAATTGCCCTACTGCGGGCTGTCTACCGCAGCAGGGCGGATATCATGATCCTGGATGAGCCCACAGCCGCCCTGGACCCGATTGCAGAGGCGCAGCTGTACCAGAATTTCTCGGAGCTTACAGGACACCGTACCGCCCTGCTGATTTCCCACCGTTTAGGCATCACCGGACTGGTGGACCGGATCCTGGTCTTTCGGGAGGGGCGCATCGTGGAGGACGGCAGCCATGGGGAGCTGATGGCCAGGCGGGGGCATTATTATGCCATGTACCAGGCCCAGGCGAAGTGGTATCAGTGAGGCGTTAGGAACTGTCAATGCCTTCTGACCACCCACAATATGCAGGATGCCGCCGAACTCTGCGACAGGGCAGCGGTCATTCCTGCTTTTCAATCAACTGGAACAGGCTGTCCAGTCTCCTGGCGCTGCGTTTTTCCTCGCGCTTTTTCGCCGTCTTGTAGTACAGCTTCTGCCGTTTCGTGCTCTGCGGCAGATCGCGGTAGTCCTTCGGCGCATTTTGTTTGAATTTGTCATGCTCCTTTATGTACTTCAGATATTTCATGATGCTTCCGGATTCCGGCATATCCCCCTGGCGGTGGAAAGGCACTTTCTCGGCATCCTCCAGGCTGATTCTTCCGTTTACATAGTTCCTGTGAAGCAGGATGAATCTCTGTTTTCCGATTTTATACAGGATCTTCCAACACCCCACATCCGTCCGGACGTAGATTTTTTTATCCTTTAAATCCACATCCATGTTAAACTGCTCCGCATAGCTTTCAATTTTTTCTTTTTCCAATTTATAAAGAAAATCAATGCCGTCACAAAATTTGCAGGGGCAGTATCCTTTCCATTCCGCATCTTCCCAGTTCATCTGGATTCGGTTCTTCTTACGGATCCTTCCTGCATATCTGCACTCCGGCCTGTGGTATATTTTTGTTGGTGATTCTCTGCTCATGATTCTCATTCCCATTTCTGCTCCTTTCTCCGCAGTGGTTGTTTTTATCAGCGCCGCCCGTTTTATTGTGTTTCGGATACAGAACAGAATTATTCTGCCATTTTCCGGTTCTGAAACGGCAATTTTATCCCCGAAATGCTCGTGGATGTAAATCAGCATCTTTTTCAGGCTTGCCGCTTTCCATATAGAAAAGCTCGACTGCCCTGTGCCAGTGCCACGGCGCGGAACGCCCCGCGTATTTGTCAAGCTCCGCCCGGGAGGATATATGGAAAATCAGATTGAAAATCGGGCAGCAGTTTCTCCCTGTTTC
The DNA here is from genome assembly GCA_947385785.1 of uncultured Lachnospiraceae bacterium. Lineage (GTDB taxonomy): Bacteria > Bacillota > Clostridia > Lachnospirales > Lachnospiraceae > Acetatifactor. Next base: position 19,201 of record CANDMH010000050.1, read on the forward strand.
CCGCGTAAAACTCGACTTTTTGTACGGTTTTCATGTGAATTCCCCTGTAAGTGATGCCTGTCAGGCGTTTTGTATGGTAAATGTTGTCAATATTATAGCATCTTGCAGGAGAAAAAGCTATGGTATTGTTGTTCTGAGTTTCCGCAGTTTTATCGGCAGGTTACTGTTCACGGCTTCGCCGCTCACAGCAACATGATGCACACAAAATGAG
>CANDMH010000051.1 GCA_947385785.1 uncultured Lachnospiraceae bacterium
AGCCGGGCCAGACAGAAGAACCTGCACCTACAGAGGAACCGGGCCAGACAGAAGAACCCGCACCTACGGAGGAGCCGGGCCAGACAGAAGAACCTGCACCTACAGAGGAACCGGGCCAGACAGAAGAGCCTGCACCTACGGAGGAGCCGGGCCAGACAGAGGAACCTGCACCTACGGAGGAACCGGGCCAGACAGAAGAGCCTGCACCTACGGAGGAGCCGGGCCAGACAGAGGAACCTGCACCTACGGAGGAACCGGGCCAGACAGAAGAGCCTGCACCTACGGAGGAGCCGGGTCAGACAGAAGAACCCGCACCTACGCAGGAGCCGGGCCAGACAGAAGAACCCGCACCTACACAGGAGCCGGGCCAGACAGAAGAACCCGCACCTACGCAGGAGCCGGGCCCGACAGAAGAACCCGCACCTACACAGGAACCGAGTCCAACAGAAGAACCCGCACCTACGCAGGAGCCGAGTCCAACAGAAGAGCCGACACCTACGGAGGAACCGGGCCCGACAGAAAAGCCCGGGCCTACGGAAAAACCAAATCCGACAGAGCCTCCGAAACCCATAGAATCCGGCGAGCAGATGAAGCAGCTGTTCCAGGATGTGCTGGAAGCAGTCCGTGATGTGAATGCCGCCAGCAGCCCGGAAGAGAAGGCTGAGGCAGTGGAAAAGCTTGTGGATACAGTAAAGGACGTGTTTGCACAGGCGGCGGACAAGGCACAGAATGCAGCGGAACTGCTGAAGACGAAAGCTCTGGAAATCATGAGGCAGATAGAAGAGAAGATATCGGCTCTGACCGGCAGAACGGTGGCTGTGGTACAGGAGCAGGGGACAGCAGCGGTATTGGAGATTGTGAATAAGGAAATGAATGTGCCCCGGGATATGGACGGAGAAATCCGGGTAAAGCCGGCTCCAGTGCCTTCCGGGCTGGGAACAGGCGCAGCGGCGGCCTGGGAATTCGGACTGTATTACGGACCGAAGGATGTACCGTCGGAGGAATGGCAGAAGCAGGCGGCATTTGATGTTCCCATGTTCATCACCCTGAAGCTTCCGGAAGCGATTGACAGTAGTAAACCTGTTAAGGTATACCATTTTGCGGACGGCAGCAGCGAAGGGGAAGAGGTATACAGCGAGCTGACGGAGGACAGAGCCGCGGTTACATTCGTTGCCTGTGGGTTCAGCACCTATGTGGTCCTGAACGAAACCGGCGAGACGCAGGAGCCCGACAGCGGCACATCTGAGAATCCCGGCGGCACCGGAGACGGGGACGGCGGTACGGCAGCCCCGGCAGACGGCGCGGTAATCAGTCCCAAAACCTATGACGGCAGCGAGTGGAACGCTGCGGATGAAACCGCAGGGAACACATTGCCTGCGGCAGCAGCTGCAACAGCGGCACTGGCAGCGCTTCTGGCCTTTGGCGCATGGTGCCTGAAACGGAAATGGGACGGGAACCAGAATTGAAAGAAATGAGGCTGTAGCATATTCTGAAAGCAGTGGCCGCATCCTATGATGAAGTAGAAGACCCTTCCGGAACCAGAATCGGTTCCGGAGGGGTTTTCTTATAAAATTACCCTTTTTCCAGTTTTTTTCTTCTTGTCATGGACAGGTGGGAATTATAAGATAAAATCAGAAAAGTGGCTTTACAGAAATGGCATGAGAATTTAAAATACCATTAAGGGAGAAAATTATGAAAATACTGATCGCAGACGATGAGGACTACACCAGGGAAGGCCTGTTGGAGGAGATTGACTGGGAAGAATTCGGGATAGACGAGATCATGCAGGCGATAAACGGGGAGGAAGCGCTGAAAATCGTGAAATGGTTCCGCCCGGACATTGTGCTGTCGGATATCCGCATGCCGAAGATGGACGGAATCGCCTTTGCGGAGGAGATGGTGCGGCTGATTCCGGGGAGCAAGCTGATCTTTATGAGCGGCTATATGGAGACGGAATATCTCAAAAGCGCCATACGGCTGTCCGTAATCGACTACATAGAGAAGCCCATCGATGTGGCCCAGGTGAAAAAGGCCCTGAGGAGGGCGGCGGATGAGATTGCCCGGGAGCAGAAGACCAGGGAGGCGGACCAGGTGAACCGGGAATTCCGGCAGCAGAAGCTGTTCGAACTGCTGGTACACAGGGACAGCGACGCGCGCACCGTGGAGAAGCTGGCGTCGGAGGTGGGCTTTCCCATGACGGGGGAGTATGTCTGCGTGGCGGTGCAGTTTCCCAGGAGCAGGAAAAATACCGGCGGAGAACTGGAACAGGCATTGGAACTGGTTTCCGACATCGAGTGCACTGCCGTCGGCGTCTGGCAGGAGGATTCCTGTTTTGAGCTCATCCTGGCCTGGCAGGAGAAGGTCCGCTACCGCCTGGCGCCGCTGTATCAGAGAATCCTGGAGAAATGGCCGGAGTGCAAGGTGGCAGTGGGGATTGAGGCGGGGGACAGCAGAAATATATACAACAGCTGCAAGACGGCCCGGGCCGCCATGAACTGCGCCTTTTATCAGCCGGATCAGAGGATGTATGAGATAGACGAGAGCATTTTACAGAAACGGTTTATGGAGCCGGGCATCTACGGCGCTTTCCTGCGGGTGCTGCCGGAGGGGCCCCAGAGGATGTCGGAGTGGTTCCAGAGCCTGTTCGGGGATCTGGCTTCCAGGAAGTATTACCAGAAGGAGCAGGTGTACACGCTGATGATTTCCCTGCTCACTGCGGTGTTCCGGCAGTATCCGGAGATCTGCGGGCGGCTGCCCCGGTTGGACGGGGAGGAACAGCTCCAGTCCTGCATCCTGGGGATGGACAGCCTCCGGGAAATCCAGGAGTTTACGGAGAAGATACTGGGGTGCGTTCAGGAGCGGGAGGAGGCATTGTCCGGCTATGGCAGGGTGATACGGGGAGTGCTGGATTATATCGCCGCCCATTACGGGGAGGAGGACCTGAGCACTGCAAGGATTGCGGAGTATTTCCATTTTTCCCCGGCTTACATGAATGTGCTGTTCAAGCAGGAGATGAAGGTGACGCTGAAGCAGTATCTGAGCGGCTACCGCCTTGAGCGGGCGAAGAAGCTGCTGGAAGAGGATTATATGAAGATTACTGAGATTGCGGAGAAATGCGGCTATGCCAATGCCAATTATTTCGCAAAGGTGTTCCGGGACAGCGTGGGGATGACGCCGGTGGAATACCGGGAAAAGTGTGCAAAGAGTTTCTAAGCCTGCAATGGAGCATCGGATGTGTGAGGCAGGTGCAGGGAAGGATTTGAGAGGGTAACAGGTATGGGAAAAATCAGGGAATGGTTCCGGAATGCTTCTCTGAGGGGGAAAATTCTCCTGCTGATTGTGCTTGGGGGAATTCTGCCCCTGGGCATGGTGATGGTGATCTCCTTTTTCATCGTCAGGGCGCAGACGGAGGAAAGGCTGATCTACGCGCTGAACCAGGGCTACAGCCAGGTGTACCAGGCGGTGGGAGACAAGCTCTCCAGGCTCCATAATATTTCCACTCTTTTTGCGGTAAACGATATCACCAGTCCGGTGCTGCGGTTTGACGATAAGGAAATGGATGTGGCGGAGCAGCTGATGCTTTTTGAAAACATCAATTCCTATGCCTACGGCCTGGAGATGACGATGGATTCCAGTAATATCCTCTTTTACATTGAAGATGACTATTCTGTAGTCAATACCCAGAGCAACCGTTACCGTCCCCTGACAGACGCCTACGGGGCACAGTGGTACCGGAGCCTGCGGGAGAATAACGGGCGTCCCCTGTGGGTGCTTCTGGACGGAAGCGGAAGAAACGGTTCCTATGCGGCCATTGCCAGGGAGCTGTGGAATCCGGACGACTACAGCCAGACAGTGGGAATCCTGGCCATCATGATGGAGCAGAAGTATCTGGTAAACATGCTGCAGAATTCTTATGAGGGACAGGCGCTGTATCTGGAGACGGCGGACGGCGCCCTTCTGGCTTCCAACCTGCCGGAAGAAGAGCTGCCCAGGCTCTCCATCCAGGAGCGGAATGTGGATGACAGGGAGTTCCTCAGCGTTGTGGTGGACGGGGTCTCCTGTTATGCCAGGAGCAGCCGCATCGACGGCTCCAATGTATACCTGGTATCCGTAATTTCGAAGCAGGATGTACGGAGAGGCATCAATGTCCTGAACGGCAATATGGGGCTGATGTTTGTGGGGGTGAGTCTGCTGATGTTGTTGGTGATGGCAACCATGGCCAAGTCCATCACGGGCCGCCTGAAGCTGCTGAAGGAGCAGATGCTCCTGATTCAGGAGGGAAATATCTGCAAGATGGAGGAGGGCTCCTCCCGGGATGAAATCGGACAGCTCATCGGCAATTACAATGTGATGGTGGACAGGGTGGAGGAGCTTCTGCGGGAGCAGTACACCCTGGGGCAGGAGAAGGTGCAGGCGGAGCTGCGGGCCCTCCAGTCCCAGATTAACCCGCATTTTCTCTACAATACCCTGGATATGATAAACTGGATGTCCCAGAAGAAGGAGTCGGAGAACATCCGCAGCGTGGTTCAGGCCATGTCCCGTTTTTACAGGCTGACTTTAAGCAAGGGGAAGGATATCGTGCCCATCCGGGACGAGGTGGAGATGTGCGAGGCTTACATGGAGATCCAGAAGCGGCGGTACAAGGGGCGCATCTGTTATGAAGTGGAGGTGGACGAGGATATCCTGGACTGCCTTATCCCCAAGATTACCCTGCAGCCCTTCCTGGAAAATGCCATCATCCACGGTATAAACGAGAAGGCGGACGGCCGGGGGATGGTGATTTTGAACGGATGGATGGAGGACGGGCGCATTACGTTAAGCGTCACGGACGACGGGGAGGGGATGACCCGGGAGGACAAGGAGAAATCCCATCAGGGCAGCCATTACGGGCTTTCCAATATCGAACACAGGCTGAAGCTGTTTTTCGGGGAATGTATTCCGGTGCAGATTGAAAGCTCACCGGGGATAGGCACCTGCGTGATTATCAATATACCCATCAGGACAGGCGCGGAAGAGGCGGTGGAGCATGAGGGATGAGAGAAGGATGCGGACGGATGCGGGGAGGTGCGCTGTGGGGGATTATGTGGGGAAAGTAGTGGTAGAAGAATGTTTGAAAGGGAGCGGGAGCCGTAGGACGGAAGTAGGAGAAAGATGTCTGATGAGCGGTCGGAGAGCGGAATCCGGAGAAGAAGATCTGAAAAGGAGTTGTAGGGCGGAAGAGGCAGATGCCTGTTTGCGGGAGAGTCGGATAACCAGAGCGGAAGCCGGAACTTTGGAAGGCTGCAGAAGGGGAAAACGTAGGATGCATTCCCGGGGCGTCGGGCGGTGCAGGACGGGAATCGCTCTGTGCCTGGCCGTTCTGCTCCTGGGGGGCTGCGGCAGGCCGGCGGAAGAGGCGGAGGAGGAAAGCAGGGAGCCCATCGTCAACTTTCGGGCCATCACCCTGGGCAACATGCCGGAAGGCGGCATGGACGAAATCTACAGACAGTTGGACGCCCTCACCATTCCGGAGCTGAACTGCACCCTGCGGTTTGAGTTCATCCCCTGGGGGAACGAGAGGAGGCAGCTGAACATTGTCACGGCTTCGGGAGAGTATGATTTCATTCCTGGGGGAGTGTTTTCTGACTACAGGACTTTAGTATATAAAAACGCCTTTCTGGACATGAACCAGTATCTGGACACGGTTCCTGCCCTGGCGGAGCACTACGCCTATTATGATGCCAATGCCCTGAAAAAGTGTGAGATTAACGGGGGGCTTTACGGGCTTCCTCAGTTTGGGCAGGGCGGGATTGTGAGCGGCGGGGAGGGATTTTTCTACAGGGAGGACCTGCGCATTGCGTGGGGTCTGAAAGAGGTTCATGACCTGGAGACCATGGAGGCCTATCTCTACCGGGCCAAGCAGGACGAACGGTACCGGGATGAGCCTCTGGTTACGGACAACCGGGTGTGGAGCAGCCTGTGGCTGCTGCTCACAAAGGGGAAATATCTGGAGGTGAACAGCAGTCTGGAAACGCCTCTGGTGGTAGTGGAGGCGGCAAATCCCTATAAGGCGCTGAACCGGATGGAGACACCGGAATTTAAAGAAGTGCTGTCCTATATCTGGAAATGGAAGCGCGACGGCATCCTGGACCCTGATATGCTGTCAAGATCCGACAATGAGGGGGAACTGGGCAAAAGTCTGATTCTGGAGGATAAGAAGCCCTGTGAGACCAATAATCCCATCTGGTCTCTGAATAACCATTGGATACCGGCTCTGTATGAGAAGCATCCCGAATGGGAATTCAATTTTTTTCCTTACCTGGAACTGTTCGAGGTTTATCATGTGGGTTCTCTGGCAGGCGCATCCGTAATATCCATATCAGCCAAGGTTACGGAGCCGGAGCTGGCGATGAAGCTGTTGGAAAAAATCCATACGGATATCCGGTATTATTCTTTGGTGGCATATGGTGTGGAGGGGGAAAATTATAACCTTGTGGACGGGAAAATCGGTTTCGACGGCATCAGTTCCCAGAACCGTTTTGGCTGGACTGCCGTTACGGACGATGTAATGGGCTATGAAGGAATTCCCGTGAACAAAAAGTGGGACGAGGAGGTCTATCATGCGCTTCCGGAGTGGAGCACGGAAGCCGGAAACGTGGTGAAGGACGATCCCCTGGACGGCTTTTCCTTTGTGTTGTCCGGAAGGGAACAGGCCGCGGTAGACCGGGTATGGCTTCAGTATTTTCTGCCGTTGGTATGCGGATATGGGGAGGATTATACGGAGGCTCTTGAGGAGGCGAACGAACGCCTGTATGAGGCCGGCTTTGACCAGTACCTGGAGTCAATCCAGGAGCAGCTGATAGACTATGCGGTGCAGCGCCCTGCCATAGGCGAAGTACCGTCTATGGCATTGACGGATTGAGGAAATAGGATTTTCGTGTGTATCGATTATTGCATCGGGAATCCCTGGCGGAATTTCGAAGGTGATTTCCGGACAGCTTTTCAGGAACTGTGGAGGAATGTAATTTACAGTATTTCCATGATGCTGTTTTTAATGCAAAAGAGGGTTTAATACCCTGTAGCTTGCGGTGGGGAGTTTCATTCCCTCACGGGTTTGATACCCCGCTGCTGGCAGCGTTCAGGAAGAAGCCGGGGCTGGATACCAAAGTGTCCAAAGGACACTTTTAGCTTGCAGCGGGGTGGTTCATTGCAGCGGGCGGTCCAGATGCGGCCAGGGGAAACGGGGAGGAAAGACATGAATTTATTCAGCTTGAATTCGCCTTTTGCAAGGGGTGTGAATAAACTGGTGATGATGCTGTACGCAGGGTTATTGTGGTTTTTGTGCAGTATTCCCATTGTTACCATGGGGGCTGCCACGGCGGCTTTATACGAGGTGCTCCTGAAGGCGGTGAAAAACCGGGAGGGTTACATCGGAGGCAGTTTCTTCCGGGCATTCCGGGGGAACCTGAAACAGGGGCTGCAGCTTGGCATTCCCCTGCTGTTGGCGCAGATCGTTTTTGCGTTTAATCTTTTCTATTACAGCGTACTGGGAGGGGAGGGATTTAGGCTTCAGACAGTTGTGTTCGCAGTGCTGTCCCTGCTCACACTGACGGCTTTCTCCTATGTCTTCGCGGTGATGGCGAAATTTGAAAATACAGCCTCCGGGCATTTCCGGATGGCCGTGGCGCTGATGATCCGCTGCCCCGGCTGGACGGTGGCGATTCTGATGCTTCAGGCGCTGACGGTGTTTTTGTCCTGGTTTTTTGTGTATTTTCCTGTGCTGTTTATCATGGGAATCAGCGGGTATATGCAGGCGGCGGTGTTTGACCATGTTTTCCAGAGGCTGATTGACGCGGGGGTGATTGAGGAGGAAGGGAGTGCCGGCAAATAACTGATGCAGGGAGTGCCAGGGAGTGCAGCTATTTGCCGACAGGCCCGGTCAGCATTACAGGCATTTTTTGATTAATTCTGTATCGTTGAGTGCCAAATCCAGTAAGTGACTGAGAATATCCGCGTAATTCGGACCTAATGATTTGACTTTTTTCATGTTGCCGGGTGAAATCCTGATGGTAATTCTATCCATTTGGTGGAACTGCTTTAGCATATCAGCTGTCATTTCGGGACAGTCCTCATCAAAGGATATTGGCGTTTTTTCAGCGGATTCCAGTTCCGCTATTTCTTCATCTGTCAATTCGGCAGGCAAACTATGCATTGTAATCTTCGCCATATTCATACCTCGCTTTCTCAGGCTTTGTTGTTTACAGATTTATCTTCCAATATCCGGACTTATCTGACCCGACTCTTGTCAGCGCTTCTTTTTCTTTCAGCTTTTTAATCCGTCCAAAGACAGCTTTTCTCCCGATATTTAATCTGTCTGCAAGTTCCTGATAAGTATAGGCAGGATCTTCGGAGAGCAGTTCAAGTATCTGCCGTTCTTTTTCCGAGAAAGCTACAGTTCCGTTTACAGTTCCATTTACAGTTCCATTTACAGTTCCGTTTATAGAAGGGCCATATACAATTTTGTCTTCAGGGGCGATAAATTTAATCATAACAGAATTACCCGTGATATCATATTCGGGAAGCGGAACATTGTCTTCCCTGCAGGCCTGACAGATTTTTTCAATTCCGCGTCCCCAGCTTTCAATAAATCCGGCGAGATAATATACGTGGGCGATATTGGGGTTGAAAGGCTCGGAGGAGTGCTTCTCCATGAGCTTTTTTATGGACCAGCTTTCAGGGAGGCGGCCGCAGTTGGCAATATAGAGGCGGTCATCATACACACTTACCTGAATGGGAATGCCGCGGGCGTAATCCTTATGGCATAAGGAGTTCAACAATGCCTCACGAAGCGCCGCGTCTGGTACGAAATAACGTTCAATTCTTTGCATACCCTCGTATGTGATTTTGGCTTTCATGTATTTCAGGTGGACAGTCTCAATAATCCGGTCAATCTGGTCAAGAAGGGAGCCGTGGATTTCATCCTGATAACGAAGTTCGGAATCGCTTTCAAAAAATCCAATCTTAGTAAAGGCCCCGAGCTGCCATATCTCCGGGTCATTTGCAAACAGAAGCATAGCGGCGGCCCATTTTTTAAACCGTTTTATGACCTCATCATCCACATCATTGACAGTAAAGGCAGGGAGCGGCAGATTGTCCCAGGTTGCTCCCTGTTTGCGCAGCAGGAAGCTTTCCAGTTCCAGTCCGGTCAGCCGTTGATTGGTGCTGCCGCTTCGGTAGTAATAGCTGCCCCTGTAAGAAATGGCAATTGGATAAGGGCGCACAGAAATTACGATGTACTCTTTCGCCCCTTCAGAAATCAGGTCAACCGGCACAACAATGCCCATGGCATCACGGATTTTGTTTGGCAGGTCTTCAAGGAGCTTACGGGCATTTGAAAGCCCTGCGGTTTCTCCATTGTCGTTCTTGCCGATATAGAGCGTACCGCCCTGTGCATTTGCAAAGCCGCAAATCCATGCAAGATAGTCATCTTTCCAAATTTCTTTCCATTCTATGTTTTGCTTTTCTGGCATTTACGTGTTTCCTCGCATTTTAGACATATTTTATAGTCGCCGTTTCTTTTTCCGTTGCTATGTCTATTATATTTAGAAGGCAGAATAATATCAAGGGATTTACAAAAAATGTGGAGTTATGTAAGCATGATATATGTTTTATCTTTTGAAATCTAATCCCGGCATTTTCAAAAATTACCCTGTTTCTAGCATTTTTAATATAGGTTTCCACTTTTCCACATCTTAAAATGTACTTAACAAATCAAAACAGCAACAGTTTGGGACTGGTACTGGAACGGACTGTTGCGGAACTAAAATTAGGAGGGAAAACAGTGAAGAAAGAAAAGACAAAAGCCGTGAAGCCCTACAAAGAGCACCTCGGCTTTACAGGCGGCCTGCAGGAATTGTGGAAGCACAAGCTGCTGTACCTGATGACACTCCCCACCATTATCTGGGTGTTGGTATTCTGCTATTATCCCATGTATGGCGTGCTCATCGCATTTAAGGATTTCAGCTATAAGGAAGGAATCTGGGGCAGTCCCTGGGTAGGGCTGAAGAACTTTGAGTTCCTGTTTCACTATAAGGGAGTCGGCAGGATTTTCTTCAACACGATTTTCCTGAACGTGCTGTTTATCGCAACCGGCACCCTCATGTCCATTGTGCTTGCGCTGGTGTTTGTGGAGATTAAAAATAAAGTTTACAACAAGGTAGTACAGACCATCGCCATCTTCCCCCATTTCGTCTCCTGGACCGTGGTTGCCATGTTCATGAGCGGCATCATCGGGGGCAGCGGCATCATGACAAGGTGGATTGTGGACAACGGGGGAACGGATCCTTCATTCTACACCAGTCCGGGATGGTGGCCGTTAATCCTGGTACTGTTGAAGCTCTGGCAGGGAGCCGGGTATGGAACCATCGTGTACGTGGCGGCCATCACAGGCTTTGACCAGGAAATGTACGAGGCGGCCAGGGTGGACGGAGCCACCAGGCTGCAGCAGATCACCAAGTTAACCCTGCCGCTTCTGAAGACCACCGCCATCATGCTGACCATCATGAGCGTGGGAAAGATTTTCAACGGCGATTTCGGCATGATTTACGCACTGGTGGGCGACAATGCTTCCCTGTATCCCACAACGGACGTCATCGATACCTTTGTGTACAGGGCGCTGCGGCAGCTGAATAACCTGGGGATGAGTACCGCCACCAGCTTCTTCCAGTCCATTGTGGGGTTGATTCTGGTATTTACCACCAACTTCCTGACCAAAAAGGTGGAGCCGGATGCGGCTATCTTCTGAGTGTGAACATAAGGAAGATTTTCAGGCCTGCATAGTATGAGGGCTGAGAAAATCCAAAACATTTCGGGAAGAATTGCAGAGCGGGCAAAGTTTGCTTCAGAAAGCGATTCTTCCAGGCGCGGGAGCCGCGCTATACTTGCAGCAAGCTCGTGAGAGCAGGAAGGAAATGAAATGGGAAAAACAAAAATAAAAGCTTCTGGCATCAAAAAATCCAGAGGTGAGAAAATATTCGAAGTCGTGGTATACGCCATAGCCACCATATTCTGCATCTACTGCCTTTTCCCCTTTGCCATCATCCTGGGGAGCAGTTTTGAGACGGAGGCCAATTTCGCAACATACGGTTTCCCGATTATTCCAAAAGATTTTACCACACAGGCATACAAGGTGGTGCTGGGGGACTCCCAAATCTTCCGTGCCTACGGGGTGACCATTTTCACTACGGTGGCGGGAACCATCTTCAGCATGTTCCTCACCATCACCATGGCCTACCCCCTGTCCCTGAAAAAGGTGAAGTTCCGCAACGTGATTACGTTTTTTGTATATTTCACCATGCTGTTCGGGGGAGGACTGGTGCCTACATATTTATTGATCACCAAGAACCTGGGCCTGAAGGACAACATCTTCGTCCTGATTATCCCGGTGGCCTTCGGGGCATGGAACATGTTCCTGATGCGGAACTTCTTCAACGGCATACCCGGCGAGCTGTCCGAATCGGCCTATATGGACGGCGCCAACGATTTCCAGATTTTGTGGAAGATTGTGCTTCCGGTATCCGTACCTGGCATCGCTACCTTAAGCCTGTTCTACGCATTGGGTTATTGGAACCAGTGGTTCAACGCCATGCTGTACCTGGATGACAGCAAGCTCTTTCCCTTACAGTACCTGCTGATGAGGATGCTGCGGAATGCGGATGCCATGCGGGAGATGGCCAGGAGCACCGGCATCGCGGCAGGGGAGATTCCCACCAACTCCCTGCGCATGGCCACCACGGTTGTGGCCATCGGCCCCATCATTTTCCTGTACCCCTATGTACAGAAGTACTTTACAAGCGGCCTCACAGTCGGCGCTATCAAGGGTTAAAGTGTGAAGGAAAGTGTAAAATGAAATCTGTTATTTCTCCCTGTCCGCATCGGACAAAACGTTTGAGGCGGCAGGGCTGTAAATAAAAGCTGTATCCGCCTGCCCGATGCGGAGAGGATGGGGTACAAGGCGGACAGCTACGGAACTAAAAAACAGCATGTGCGCATCCAGTACCCCAGAGGATTTACGGACGCATCACTACGCGGCCGGAAATCCTCTGCCGTGCTTGGGTAGTGGACGGACACATGCGGAACTATCAATAAGGAGGAATAAGAATGAAAAACAAGGTTTTGAAGAAGACCATGGCACTGGCTCTGGCAGGAGCAATGACACTGTCCATGGCAGCCTGCGGCAATGACGACGCAGGAAGCAGCAATCAGCAGTCCGAACAGCAGGAATCCCCTGCAGGAAACAGTGAGGAGAGCTCCGCGGAGAATTCCGGGGAAGCTTCGGGAGAAGAGTCTTCCGATGAGGGCGGCCAGGCAGAGGCTCCCCAGATTGAGGACACCACCATCAAGATCCGTGTCATGAACGAATTCCGCAATCTGGATAAGGTTCTGGCAAAATACGAAGAGATGACAGCAGACGACCCCATCATGAGCAAAATCCATCCGGAATTCGTGTGGGTGGCCGGCGGCGATTACAAGGATAAGCTGACCACGGCCATGATCGGGCAGGAAGACTTTGACCTGATGTTCTGCGGCGGCTGGCATGGGCTGACTGGTTTCATACAGGACGGCAATTTCAAGGATCTGTCTTCCTACTTTAATAACGATGCTTTCTCCGGCCTGAAGAGCGCCTTCTCCGAGGATTTCGTGAAGGCCATGACTTCCTATATCCGCCAGGAGGACGGCTCCTACCAGAAGGGTATCTACGGCATCAACCTGGCAACCTTCTACGAGGACAGCCGCGGATTTATGTACCGCGAGGATCTGCGCAAGAAATATGACTGCGCCCCCATCACTGATGAAGCCAGCCTGTTGGAGTTCGTGAAGACGGTGCAGGAAAACGAAGAAGGCATGATCGGCGTGAGCCTGTGGAACTTCTTCCGCCTGGATTCCCCCTGGTACTCCGCAAAGCATGACCATGTATACACACAGGACAATGTAAACGTTCTGGGTGACCAGACCTGGGTATGGGTAGGCTTAAGCGATGACGAGAAGACTGTTTTGAACGCAGTGGTTCCCGGCGATTCCGCAGAAGAGTTCGCAAAGATGCCCGCAGGCTATCAGGATGATTTCATTACCGCATATATTCAGGACCGTACCAAATGGAATCCTTACCTGAATCCCAACCGCGGCGGCACCGATACCGTGGAAAAACCTGCAGCCATTATGTACTCCGCACTGAGTGAGTATGAGAGCAAGGTAAAGACAGCCCTGGAGACCAACCCTGACGAAGAGTATGGCTTCTATGTAATTGAAGACGCACAGCGCAATATGGAGCCGGGCGCGGTTGTCTGCGACATGGCCACCAACAACTGGCTGGTAGTGCCCGAGTGGTCCGAGAAGACCGATGCCGTGATGTATTTCCTTGACTGGATGTTCGGCAGCCAGGAAGCCCATGACCTCTTCGAACTGGGTATCGAAGGTGAGGACTGGGAGGCAGTAGGCACCGACGGCTTCAAGAAGCTTGATATCGACGAGAACCTGGCATACTCCATGCCTACCTACTCCTTCACCCAGAACCCTACTTACATCAGGGTGAGTGAGTTCGTCAGCGGGAATCCCGAGATTAAGTCCCGCTTCGACTATATGTATGATCCTTCTACCTATAAGCTGAGCCCGCTGTCCGGATTCGTGTTCGACACCACCAACGTGGAGACTCAGATTGCCAATGTATCCGCTCTTTCCAACGAGCTGCAGCTGACCATCTCCATGTATGACGCAGACGAGGCGGCGGCAAAGATTCAGCAGTGGCATGAGGATGCTACGGCGGTAGGCCTGGAAGAGATCCGCGCGGAACTGATTTCCCAGATTCAGGCATTCCTTGACGCCAAGAATGCGAATTAAATAAAACCACATGTTTACGGGAAGAGGCGGCCACAGGCAGAACCTGGGGGCTGCCTCTTTTCAAGCTTCTCTGGAGGAAATCTTCGAACCGGTGAAACGGTACGCCAGCCGCCTGGAAACCTGGGGCGGACGGTGGGAGGAAATCCTGCGGCCGGAAAATACCATATACCAGTGGTTCTGTGAGACGGACGGCAATGGCACTACAATCTACGCCAATTTCCAGGGAGCCGATCCCAATGCGGAAGAGGTGGAGATCAATGTACGGAAGTTCTGCTTTTTCCCTGAGAAGACAGGCCTGAATTACATCACCGTTCGTGGGTTCGAAATGATGCATGCCGCCACTTCCTGGGCGCCGCCCACCGCCATGCAGGAGGGGCTGCTGGGGCAGAACTGGGCCAAAGGCTGGATCATAGAGGATAATGACATCCACGATTCCAAATGCAGCGGCATCAGCATTGGAAAAGAGGGCAGTACAGGCGATAATGAATTCACGAAATACCATAGAAAGCCGGGGTACCCACGGAAGTGATAACCACGGAAAAACTGGGGATGGTGCGGATCGTAGGATTTACTGTTCCGCCTGAAACGAACATACCTGGCTGGCGGTCTTAAAGCCGCTGTAGTGATAGCGGCTTCGTTGTAGGTTACTGCAAATTTCAGTGGTGTGTAGTATAAGATATGGACGAAGGCAGAATGATATTTTGCGCGATTTGATTAGAGATATCGTGCAGCGATTATAATGGGAGGAAACAGAATGAACAGAAACAGAATGGGAGAACAGTTGGGCATCCTGCACGGAGGGGATTACAATCCGGATCAATGGTTGGAGCACCCTGAAATCCTGCAGGAGGATGTGCGGCTGATGAAGAATGCAAAGATAAACTGCGTTTCCTTGGGAATCTTTTCCTGGGGAAAACTGGAGCCGGAGGAGGGCCGGTATGAGCTTGACTGGATGGAGCGAATCATACAGAATCTGTATGAAAACGGAATATACACCATTCTCGCCACGCCTACGGGAGCAATGCCCCAGTGGCTGAGTCATCAGTATCCGGAGGTGCTGCAGGTGAGGGAGGACGGGCATCGGATTTATCCCGGAAGCAGGCATAATTACTGTCCCAGCTCGCCGGTCATGCGCGAGAAGGCAAGGCAGATAGACGAACGCCTGTCGGAACGCTTCGGCAGACATCCGGGAGTAATCGGATGGCATATCTCCAATGAAATCAGCAATAACGGGACGGACGGTTCCTGCCACTGCCCCTATTGCCTGGAAGCCTTCCGGGGGTGGCTTAAGGAGAGATACGGCTCCCTGGATGAGCTGAACCGGAAGTGGTGGACCGCCTTCTGGAGCCATACATACACCGACTGGTCCCAGGTCAGGAGCCCGCGCACCCGGGGAGAGGTACATGGCCAGAACCTGGACTGGAAACGTTTTGTCAGCGACCGGCTGTTGGACTTCTGTAAAGAGGAAATCCGGGCAGTGCGCCGTTACAGCGATTTGCCGGTAACCACCAATTTCATGATTTTTTCCAGGGCCCTGGATTATTTCAAATGGGCGAAGGAAATGGATATCCTGTCCTGGGACAACTATCCGGACTGGCACAGCGGCCCCGACGAAATGCGGATTGCCTCCGACATAGCGGCTTCCCACAGCCTGGTCAGGAGCATGGGAAAGGGGAGCTTTCTCATGATGGAGAGCACGCCCTCCGTGGTGAACTGGCGGGGGATGAACCGCTTGAAACGCCCGGGGATGCATGAACTGTCTTCCCTGCAGGCCGTGGCCTGCGGCTCGGACAGTGTACAGTATTTCCAGATCCGCAAGAGCAGAGGATGCAGCGAAAAGTATCACGGAGCCGTAATAGACCATAAGAACAAAGAGAACACGCGGGTTTACCGGGATGTGGCCAGACTGGGGGAACGCCTGGAGAAAATCTCGCCGAAGCTTCGCGGTACCTGCAACCGGGCAAAGGTGGCCCTGGTCTTCGACTGGGAGAACTGGTGGGCCGTGGAGGATGCCTGGGCCGTGGACAATGATATCAGGTATCCCAAAGTGTTTCTTGATTATTTTCAGCCTTTCTGGGAGATGGGGGTGGAGACGGATGTGGTGGACATGACCTGCGACCTCTCTCCCTACGCCATTGTCATAGCGCCCATGAACTATATGTACCGGGAGGGCTATGGGGAGCGGGTAAGGCGGTTCGTGGAGCAGGGCGGATGCTATATCACCACCTGTTGGAGCGGGGAGACGGACGCTTCCGACCTGGTCTATATGGACAGGCATCCGCTGGAGGACGTGTTGGGCATCATAACGGAAGAGGTGGACGCGCCGGGAGGATATTGTGAGAACTGGATCACTTACCAGGGTACGGATTACCGCATCCAGGGAATCTGCGGATTGGTCCACGCAAAGGGAGCGGAGGTGCTTGCGGAATACCAACGGGACTTCTATGCGGGATATCCGGCGCTCACCCGGCATGCCTATGGGAAAGGGGAGTGCTATTATATCGCTTCCATGAATGAGATTTCCTTTCTCAGGAAGTTTTTCTCTGATGTTCTGCAGTCAAAGGGACTGGGCTGCGGGCTTTCCGTAAAGCTGGCCTCTGGGGTGACGGTGAATGAGAGGGTGGCCGCGGGGAAAGAGGCCGATGCTCCGGACCCCGGCGTTCCGAATTCTGGCGCTCCGAATTCCGTTGCTCCGAATTCCGCCGGGGACAGAAATGGGATCGAAAATGGAGACGGAAATGGGGATGGAAATGTGGTCGGAAATGGAGACGGAAAGATATCGGGCCGGAAAGGTATGGAACCGGAAAAGTACGAAGCCGGAAGAATATGGTTCCTGCAGAATTTCAACAGGGAGACAGCGGAAGTGGAACTGACGGAAAGCTACTTAAATGCGGAGACGGGAGAGGTTTTATCCGGAAAGGTGGAAATGAGGCCTTTTGAATGCATCATACTGGAAGAAACGGGCAAATAGGATAAAGTTTGTCACAAAAGATACGAGTTCTTTCCTCGGAAAATATGATATTACTGACGATAGCAGCATGAAATAGCAGTTTTTATCAGACTGAATACATAGTCTGCGGTATGATATTGCGGGTATGATGCAAGGAGGTTTATTATACTCATGAACGCATTTATCTGCCGCTTTCTGTTCAACACTGCCGCTGCGTTCACTCGTTATACATTTCGGTTGGAAATTATTTTCGTTAGTGAGTATAAGTTAGCAGGCAATGAAAAGAAACGTGCCGGATCGTGTTTGAAAATTGCTTTCCGTCAACTGTACGTTACAGTGTGTGGGAGATGAAATCATTTTGTGGATGATTGCCGGAATAAGGAAGGTGTAGCAGTCTACGTGGACTGAACGAGGGCCAAACATACGGCAAAGTGGGAATACGATGCCAGGGCGTCGCTATGCAGATGGCGGAAATGCATTTTCAAGCGCGCTCTGGGGTGTACAGGAGGTATAAAATGAATCAGGAGATAAATCGGGATATGAAACAGATGACAGATCGGGAGAATAATCAGGGGACAAATCGAGAGAAAAATCAGGAGGCAGATCGGGAGAATAACCAGGAGATAAATCAGCTGCGGATTTACCCCGTCCCGAAGGGGGCGGTATTGCAGGAGGATTACTGCCTGCGCGTCCGCAGCGTGGGAACGCAGGACTGGCAGGAGCTGAAGGCCTACCGGGTGAAGGTGGACATGCACGACGTGCGCTGTGCCTCCATGGCCTATTTTGACTTCAGCGGCAAAGTGGAGGTGGAAATCACCTTCCCGAAATTTTACACGGTGTACAGAGTGGACATCCGCCCGCTGTCCCTGGGGATTATGCCGGAAACAGAGCCGAAGCGGATTACCTTTATACTGGATAAGCCGGTGAACCTGTCTGTGGAGGTGAATAAAGATCGCTTCCACAACCTGCATCTCTTTGCCGGGCCCATTGAGGAAGCGCCGGACAAGGCCGGGGCGAATGTATTGGTGGCAAAGGGTTCCCTTGACAGACCCGGATGCCTGGGGGACGGCATCAATGCCCAGCTGGAGGCCATGCCGGAGGGCAGGACGCTCTACGTGGAGCCGGGCATCTATTATATTGGGGAATGCATCTGGCATCTGCCCTCCCATACCCATATTTACCTGGAGGGCGGTGCCATCCTTATGTGCGGCCTGGCCCTGGAGCATGCCGAGGATGTGCATATCAGCGGCAGAGGTATCCTGTATCTGGCAGATTATCACAGATTCACCAGTATAAACGGTATAAGGATAGGAAATTCGCGTAACATCAATATTGAAAATTTAATATTTATCAATCCGCCCCACTACACGGTGGCTTTGGGGAACTGCGAAAATGTGGTGATTCGCGGCATCAAATCCTTCAGCTGCGAGGGATGGAGCGACGGCGTGGACATGATGAGCTGCAAGCGCGTGTTGGTAGAAGGGTGCTTTTTGCGCACCTCAGACGACTGCGTGGCAATCTACGGCAGCCGTTGGGACAATCACGGCGGGAGCAGGGAGGTTACGGTGCGGAACATGGCCCTCTGGGCGGACGTGGCCCATCCCACCATGATCGGTGTCCACGGAGACCACAGGGAGGAAGGGGATGTCATAGAGGAGATTTTATTTGAAAATATCGATATCCTGGAGCACCACGAGTTTCAGCCCGGCTACCTGGGGGCCCTGGCCATCAATGCCGGGGACAAGAATCTGGTGCGGAAGGTGACCTACCGGGATATCCGTATAGAGCCGTTTGAGCATGGAAAAGTATTGGATTTTCAGGTAAAGTGGAATAAAGATTACAATCCTGCGCCGGGCAGGGGAATCCGGGATATCCTGGTGGAAAATGTCCGGGTGATGTCCGGGGACGGGGAGGAACCCTCCGTCATCGCGGGATACAGCGGGGAATTTCCGGTGCGGAATGTGCGGATCCGGGATTTCTACAGGGACGGCAGGAAGACGGAGAGCCTGGAGGAGGCTGGCATCGTGGTGGGAGAGTTCGCTGAGGACGTGAGGCTTGAGTAAAATCCCCCCATTTTCCTGTTGCCAGAACTGGGAAGCAGCACCACTTTTGGATTTTCGGACTTTTCCGGAAGAAATTGTATCAGTTTTTTTCGACAATTCCTAAGGAGACGTACCATAGATAACAGCGATAATCGATAATTGCAGCGATACCAGTGATAATCGATTGTCGTTGTTATCGGTATTATCGTAAATTATAAAGTCGTAAATTATAAATTATCGCAAATAGAGAAAAAATCATAAAAATCCTTGACAACCACGAACCATTTGTATATAATAGAGGATGTTGAAGCGATGGATGCAGTGGGTGAGAACACTGATTTTTGTAGGTGGTTCGGAAATCCCGCATTTTGCTTCATCTGGCTTTTTAAGTCAGCGTATGAGCCCGAAAGGGTATGCGGACCTTTAGCTCAGTTGGTTAGAGCAACCGGCTCATAAC
>CANDMH010000052.1 GCA_947385785.1 uncultured Lachnospiraceae bacterium
TGATCCGCTATAAGGATGTAAGGAGGATTTTCGGCTATAAGTTAAGAGATTACTGGAGAAATATCGCCTCGGTGGAGGATTATTACGGAACCAATATGGATTTCCTGAAACCGGAGGTGAGGAACTATTTCTTTAAACAATACCCGGATATTTATTCCAGAGTGGACGATCTGGCTCCGGCGAAATATAATGTGGGGGCTGACGTGAGAAACAGCCTGATTTCCAGCGGCTGCATCGTGAATGGCAAAGTGGAGAATTCCGTGGTATTCAAAAAGAGCTATATAGGGAATAACTGTTGTCTGAAAAATTCAATTATCCTGAATGATGTGTATATCGGCGACAACACATGCATTGAGAACTGCATTGTGGAGAGCCACAGCACCATTCGGGCGAATTCCCACTTTGTGGGTGAGGGTGGTCATATCCGCATTGTAATGGAGCGGAATGAAAGATATACAATGTAACACGGGGCGGTCTTAAGGAAGTGCCTGCGGATAACGGATGCAAGTTTATGGTCGTTTTCCGAGACAATTGCATCAGCTGTTCTTCGGCAATTCCGACATTCCTGAATAAGGGGGTTTTGCAGATGCAGGTTACAGATGTACGCGTACGCAAAATTGCGAAGGAAGGCAGGATGAAGGCTGTTGTATCGATTACCCTTGACGATGAATTTGTAGTACATGACATTAAGGTAATCGAGGGAGACAAGGGTTTATTCATCGCAATGCCCAGCAAGAGGACGGCAGATGGGGAGTACAAGGATATTGCCCATCCCATCAATTCCTCTGCCAGAGATGCGATCCAGGAGGTCATTCTGGAGAGCTACGAGAAGGCTCTGTTAGAGCCGGACGGGGAATAGGACGTGACAGCATTGGTATTGACATTAGAATCCCCCAAAAGCCATGGCGGCAGGTGCCATGGCTTTTTTTCTGTAAAAGCCTTAAAACCGGACTCCGAGGCACTGCGTTTGATTTTTATCTATCAGTAACATTTTTAGGGCAAAGTTTGGGGCGATTACTTGACACATTCCGGAATTGATTGTAGATTGTAGTAAGGAAGTCGGAGCTTTCCTGAAGACTGTTGCCGAAAGGCTGGGGAAACCTGAGGAGAGACATGGGTGAGGAGACAGTGACAGCATGAAAAAGTATAATAATTTTGACCTGCATTTCCGGTTTGATTTGAAAAACGGGAAAATTAATTTTCTGAACGCAGAATATGTACATCCTCTGAAGCAGGAGTTGGTGCAGGAATTCCAGCGGGATTTCCGGGAAGATGGGAATATAAAGGCGGCAATCGTATTTGGGAGCGGCGTGGAATTCCGGTGTAACAGTTACAGTGATCTGGATTTATGCATTGAAAGATATGATGTGGAGAAAGCATTTCACTATCAGGCGGGAGGCTATGACGAAGCTGTGGATGTGCTCTATGCGGATCAGATTGGGGAGAGACTGCGCCGGGAAATAGCGGAGAAAGGGATTGTGGTATATGACCGGGAGGGATGCTATGTGTGATATCAGATTTTTCAGGAGGGCATATCTGGATTACCGTGCGGCGGAGAATTTCTGAAGATTCCGGAAAATGATGAGGCTTATATGAATGCCGTAGCATATCATCTGCAGCAGGCAGTGGAAAAGGCTTTAAAGGCATTTCTGGAATGCGTGGGTGTCACTGTGCCGAATACGCATGACATTGATAAGCTGGTGCGCATGTCCAGGGATAACGGTTCTCAGGCAGTAGTCACGGAGTGGATAAAAGAGAAGGCGGATATGCTGACCCGGTGGGAAGCGGATACACGCTATGACGTGGAATATTATGTAGAAGAGGAAAGGATACGCAGTGGGCTGACGGAAGTAAAGCGTTTTTTGGAATTGAACGGGTTGAAGGATGATTTGAGAGAAGAACTAAAGCTTCCGGAAACGAGAGAGAGGCTGGCTGGATTTTTTCCGAGGGAATATTGCCCTGCCAGCGATTTCGAGTGGAACTGTCTGTATCAGATTTACCGAAAGCGGATGGAGAAGGATGACAGGGACATTACGCCAGGGCAGTGCAGGCGGCGGAAAGGTATGGTATGAAAAATGTTTATTATAGCAGGACTTGGGAATCCCGGAAGGGAATATGAGAATACAAGGCATAATGCGGGTTTCCGGGTGCTGGAGAAGCTGGCAGCGAAAGAAAATATCTCTGTTCTGGAGAAGCGGCATAAGGCAATCCTCGGGAAAGGCGTGATTGCGGGAGAGAAGTGCATCCTGGCGAAGCCCCAGACTTATATGAATTTAAGCGGCGAGAGCGTCAGGGAGCTGGTGAACTTTTATAAAGTGGACGAGAAGGCGGAGCTGATCATCATATCGGATGACATCTCCCTGGAGCCGGGGCAGATACGTATCCGCAAAAAGGGCAGCGCAGGCGGCCATAACGGCCTGAAAAATATTATCGCCAACCTGGGGCATGATACCTTTATCCGGGTGAAGATTGGCGTGGGGGAGAAACCGGCCGGGTGGGACCTGGCGGACTATGTATTGGGCAGATTCTCGCCGAAGGACGGGAAAGCCGTGGACGAGGCGGCGGACCGGGCAGCCGATGCCATACGCATGATCATTGCCGAAGGGCCGGACGCCGCCATGAACCGCTATAATGGCGCACCGAAAGACGGCAGGAATTCACCAGGAGGAAAGACGACTGCCGAAAAAAACGCGGCGGAAGGTGAAAGCACGAACTGAGGCTGAATAAAGTGAGGTTGGGGCGAATATCCCGACCCCGTGCGGCGGGAGATAAATGCGGCATGGCATCTGTGCGGCTGCATGGGGGGTTCGTAAACTGTTCAAAAATGCAGGAGGCAGAGTAAGAAATGCAGGCATTACTGGCACCGCTGCAGGAGCTGGCGGAATACGGCAATATCAGGGAGGCGATCAGAAAACGGGCAGGAAAGCCGGACGGCCAGGGGGCGTTGGCGGCTCTCACCGGGTGTGTGGACTCCCAGAAGCTGCATATGATCTATGGACTCGGCGATGGCTTTCGGATTAAAGTCATCGTCACTTACAGTGATATAAAAGCGAAGGAAATCTTCGAGGAATACAAATTTTATGACAGGAATGTCATGCTGTATCCGGCAAAGGATTTGATCTTTTTTCAGGCGGATATCCACGGAAACCAGCTGGTGAAGGAGCGGGTGAAGGTACTGCGCAGGCTGATGGAGAGGAAGCCGGTCACCATCGTCACCACTTACGCCGCACTGATGACGCCTCAGGCCATGTGGGACAGGGAGACGGACGTCATCGATGTGGAAAAAGGCGGAACACTGGACGAAGGGAAGCTTTGCGGGCGCCTGGTGGCCATGGGGTATGAGAAGACATACCAGGTGGAAAGCCCGGGGCAGTTCTCCGTCCGGGGCGGCATCGTGGATGTATTTGACCTGACAGAGGAGAACCCTTACCGGATGGAGCTGTGGGGGGATGAGGTGGATTCCATCCGCAGCTTCGACATCCTGAGCCAGCGCTCCATCGAGAACCTGGAAAGCATCAGCATCTTTCCGGCTTCGGAATTTGTGCTGGAGGAGGACAGGATCCGCAGGGGACTGAAAAAGCTGGAAGCGGAGGCCGGAAAGCAGGAGAAGCTGTTCCGGGATTCTTTCCGCACGGAGGAAGCCCACAGGATTGCGGTCCAGGTGAAGGAACTGAAGGAGCAGCTTCTGGAATTTCAGGCGCAGGTGAACCTGGAGGGGTATATCCGGTATTTTTATGAAGATACGGTTACGCTGCCGGAACTGCTGGTGCGGATGGCACAGGGCACCGCCGGAGCCAGGAACGGCAGAGCGCCGGGGGGCAATACTTCGGGTGCAGGCAGTGCGACCGGCGCCCTGCCCATATTCTTCGTGGAGGAACCTAACCGTGCAAGAGAACAGGCGGAAGCCGTGGAGCTGGAATTCAGGGAGAGCATGACCCAGCGTGCGGAAAAAGGCTATATCCTCCCCGGCCAGATGGACATTCTCTACAGCGGGGAACAGGTGGCTGCGGCTCTGCTTTCCGGCAGCGTGATTACCATATCCACCATGGACGCCAGAGGTTATTTCAAGGCGGATTTGAGGACGGATGTATCGGCCAGGAATGTGGCGCCCTATAACAACAGCTTCGAAGCCCTGGTAAAGGATCTGAAGATGTTCCGCAGGAACGGCTACAGGGTGCTGCTTTTGTCCGGCTCCCGTATGAGGGCGAAGCGCCTGGCGGAGGACCTGCGGGATCAGGAGATTTCCGCGGTGTATACGGAGGATCCCCTGCGGGAGGTGCTTCCCGGGGAAGTGCTCACTTACTACGGTCATGTGAATAAGGGCTTCGAGTACCCCATGCTTAAGTTCGTGGTGCTTTCGGAGACGGATATCTTCGGCGCGGAGAAAAAGAAGAAGAAAGCGAAGAAGCTCTACCAGGGCCAGAAAATTAAGGACTTTAACGAGCTGAAGGTGGGGGACTATGTGGTGCACGAGAGCCACGGCTTAGGGATTTATCAGGGGATTGACAAGGTGGAGATGGACGGCGTGGTCAAGGACTACATCAAGATCGAATACCGGGACGGGGGAAATCTCTATGTCCTTGCCACCGGCCTTGACGTCATTCAGAAATATGCCTCCGCCGACGCGAAGAAGCCAAAGCTGAACAAGCTTGGCTCCAAAGAGTGGGAACGCACCAAGACGAAGGTGAGAAGCGCCGTCAACGAAGTGGCTGGCGACCTGGTGGAGCTGTACGCCCTGCGGCAGCAGAGCCAGGGACATCCCTTTGAGAAGGACACGGTGTGGCAGCGGGAGTTCGAGGAGATGTTTCCCTTCGAGGAGACGGAGGACCAGCTCGCCGCCATCCAGGACACCAAAGCGGACATGGAGAGCACGAAAATCATGGACCGCCTGATCTGCGGCGATGTGGGCTACGGCAAGACGGAGATTGCCATCCGCGCCGCGTTCAAGGCAGTGCAGGAGGGAAAACAGGTGGTGTATCTGGTGCCTACCACCATCCTGGCCCAGCAGCATTATACCACCTTTGTACAGCGCATGAAGGACTATCCCATCCGGGTGGATCTGATGAGTCGTTTCAGGACACCTGGAGAGATCAAAAAGACGGTGAAGGACCTGCTGAAAGGCCAGGTGGATATCGTCATCGGCACCCACCGGGTACTGTCGGCGGATGTACAGTTCAAGGACCTGGGGCTGCTGATCATTGACGAGGAACAGCGCTTCGGCGTGACCCATAAGGAAAAAATCAAGAAGCTGAAGGAAAATGTGGATGTGCTGACCCTGACGGCCACACCCATTCCCAGAACCCTGCACATGAGCCTTATCGGCATCCGGGACATGAGCATCCTGGAGGAACCGCCGGGGGACAGACAGCCCATTCAGACCTTTGTGTGCGAGTACAATGAGGAACTGGTGCGGGAAGCCATTTCCAGGGAGCTGGTGCGCGGCGGACAGGTTTACTATGTGTATAACAGAGTGAACAATATTGCGGATATCACTGCACAGATTGCCGCACTGATGCCGGAGGCTGTGGTGTCCTATGCCCATGGCCAGATGAAGGAGCATGAGCTGGAAAAAATCATGTACGATTTCATCAATGGGGAAATCGACGTGCTGGTGGCTACTACCATCATCGAGACCGGACTGGATATTCCCAATGTAAATACCATGATCATCCACGATTCCGACAATCTGGGCCTGTCCCAGCTCTATCAGCTGCGGGGAAGGGTGGGGCGTTCCAACCGGACAGCCTATGCTTTTCTGATGTACAAAAGGGATAAGATGCTCAAAGAAGTGGCGGAAAAGCGCCTTGCCGCCATCCGGGAATTTACGGATCTGGGCAGCGGCTTCAAGATAGCCATGCGGGACCTGGAGATCAGGGGAGCCGGGAACCTGCTGGGAGTGCGCCAGCATGGACACATGGAAGCCGTGGGATACGATCTGTACTGCAAGATGCTTAACGAGGCCGTGCAGACGTTAAAGGGAGGCAGGGCACCACAGGACTTTGCCACAGTCATCGACCTGGATGTGGATGCGTTTATTCCGCCGGCTTATATTGTCAATGAGGTGCAGAAACTGGATATCTATAAGCGGATAGCCGGGATTGAGAACAGTAAAGAACGGGACGACATGAAGGACGAGCTGCTGGACCGCTTCGGGGAGATTCCAAAGTCTGTGGACAATCTGCTTCGAATTGCCCTGATCCGGGTGGCGGCCCACAGGCTCTATGTGACGGATATAAAGGGAAAGAACGAAAAAATTGCCGTCACCTTCCGCCCGGATGCGGACCTCGACCCGGCCCGGGTTCCCGAACTTTTGAATAAATACGGTAAAGACCTTGCCTTTACGGCATACGGCAAGCCCTTCCTCACCTGTAAGTATAAGAAAACGGGGCTGGTGGAGAAGGACGCCGAGCTGCTCCTGCGCAAAACGGAGGAGCTTTTGGAAGAAATGAAGATATTATCTGCCGAACAAACGTTTTGAGGGAGTTTTATAGCCCTCAAAATATGGTATCTTCTGTTCAGAACAGAAAACAAATCTGATTTTGAACAGGAGGTAAGCTGTATGAAAGGATACAATACGTCAGAGGGATACATGGGACTGGTGGATGGCAGATATGTTTTGTTCGCCAGCGAGGCGGATTACAGAGAATATATGGAAGAGTAAGCCACCATTTTTTGCGACAAGCCACCATGCCTGGTGGCTTTATGGCTGTCAGCCATATATGGAAATGTTTACTATTCTGGCGGCCCTGGATATAACCGAAGGAAAACTGAGGAAAATTGAGGATAACCATATGACTTTGACACAGTTGAATTACCTGATCACCATAGCGGAAACCAGGTCCCTGAATAAGGCGGCGGAGCTGCTGTATGTATCCCAGCCTTCCCTGACCAGCGCCATGAAGGAGCTGGAGAAGGAACTTGGCATTACACTTTTTTACAGAAGCGGCAGAGGGGTTACCCTGACCAACGACGGGACGGAATTCCTGCTCTACGCAAAGCAGATTTACGGCCAGTATGAAAGCGTCCTGGAAAAATACGGGAAAGGGGGCGCCCGGAAGAAAAAGTTCGGCGTCTCCACCCAGCATTATTCCTTTGCGGTGAAGGCTTTCGTGGACATGGCGAGGGAGTCCGACCTGACGAAATACGAATTTGCCCTCCGGGAGACGAAGACTGCGGAGGTAATCAGCGATGTCTGCACCATAAGGAGCGAGATTGGGGTGCTGTACCTGTGCGATTTTAACCGAAGCGCCATGGAGAAGCTGCTGAAATCCTCCGGCTTGGAATTCCATCATCTGCTGGACTGTCAGGCATATGTCTACCTCTCGAAGCGGCATCCGCTGTCAGGGGAGCCTTCCATCTGCTTTGCCCAGCTGGAAGACTACCCCTGCCTGTCCTTTGAACAGGGGGATAACAGTTCCTTTTATTTTGCGGAAGAAATCCTCTCCACCAACGAATATGCCCGGATGATCAAAACCAACGACCGCGCTACCATGCTGAATCTCATGGTGGGCCTCAACGGCTATACCCTGTGCTCCGGAATTATATGCGAAGAGCTTAACGGGAATGAATTTGTGGCCGTTCCCTTCCGGGATGACGGACAGAACCGCAACAGTGTGATGGAAATCGGGTATATCACCAGAAAAAATACCGTAATGAGCAGGCTGGGAGAGCGGTATATACAGGCCATGAAGCGTTATCTGCAGCTTGAGGGATAAAGCCTATGGGAGCTGTCTTTCGAAAGCTTCCATGCTTTCAGCTCTGGCGGCGAGTTTATGATACTGTTTTAACAAATCAATGTCGTCTGTGTCTTCCAGCTTTTTCCGCAATGAGTCGGGGATATCTCCGTAGTCTGCTAAAAGGTCAAGCGTGTTTTGGATCATAGTGTTTTTCTCGGCATCTTTTCTTTCAAAAGCAATTACTTCTTCAAATCTCATATATTCCTCTCTCACCTCCGGCATGGTCTTTACTTTGCTGACATAGCTGTGGAGCTCTTTTGTGGAATCGTCTGAAGCATTGTCCTCCGTACTGTGCTGCAGATACTGCAGCAGGGTTTTGATTTCTCCGTTTCCTCCATTTGCGCCGCCTGCGTAGAAATAAATGAATTTCAGCCCGTCGTTATATTTCAGATCGGCGATTTCCACACAGCGGTTCTCAAAAGTATACATCATGAAGTCTTTGCCGAAAGGATCGAAGTTCAGGATAGTAATGACATACAGATTGGGCATCCCGGAAAAATCATCATCGCCCCGCCGCATATAGCGGGAGTCTGCTTTGGCTTGGTAGAAACGATTGTGTCTGGGCAGATCCAGATTTTTCTGTAGATGCGGTTCCAGATCATATATGTTGGCGGGTGGAGCCTCCTCTGTATTATCGAATTCCTCGATTTTGACATCCATTCGGACACCGCGGTATTTGGGTGCCTGTGCGGGCAATGTGTACTGCGCTATGATTTTAATCCTCCCGACAGGACGCTGCAGCAGTACGGAGAGCACTTTGCGGCAGAAAGCTTCCCCCACTTCTTCGTCTGTGGCGATGGCATTCATGAGAAAATTGTCCAGTACGTCCAATTCCTCAAATGGTTTGTTTGTATAACCCATAAAATCCTCCTTTTCAGGCAGGCATTGCGGATTCTAATACAAACAAAGGAACAATGGCCTGCCGTTTTTCAATTAATAGCTGTGAAAATACAGGCGAGATGCCATTGAACACACCGCAGGGCGGGTGACCAGATTTCCACATGTGTTTCAGATGAGTTTATTATATCAGAAAGTGGAAATCTGTCAACCGTTTTTTTGAAATGTAGTCGCAGCCAGTTATAGAATCAATCTATAACCGGGTATTTCTTTTCCATATTAGACAAAAAAATCCCAGTATGTTAGTATGAATACAGAAATCAGCAGGAAGCCTGACGCTTAGCCATAACCGGGTATAGGGCGGGCAGATGCTGAACCTGCAGGAATTGTCTGGAAATAAATTTGCACTTTCAGGAGCGAAACACCAGTATATATGCGCTTTCCTGTGCGGAATCCCGCAAATTTATTTCGTGACACTTCCTTAATAAGGCATAAATAAGGAGGAACAGGAAAATGACAGATATCAGAGATTCTAAAAATTGGGGATTTGAGACAAGGCAGTTACATATCGGACAGGAGCAGGCGGATCCGGCGACGGATGCGAGGGCAGTGCCGATTTACGCATCCACATCCTATGTGTTCCACAATTCACAGCATGCGGCGGACCGCTTCGGACTGCGCGACGCGGGAAATATTTACGGCAGGCTGACCAATCCCACACAGGATGTATTTGAGCGCAGGATTGCGTCTCTGGAAGGCGGTGTGGCGGCGTTGGCGGTGGCGTCCGGGGCGGCGGCTATTTCCTATACTTTCCAGGCGCTGGCGAAGGCGGGAGAGCACATTGTGGCATCCAAAACAATCTACGGCGGCACCTATAACCTGCTGGCCCACACCCTTCCGCTGACCAGCGGCGTCAACACCACTTTTGTGGATCCGGAGGTGAAGGGCTCCTTTGAGGCGGCCATTCAGGACAATACCAAGGCGATTTTCGTGGAGACGCTGGGAAATCCCAACTCCAACCTGGTTGACCTGGAGGAACTGTCGGCAGTCGCACATAAGCACAATATTCCGCTGGTGGTGGATTCCACCTTTGCAACGCCTTACCTGATCCGCCCGATAGAGTATGGCGCCGATATTGTGGTACATTCCGCCACCAAGTTTATCGGAGGCCACGGTACTGCCATCGGCGGCGTCATTGTGGACAGCGGCAATTTTGACTGGAAGGCATCCGGCAGTTATCCCTGGATTTCGGAGGCAAATCCCAGCTATCACGGTGTTTCCTTTGCGGATGCGGTGGGAGCGGCGGCATTCGTGACTTACATCCGCGCGGTCATTCTGCGGGATACGGGCGCCACCCTTTCGCCGTTCCATGCCTTTATTTTCCTGCAGGGGCTGGAGACACTTTCCCTGAGAGTGGAGCGCCATGTGAGCAATGCACTGAAAATCGTAGATTACTTATCGAAACACCCGCAGGTGGAGGCGGTGCACCATCCTTCTCTGGAAAGTGAGCCCAGCCATGGGCTGTATCAGAAATATCTGCCCAATGGAGGCGGCTCCATCTTTACTTTTGAAATCAAAGGAGATGCGGCGACGGCACAGAAGTTTATCGATAACCTGGCAATTTTTTCACTGCTGGCGAATGTGGCGGACGTGAAGTCCCTGGTGATTCATCCGGCCACCACCACCCACAGCCAGTGCACGGAGGAGGAGCTTCTGGATCAGGGCATCAGGCCCAACACAATCCGGCTTTCCATCGGCATCGAGAAGGCGGAGGATTTGATCGCGGCTCTGGATGCGGCGTTCGACGCGGTGAAATAGCGCATGAAAATGAAAATGTCTGCAGATACATTCCCGGGAATTATCTGCGGACATTTTTTGTTGGAAGTGAGTTGTTTTCCGTCAATTCCCAATGTATACTGCACACCGATTAAATTTGCAGCACGACCCGACTGCAGACCGCCAGCCAGTTACCTCCCCATAGGCACCATTGCAAATCCTGGCGGTCTGCAGTATAAATACAATTCCGGCGAAGGGAAATGGCAGGAAGTGCTGAACTGGAGCGACAGCAATCTGTGGCAGGACACACAGGAGGTGGCCTGGTTTTCGGAAGACAGGATGCTGGTATATTATATCTCACAGACAGAGGGGAAAGTTGGGAATGAGTTCTACCTTTTGCATAGAAGGCGCATTGAAGAACTGCCGGAGAAGGAAGAGCTGGTTCTGGCGTGCCAGGGGTTCTGCTCCGACAGCCTGGAGGACGGGGTGGTGGGCTTTAACCGTACCAGTGAGCAGTACCATATCACCATACAGGTCTATGAGGGGGAAGATGCCTTTACAAGGCTGGATGCCTCCCTGGTTTCTAACGACCCGCCTGATCTGCTGGATCTTTCGGGGCTGGATGTGGCGAAATATGGAGGAAAACAGGCCCTGGAAGATTTGTCGCCATACCTGGAAGGCAGCAGCCTGCTGAGGCGGGAAGATTTTCTGGAAGGAATTCTGGAGGGATATACCGTGGATGGCCGTCTGGTGGGAATTCCATCTTCCTTTGTGTGCCATACGTTGCTGGGGGATGCATCTGAGGTGGGGAACAGGGCAGGATGGAAGATGGAGGATATGTTCCGGCTGACGGAAGAATATCCCGGCAGAAAGTTAAACGGCAGGAGCTTTTACCGGAACCTGGATACGATCTGCGGGGATTATATCATGAATCATTTCATAGACCGTGAAAAGGGAGAATGTGATTTTGATTCGGAAGAATTCTGTTCTCTGATTGTGTGGCTGGCGGAGTATTCCGGAAGCGGGACGGATTATTATGATTATGAAGAGGTGGAAAATCCCCTGATAGTCTGGGAGGATGTAAGCGGTATACTGGACTTTATAATGGATATTTCCCGTTCGGGGAAGGAATTGACTGTAATCGGTTATCCGTCTATAGATGGCGCGCCGCTGCACCACGCATGGACATATAATGCGGCGGGTATACCTTCGAAGTCCCGGAACAAAGAAGGGGCATGGCAGTTTATTGAATATTTCCTGTCACAGCGGACATGGGCGGCTTCCGGGTATATGCCTGCCCGCAGGGATGTGCTGGAGGAGATGCTGGAGGATGCCGTTACGCCTGCTTACCGCATGATTGATGGGGAGGTTTGGCTTGACGGGGAAGGAAATCCGGAGAAAGCAGCGAAATGGGTAGCAGGGCGCCGTGGAGAGGGAATGGTAAAATATGACTGTGCTACCCGGGAGGAAGCAGACGCCCTGCTTGACATGATAACGCATACGGATTTCACCCCGGAGGGCGGTCTGAAATCAGAAGTTATCAGTATCATCATGGAGGAGACCGCAGGTTATTTCAGCGGGGATAAATCTGTGGAGGAAGCGGCGAAGATTGTCCAGAACAGGGTGACTACACTGGTGCGGGAGAACTGGCAGGATAACATATTCTGAACAGAAACCGCGAGTCCTTCCTGGAAGCAGGAGACTATGAGACAGCCCGCAAAATCCGGTATGAAGTCATTGAAGAACTCAAAAAATCCGGATTTGACATTGAAGCTGCCGCAGATGAAAAACTGGCACAGCATGTGCCAGTTTTTTTATGTGGAAAATCAGGAAAGAAGATGATATAATACTGACAGACATAAGTGAACGAAAGGGAGAAAAGAGGGAAATGCCTTTTGAATACGGTTTTTATGAGTTATTTTTGATCTTCTTTTTCTGGGGAATCGCAGGCTGGATAGTCGAGGGAATCGACATGAGGATAGAAGCGGGGGAATTTCAGAACAGAGGCTTTCTGCATATGCCCTTCTGCCCTATGTATGGCCTGGGGATGGCGGTGGCGTCCGTGGGGCTGCGGGATGTGAAGGATTCTTATCTGGCCCTGTTTCTCTTTGGCATTACGTTCTGCTCTGTGGTGGAATATATTGTGGGCGGGATTCTGGAAAAACTGTTCCATTCCAAATGGTGGGACTATTCGCATATGCGTTTTAATATCAAGGGGAGGGTGTGCCTGAGGAATGCCGTGTTGTTTGGGTTCGGCGCCGTTCTGGTATTCCGCCTTGTGCAGCCTGCGGTGGAAGATGCGATTGTGCGGATACCGGTGAATATAAGGGCCGCTATAACCCTGATATTCGGCACTGCTTTTGTCGTTGATACATACGTCTCTGTCAAAAGGGCATGGGAGCGCCGGAAAAATCATGAGGGCGACGAACTGATGCTGATCTTTAAGGCGCACAGATAGCAGGTATAGTTTCTGTAAGTTCTGAGGAATCCTGAGGAATGACAAATTATAATATTTTTGTAATAAAAGCTGAGAAAGTGCCGATTTTTCGGCACTTTTTATACTTATAGCGGGCTTGTACGAATTCCGGTGAAAATGTCTATGAAATGTTCTCTCTCATTCTTATAAAATCCGCATTAGAATAATCCTACGGATCGTAGAACCGGTCCGCCATTTCAGTCATTGCATACCGCGCACTGGTTTTGTAAAATATATTTATCACAGGATTAGTAAGGAAGCGTCTTACGACAATTCCTAAATCGGTTTATGTGATAAGCTTATCGGAATACAATCCTCCACTTCCGATAAGAGGTGCGTTATCTGCACCGCATTCGGCTATGGGAAGTTGCGCAGGCTTCCCATGGCCTGATTTGCTGTAATTTATTCGCGGTCTATAATTTTTGCCGAGGCAATCTTTATTGTATTTCCGGGCTTAAGCTCCGGACGAAAACACAGGAAAGGAAAT
Organism: uncultured Lachnospiraceae bacterium; assembly: GCA_947385785.1. GTDB lineage: Bacteria > Bacillota > Clostridia > Lachnospirales > Lachnospiraceae > Acetatifactor. The sequence goes on from CANDMH010000052.1 coordinate 13,313, forward strand.
CGAATATGAATTTATTAATCGGAGAAAACATCAGACGGCTGCGGCGCCAGCGGGATTTGACCCAGGAGGAGGTTGCGGCTCATCTTGGAATCTCGCCGCAGTCCATCAGCAAATGGGAACGGGGGGACGGATATCCGGACATCACAATGCTCCCCGTTCTGGCAAACTATTTTAGCGTCAGTGTGGACGAACTGATCGGAATGGATGAAATTGCAAAATCCCGGAAATATACCGAACTTAATCTCTTATGGAAAGAGAACAACGAAAAAAACCTGCATCACGACAATGTGCTGCTGATGAGGAAAGCGCTGAAGCTGTTCCCCAACAATGCCCTCCTTCTCGTCCAGCTTTCCACATCGCTTGAGAAGCTTGACGGGGCAGAGGAGGAAAGGGCGCATAATCTGCGGGAATCCATTGCTCTGCAGGAGCAGATCCTGCGCTACGGGGAGGATTCGGAGATACGGGGTGCGACGCTCTATAACATTTGCTTTACCTACTGGAAAAACGGGGAGCGTGAAAAGGCGCTGGAATATGCAAAGAAGCTTCCGAATCTCTATAAAGCCCGGGAAAATGCCCTGATACATTTCCTGGAGGGCGAGGAAAAACACGATGTGGCTAAAAACGCTTTGGTTCCGCTTGCGCTGTCTATAACGCAGCATCTGACGGTTCTCGCGCAGACGGAAGGGAATCCGGCTTATTATGAGAAGGCGGAGCAGATACTGAATCTTCTGCTTGATGATGAGGAAGATGACATAGCCGATCCGATGCGGACAGTCCTGAGCGAAATAAGAAAAAAACTGAGGAAGAGTCGGGGGGAAGAAAGCTGTGGAAAGAGCCCGGGGGAAGAAAGCTGTGGAAAGAGCCGGAGAGAAGAAAGTCGGGGAAAGATATGAGGGGAAGAAGAGAACGCGGGAAAACATATTTTAACTATTGGACGATATACAGCGCATCCTATTGGCGGTTGGCGCTGGTTCTGGCAGGTTCTGTTATCCTCACCGTGGGAAATGTATACCTGCGATGGAGCATCGGTGAGGCGCTGGACACCGGGAATCTGCAGATGTCATTGCTGATGATTGCCGGGGGCCTTCTGGTTTTGACACAGCTGATTTCTTATGTCCGGCAGATTCTGTTTGTCAAAGTCCAGAAAAAGCTGTACGGAAAAATCCAGTCAAAGGTATTGGACAGTTCCATGGAAAGCCTGGGGGAAAGCGGCCTGGGAGCGGTGACGGCCTATTACACCTCGGACGTGGGCCAGATTGACAGCTTTGCAAACCGGATTCTGGGAAAGGCCTTTCCGGATCTGGTGGGATGGCTGATCACGATTGGGATGATATTCTGGTTCGATGTGTATCTGGGAATTACCGCCATTCTTGTAACAGTAGTGCCGGTCCTGTTCCTGCACAGGATGAGCAGGCCCATTGCGAAAGGAACTGCCGAATATCAGAAGGCTCTGGAGGAGGCCAATCAGAGCGTGGTGAAGGGTCTGTACAACCCGGAAACCATCAAGGCTTCCTGCCAGGAGGATGTATTTATTCGTGATAATGATGAGAAATTATCAAATTTACAGAAAAGGAAGAGAAAGGTTGCCATTTGGGAAGCTTTGCTTGGCGCCCCCATGCTGGTCAGCGCTTTTGGAACCATTATTCTGTTAACCTCCTTAAGCGGCTGGTTTGTGCTGAAAGGGCGTATCACCGCCGGACAGCTGCTGACGGTGGTGACGCTGACGGACAATATCGTCTCCTTTGTGATGAGCCTGGACGGAACCATTTCCGTCTTCCGGAGAGCTTCCGTCAGTCTGCAGAGGCTGAATGCTTTTCTGGGGCAGGAAGAAGAACGGGAAGGCGGAAGAGAGGTCGGAGAGATCCGTGAAATCGCTTTTCAGGATATCCGATTCGCCTATCCTGGCAGCAGAGCGAGAGCGGCGCATTCCATGGAGGGCGTTTCTCCCAGGGAAGAGATACATTCCAGGGAAGAGGGGCATTCCATGGAGGAAGGACATTCCATGGAAGAAGGATATTCCATGGAGGAAGGGCATTCCAAGGAGGAAGGAAATTCCAAGGAGGAAGGGCATTCCAAGGGAGAAAGGGGTTCCGGAAAAGAAGTATGCGCCGGGGAAATCTACCATGGTTTCTCCGAGGTATGGCAGCAGGGGAAGCTTATTTTCGTAAAGGGCGGCAACGGGGAAGGCAAGAGCACCCTGATAAAGCTGCTTCTGGGAATCTACGATGTATCGTCAGGACATATATGTATAAATGGAATACCGACACATGAATACAGCCTGAGAAGTCTGAGGGAGAGAATTGTGGTGGTTCCCCAGGAAAATATCCTGTTTCAGGGAAGCATCCGGGACAACCTGGCCTGCGGGAAGGACATCAGCCTGGAACAGATGGAGGAGGCCTGCAGAAAGACCGGCATCCATGAAGAAATTCTGCGGATGGCGGAGGGGTATGATACGGTGCTGACGGAGAACGGGGGCGTTCTTTCAGGCGGACAGAAGCAGAGGCTGTGCCTGGCAAGAGCGCTGCTTCGAAAGGGGGACGTCTACATTTTCGACGAGCCTACCACCGCGCTGGACAAGGGGAACAGAGGTCGCTTTGCGGGGCTTTTGCAGGAATTGTCCGTAGGCAGGATTGTAGTGGTTATCACCCACGAAAAGGAGCTGCTGGACGAAGCACAGTGGGTGATGGAACTGGGAGTATCCTGAGGAGTATGATTGAATCGTTTGGCTAAGACGGCCAGATAGTCATTTATCCTCATAGCCGACAATATTTACCAGTTATACTCGTGAGCGCATATAGTTGCCAGGTGTTTGTCCTGTAGCACGGGTGCGCTCACTCGTTATACCTTTATGCTGGCCGGACATTTCAAATGTACTGTGCTTCCGCGACGCGGGACTTTATAGAAAGGAAAAAGCATGAGCAATCGAACATTATTAAGAAAGGTGCGTAAATGGGCGGCACCCTATACCATAAGCACGTTCATGGTAGCCTGCCGCAATTTCCTGATTACCTGGCTGACCGCATATATCGGCAGCACCGTGCTGAATATGGCAAACAGGGGGAATACGGAGGAATTCACGCGGCAGCTGCTCTTCATAGCGCTGTTTACCATTGCGTTTCTGGCATTTGATACCGCAGGGCTCTTCTGGCAGGCAATGACCATGCATGGTATCAGGAACGACCTGCGCAGCATTCTCTACGACAGCATTTTGAAAGCCAGGTATGACAAAGTATATGCCATGGGACAAAAGGGGGAGCTGCTTTCCAGGATGAATTCGGATGTGGATGGAGTGGTTTCCGCATTGAGCGTGGCGCCGCTGATGTTTCTGATTTCCGGAATCGGGGCTACGGTTATGATTGCTTCCATCCATTGGAAGCTGTGCCTTCTCATCTATGGGGTGGGGCTGCTGTGCTGGGGCTCTCAGATTCTGGTTATCCGGAGGGAGCGTCCTACCATTTTGGCGCTTCAGGAAAACCGGGCGGCGGCTCTTGGGCTCTGTAATGAGAATTTTGCCAATGCGCTGACAGTGAGGCTGTGCGGGCTTGTGGATGCCTTCCAGGAGAAGGTGCTTGGCAATCTGGAGGGTTTTGAGAGACTTTCCCGCAAATTTGCCCTGCAGAAAGCGGAAGAGGGGATTGGCGGGACGCTGATTCAGTATATGCAGAGTGTGGGCATGCTTTTCGCAGGCTTTTACCTGTATCAGAAGGGGGAGATACGGCTGGGGGATGTAGTGATGCTGTATCAGATGGCAGCATTGATCACCACAATGATTACTATGGTGTCTTCTATCTATGCCAGTCTGCAAAGCTGGCTGGTGAGCTTTCACAGGCTGCATGATATCCTGGATCTGGAGGAGGAACAGGATGCGCCCGGGGCGAAGGATATGGACTTCCCGGCTCAGGCGGAATACGGAATTGAGGCGGAGCAGGTCGCATGCCGCTTCGGAGCGTTCACGGTGTATGAAAATCTGAGTCTGAAGCTTGGAAAAAAAGGGCTTTATATCATGGCAGGCGAAAGCGGAAAGGGCAAAACCACCTTTTTCCGCCTGCTGACAGGCATCTACCCATACGAATCAGGAAAAATCAGCCTGTTCGGACACAATGGGAAGGAATACACGCGGAAGAGCATCCGGCGCCAGATTACCTACATGACGCAGGAAAACGCGCTGTTTGAGGGAACCGTCCGGGACAATATCTTATGGAGGAGCCAGGCTTCCGATTCCGAAATCCTCGCGCTGCTTGGGCGGCTTGGCCTGGAGCAGTGGATTCTCGGCCTGGAAGAGGGGCTGGACACCCTGATCGACAATGGCGGAACCGGGTTTTCAGGCGGTCAGCGCAAGAGCCTGCTTCTGGCCAGGGCTCTGCTGGAGGATTCTCCGGTCTATCTGTTGGACGAGGCCTTCGCAGGGGTGGATCAGAAGCACTGCGGCCTGATCTGGAAAGAACTGGACAGGATAGCGCAGCGGGCGCTGGTTATCGTGATTACCCATGACCAGTCGGTACTGGAGGATTGGAGAGAGGCCGGGCGGCAGCTGCTGTCTATATAAGGAAACAGGCTTTTGGCTGTGGGGCGGCCGCTTCCTGGTCTGCCAGGGCAAAATACTGACACCGCTGCATTATGGCGCTGGATCGTGGGCGGATGTTTTTTGCTGGTTTCTGCCACTCGTTTCTGTATTTCGTTATATAGTGTGCGAAATATAAAAAATGATGTTAAAATGTGATTTCCCAACAAAAATTATCTGCGCCATCGGACAGATGCCACTTGACAAAATATCAAGGAATTGGAAGGAGGCAAAAAGGAGAGATGAAAAGGGCACAGATATATGTGTTCCTTATCTGCTGTTGGATTCTGACCCTGACAGCCTGTAGAGACTTCAACGAGGCGGAGACCGGAAAAGGGACAGAGGAAACAGCCTGGGCAGAAGGGACAGAAGGATTTCCTGAAGCATCCGGGCATGAAAACCCAGAGTCCTCGGAATCTTCCGGAGAAGATATGATTTATGAAGAAGATGCGCCGAAAGAAATGCAGAAAAAAGTATTTCTGGAGGAAGAGACTATATTTGACGGGGTTTTACCTGTTATGGGTATGCTGTCTTTATACAAAAACGAAGGTGATACCGGAGTTGGCAGGACGATATATGACAGGTCTGCCGCAGAGAAAATATTGGCGGATATTCTGGAGACAGGAGCAGAGCGGGCGGAAGACTGGACACCGGAGATGGCGGCGTTTCCCATCTACGAAATAGCTGTCTTTGGAGGAGATGGCAGGCTTAAGCATGCGGCATGGTGTAACGGATATTGGTTTTCACCAAACGGGGTACCTTATAAATTCGATTATGACTTTGAAGCGCTGATTGATGGTTATGACTGGGCGGAACAGAGAACCTCCGACAGAACCGGCGCGCTTCTTACGTGGGAGTGGTTTAACAGGGAGGGGTGGTTCCCCTGCACGCTGTGGCCGGCAGCGGAACTGCCTGAACCCCAGGAGGGACTCACGGTCAGAACTGTTTCCATGAAAGACAATATTCTGACCGTGGAGATTGCGAACAGCGGCATGGAAGACTGGCTTTATGGAGAGCTGTTTGTTTTAGATGTGCTTTTGGACGGAATATGGTATGGCGTGCCGCCGCTTCCGGATGCCTGGGGATTTGACGATTATGGTCTTGGCCTTGGGGCAGGGGAAAGCGTGATCAGGGAATATGATTTTACGATGTATTTTGGGGTATTGCCGGAGGGGGAGTACCGGCTGCGCATAAGCGATGACAGACTGGCAGTTGAGTTTTCTGTAGAGTGACCCCTTTTAAGGCAGAATAGCCTTTCCTGTCAGTTATTCCGGGCCAGACGAATTGTATAACGAAAGACTGCCAGCCATATCTTTGACTTGGACAGATTGGCAGATTCTGGCGATTTTGAGTAAAAAAACCGGTACAGTGGCAACGCTGTGCCGGTTTTTGTTACTGTTCACGGCCAATGTCATTTACTTAAGCAGATTTCTGTTAAAAATTAG
>CANDMH010000053.1 GCA_947385785.1 uncultured Lachnospiraceae bacterium
AGATATGAGGCTGTGACTGGAGTTCAGACGTGTGCTCTTCCGATCTCCCTGCACACGCTTAAGCGAAAATTGGGTTCCTTTGCCGCCTGGACCTGCCCTTCATAGGAGAGACACAGGGCGATAAAGGCAGCGGCAGCCTCCTTTTCCTCCTTTGTGGCCGACCTGCGGATTGACAGCATACTGGAGGCGACTATAAAATGCGCGGCTCCGTCCCCTGTGGGATAGCCGACATAGTAAGCATCCTCCCCGAAGGCGATACGGTGTGCGGCAACAAGCCCCGGCCTGGTGATGGACACGGCATTGCACAGCGCCCTCCCCTCCAACAGGGAACTGCCGACTAATACATCCTCTTCACCGGTAAAGTACTTTTCCGCCATTTCCAGGAACCGGCGGAACCTGTCACTGTCAAAAGACATCGTCCCCGTTTCCTCATCGGAAACAAGATAATAACTGTCATCAAGCCCATGGTTCAGCATAGAGATGAGATGGTTAAAACCGCCTCCGTCGAAATTGTAATAATTGCAGACCACTTCCAGTTCCGGCCTGTCCTGGACACAGCGAAAAAACGTATCGTAATCCCAGTCTTTCAGATCAGGATCCAGGGCAATCACTGTGCGCAGGCCAAAGTCCCTCGCCATTCCATACAGGGTTCCACCTATTCTTCCCAACTCAAGGGCGGCAGGCTGCAGCCCTTCCATAACCCCCAGCTGCTCCATGACAGTATCCAACGGCTCCCACAGCTCCTCCAGATCCTCAAAATTCACCAGGAAAGTATCGACCAGTACCGGTCCCTTCCCGGCGGTCAGCTGGGTCAGCAGCGCCGTATCCTTCCAGCCATACTCAACCAGCTCAATATGGCAGTTCGGATACCGTTTGTTAAATTCCGCCACTGCCCACTGGTAAACTTCCGCCCTGGACGATACTGCCATTGTGATTTCACAGATTTCCACCTCCTCTGTGGTTGGTTCCAGGCAGAGATAGTTTTCATTTTGGGAGTCCCTGTAAATGAGCGCAATCCGCCCTTCCCCATCCGCCTGCATGGCGGATACCTCATGGGCAAGGATACCGTGATTGCTCCAGCGGTAAAGAAGCTCCGGATTCTTTCCGGACAGCCCGCTGCGGTATATGCCTTCCTCATCCGCATACAGCAGATTTTCTTCGTCAAAGAGCGTAACATACCAGGGATTTCCTTCCGGTTTTTCCCAGGTCGCCAGCTTCACCAGCCTGCCGGTCTCCACATCCATATGCTCCAGGGTCACTCCCCCGCCGCTCCCGCCTGCTGCAGACAAAAGGGCAACACGTCCGTCATACAGCGCGACCAGTTTACTGCCGCCTTCAGGAATGCATTCCGCCAGGATATTCCCCTCCTGTGACACGAGGAGGTACTGCACCCCTTCTTCCGTATACCGCAGCAGATGGGCCGCTCCGGATTTGTCCACCGCAAATCCTGAGAGGCTTTCCGATACTTCGAAAGCGCTTCCTCCCATAAAGTCCAGTGGAAAAACCTTCAGCGGTTCATGGTTCCCATCCCGCTCCGTGAGGAAGCATCGGTCCCCCTCCCCGTCTGTCCGCGTTTCACCCAGGGTTACATAATGGTCTGTGCCGGCTGCCGGCCCTATGCCCCACAGCTGATCCTCCAGGGGAATACGATCCGAATCAGCTTTCCCCTCCGCAGTCACAAAGACAAGCTCATCCCAGCTTTCGGCCGGAGATCCAAAGAGATGCTTTTGGAAATGCCAGACCCCGGAAGCTGCCAGACAGAAGCCTCTGCCCCCTTCCATGGCATTCTCCGGTTTTTCCGTCTGCAGCGGGACTCTCGCTGCCGCAGAGTAAATATCCAGAGAATTGTCTTTCCCGGCAAGGCCGGATACTGCAGAAGGGTCCAGAATGCCTCCCGCGCTCACAGACAGCCCCTGGCTGTCCACCCCGGCAGCGCCCTGTGCCCCTTCCGCATCTGTGCTGCCCGGCGCTTCTGTACCCTGTGCCGCATTTGGGTTGTTGTCTGATGCCTCTTTTTTCCCTGCGCCGCACCCGCAGATCTGTATCGCGAGCATCCCTGTCAAAAGCATATAGCTGAGTACCTTCTTCATAAACCCCTTTGCCCCTTTCTCTGCGGAATCCTGTGCTCAAAAACGGCATAACAGGACGGAATCTCTGTTATGCCGCTTCACTGCCTGACAGCTTCATTTTATCAAAACACTTTTTAACAAAAAACAGGGAAAACCTTTAAAATTTCTTTAAGATGCACTCATCTTTGGTAATGCTCTCCTCTATGGTCTGCCCGGAATTGTCTTTCCCGGCAAGGGCAGATACTGACAAAGGATCCAGAATGCCGGATGTCTCCTTTTCTTCTGCGTCGCACCCATCAGCTGTGCTATAAAGCATACGTGCTTTACAACCCTCACTCACCCAGAATCACGCCCACCCGGTTCTGGATAAGCGCCACGACTTCATCCAGGCTCTTGTCTCCCGTGTAATATGCTTCCGACTCTTCCAGAATAATACCCACCGTCATATCGCGCAGCCGGGAACCCGGGGTAAAGTCAGCCTCCTCCAGAAAGTCCATCAGCCGCTCCGCCATCTCCCGGGACGTGGCATAGATGGGCACGGCTTCTCCCTCCAGATACTGAAATTTTTTTGCCCTGGACTCCTCCCTGACTGCTTCCTCCATCAGTTTCTGTAGCCGGGACCTGCTTGTGGGCAGGCCGGTATCCTTTTCAGACGAAATATAATATTCCAGAAATTCCCACGCGCCCTCTCTGTTCCCTGCTCCTGCCACGATTCCCAGCGGCGCTTCGGTACTGACATTTGCTGTCCCCCTGCCGTCCACTGTGGGATATCCCAACAGCGTGACTTCTTCCCCGCACTGCACCTCCCATATGGCTGCACTTTCAAAATCCAGCCGGCTCTCCATCAGAAGCGCATCCTCCGGCAGATATCCCTGCCTGCTGTAAGTACGCCTTCCCGAAACGCTGTGCTCCCCCGATTCTTTCGTATGTTCCCCCACCCATACAAGAAGCCTGCGAAATCCCTGACTGTCAAAACTGCACTCCCCCTTCTCCCAGTCCACAAATTCCTCCAGATAATAGGATGCGCAGAAGCTTCCCAGCAGATGCTCCCTTGTCTCCAGGTCGGTACTGCTCTTCCCGGTATCCGCCATATAAAGGGCATCATTCAGCAGCCTTGTCTGTTCCGGGTACCGCTCCGCCAGAGTATACACGTCCTCCATGGTCCAGCTCTCCAGTTTTCCCACCTGAGATGTCCGTCCGCCCACAGCTGTGACGTAAAAGCGTACCGGTATGCCCACCAGACTGTCGCCGATAGTATATCCCGCCAGCGCGTTCTCCAGGAAATCCTCTCTGTCTACCATGTTGCTGGCCTCCAGATAAGGCGACAGATCTTCCAACAATCCTTTTTCCACGTCCCTGCCCAGATCTCTTCCCTGCAGTGAAACCAGATCCGGCGGATCTGAGGAAGCCAGTGCGGTATCCAGGCGGATCTGCGCCCCTTCTGCCATTTCACCGGAATAACCATAGGACTCTACTATCACCTGGTATTTCCCGTTCATCCTGTTAAACCGGATAACTGCATTGCTTAATTCAGTAGAAGTACTGAAAGCCGCCAGTGTTACCGCCTCCCTCTCCGGCAGTTCCTCCGCCAGCGTCTTCACCAGCAGATACAGCCCCTCCATCTCCGGCTCCTCGTACCATACCAGCAGCCTCTCCCGGCTCAAAGGCATGACATCCCTGACATAGCTGCCGATCAGATTGCTGTTTGCCCACAGCAGGATCTCCCCACATTCCTCCGCCGCTCTGTCATACAGATAAAACCTGTCGGAAACCGAAAAAAACACATCCCCCAGAAACACAGCGCAGGTATCCAGCCATTCGCTCCCTGAAAGCAGTCCTGTCTCTTTCAGCCGAATCCCTCCCCGGTTTTCCACTTCCATTCCCTTCCAGCGCGAATCAAATTCTTCGAGGACAAAATAGTATACATTCCCCGCCCCATCCCCCAACAGCCGCTCCGAGGAATACGATGTGCCCTTATACACCTGCGTATCAGCAATACCGGTCTCCCGTCCGTTCCCGTCCACCATGAGGAGACCCTGTGCCGTCAGCACATACAGGCCGCCGTCCCCATCCACCGCAAGACTGTCACCCGTAAGCTGCAGTCCCGGGAAAAAACGCCGGTACACCCACGCTCCCTTCTCATCCCTCCTGCACAGCACACATCCCATGCTTTCCATTGCAAAATAACTGCCCCTGCTGTACTCTACCGCAAGGTATGTACTCTGTTCCTGGTCCACGGCATAGTCCGACAGGGAAAAACGACAGCATTCCTTCTCAGGATCCACGTATGTCGTGCCGCCCCTGTCCCCGTCTGCCGAACCCCTCCCTGCTTCCATCGCCCTGTCCAGCAGCTCAAGAATCTCTTCTTCTCCTGCGCCTCCGTCATTTTCTATTTCAATCACGGAGGAAGACAGGCATATGACTGTGTCTGTGTCATCAAATTCCACCGTAACATCATTCTCCGGCAGGGCGGCCTTCTCCACCGCCTGGATGTCATATCCCGTCATAAAGTACAGTTCTCCGTCCACCACAGCAGGTTTGCGGAAATAATCCGGCAGTCCATATCCGCCGGAGGAGGATGTTGCAAGCTGTTTTGCCACATAGACATAAGAGGACACCTGCTCCTGCGTTTCCTGCTCCTCACCGCCGCAGCCTGACAGTGCACATACCACAGGTAGCAGGTACAGTGCCAGTAGAAATCTAAATTTCTTTCTTTCCTTGTGAGTCTTCCCGCATTTTTCCATTTATCCTCCTGTCAGTTCTTCCGCAGAACAATATTATTATCTATTATCGCATTTTTTCTATAGGAATTGTTAAGAAATAAATTTTCAGTTTCAGGAATAAAACACCAGTATATACGCACCTTCCCATGTGAAATCCCGCAAATTTATTTCGTGACACTTCCTTAATATCTCTCCCCCAGATACAGCCCCACACGGCTCTCCAGATGGTCAATCAGCATATCCTCCGTGATACCGCCGGCAAAATACAGATCCCGTTCTTCAGACAAAATCTCCTGCAGTTCGTCGGGAAGCTCCTTTCTCGGCTTTGCCTGGCCAATCAGGTCCAGCAGCGTCTGTCTGTCCTGTTCTATATTCAGGTCTCTGCCCGGCCAGATCTCGCCTAAGCCGACTATAAAAACCTGTTTTTCACCCATGGCAGCTATCTCTTCTTCCAGCACATCTCTGCGCACACTTATATGAAAATTGGCAGCCTTTGCCGCCTGGCTCTGCCCTTCATAAGAGAGACACAGAGCGATAAAAGCAGCTGCAGCCTCTTTCTCCTCCCTGGTAGCCGACCTGCGGATTGACAGCATGCTGGAGGGAACCATAAAGTGCGCAGCCCCGTCCTTTGCAGGATATCCCACATAGTAAGCGTCCTCCCCGAATCCGATACGGTACGCAGCAACCTCCTCCGGCTTAAGAATACTCACTGTGTTGCACAGCACCTTTCCCTCCAGCAGGGAACTTCCGATGATTACATCCCCCTCACCGACAAAGTACTTTTCCGCCATCTCCAGAACCTGGCGAAATCTGCCGCTGTCAAAATGCACTGCCCCCGTTTCCTCATCCGAAACAAGAAAATAGTTATCGTCAAGCCCATGATTCAGCAACGCAAAAGGATGATTATATCCGCCCCCGTCAAAATTGTAATAGTCACAAACCGATTCCAGTTCCGGCCTGTCCTGAACAGCCTGGAAAAACATATCATAATCCCAGTCCTTAAGCTCCTGATCCATGGCAACCACTGTACTCAGATAATAGTCCCTCACGATTCCATACAGGGTTCCATTGATCTTTCCCATCTCCAGGACATTGGGCTCCAGCTCTTCCGTGATGCCCAGCTGCTCCATGACGGTATCCAGAGGCTCCCACAGCTCTTCCAGTTTCTCAAATCCAAGCAGGGACGGATCAATCAGTACCGGTCCCTTTCCCGCTGTCAGCTGCGTCAGCAGCGCGGTGTCATCTTCAAAATCGTGCTCCACTAATTCAATATGGCAGCTGGGATACCGCCTGTTAAACTCCGTAACCACCCACTTATAAGACTCTGCGTCAAGAAAAGATACTTCCATAGAGATTTCACACAATGGCACCTCTTCCGTGGTGGGTTCCAGGCACAGGTAGTTATCATTTTCAGAGTCACTGTAAATGAGCGCAATCCGCCCTTCCCCGTCCGCCTGCATGGCAGATACCCCATGGGCAATGATCCCGTGATTTATCCAGCGGTAAAGGAGCTCCGGATTCTCCCCGGACAGCCCGCTGCGGTATACGCCCTCCTTATCCGCGTACAGCAGATTTTTTTCGTCCAGAAGCGTAACATAATAAGGAAACTGCTCCATGTTTTTCCAGGCAGCCAGCGTCACCAGCCTGCCGGTTTCCGTATCCATATACGCAAGGGTCATCCCTTTGCTGCGCTCACCCGCCACAGACAAAAGGGCAACGCGTCCATCATACAGCGGAACCAGCCTCCTCATGTAATTGCCGCCTGCGGGAGTGCATTCCGCCAGGATCTCCCCCTCCTGTGACACCAGTAAATACCGCAGCCCTTCTTCCGCACGCCATATCACATGAGCCGCTCCTGACTGGTCCACCGCAAAAGCCGAGAGATTCTCAAATACATCAAAAAAACTTCCGCTCATGAAATCCAGGGGAAACTCCCTCAGCTTTTCATGGTTTTCATCCCGCTCCTGGAGAAAGCACCGATCACCCTCCCCTTCCGTCTGTGCTTCCGCATCTAAAGTTACATAATGGTTCGTACCGGCTACCGGCCCCATGTTCCACATCTGGTTCTCCACGGGAAAGCGCTCTGCACCCGCTTTCCCCTCCATCGTCACAAAGATAAGCTCATCCCAGTTATCAGCCGCTGTTTGAAAGAGATGTTTTTTGAAATAATAAGCTCCGGTGGCCCCCAGACAGGAGCCCTGTCCTCCCGCTTCCAGGGCATCCTTCGGCTTTTCCGCCTGCATCGGGACTCTCGCTGCCGCAGAGTAAATATCCAGGGAATTGTCTTTCCCGGCAAGGCCGGATACTGCAGAAGGGTCCAGAATGCCTCCCGCGCTCACAGACAGCCCCTGGCTGTCCACCCCGGCAGCGCCCTGTGCCCCTTCCGCATCTGTGCTGCCTGGCGCTTCTGTACCCTGTGCTGCATTTGGGTTGTCTGATGCCTCTTTTTTCCCTGCGCCGCACCCGCAAATCTGTACCGCGAGCATCCCTGTCAAAAGCATACAGCTGACTACCTTCTTCATAAACCCCTTTGCTCCTTCTCTGTGGAATCCTGTACTCAAAAACGGCATAACAGGACAGAATCTCTGTTATGCCTCTCCACTGCCTGACAGCTTCATTGTATCAAAACACTTTTTAACAAAAAACAGGGAAAAACCTTAAAATTTCTTTAAGAATCACGCCTCTGAAGTTCCTCCGTTTCACCTGTCCTCCCCTAACAACACCTGTACCCGGTTCTGGATGATGCCCACCGTCTCGTCCAATGATTTTCTCCCGACAAAATACCCGGACGCTTCCTCTGTTATAATGTTCAGAACCAGCTCTTCCTGTGCACTCGGAGGTGCAAAATCAATGTTTTCGATTATTTTCAATATGGCATCTACCTGCCCCTGAGGCACATAGTCAAAGGAAATCGGCTCGCCTTCGACATAGATATGCCCTTTGGGCATTGTCACATAGCTTCCGTCCTCCCCAATCAGCCTTCCGCCGGCGCCGTCCGGGACATAAAGCGGCTCCGCAGCTGACTCAGCCTGCTGCTTCAGCAATGACTTCCTCGTAAAAAATCCCTCCTGCAGATCCACATCTTCCTCCCTGGACAAATAATATTCCAAAAACGCCCACGCTCCTTCCTTGCGGGGCGAACTTTCCATGATACTCAGGGCATCGTTTATGGTTACCTTTGTACCCACAGTTCCGTCTTCGGAAGGAAACCCCACCAATGTGATATCTTCCCCAAACCCCATTGCAAGGGACAGATGATCCAGAAAAGAATCAAAACGGCTGTCCCGTAAAAACAACTCCTGGGGCGTCCGCTGGCTGTAAGAGAGCGAAAAGGCGCCTTCCCCGGCCTTCTCTTTTGACCATTGGAGCAGCCTTCGAAATTCCTCACCATCAAAATCGCATGTCATCCCGTCCCAGTCTATGAATCCTTCCAGACAGTAATCCCCAAAAAGTATGCCTGTCATATCCGCCGCATCCTGGTTGTCCACCACAGGCCCTTCCGGCCTTTCATCCGCCGCATCCATCAGTTCCTCTGCCGTCCAGCCCGCCATGCCGCCGACTTCCGCCGTCCTGCCTGCAACAGTTTCAAAACTGAACTTCTTTGGGAGACACATAAGCTTTCCATCCACCGTATAACCTTCCAGCAGATTATCCAGGAAATCTTCTCTCCCCAGAGCGCTCTTGTCCAGATAAGGATATAAATCCGCAAAAGCCTCTTTCTCCGCATATTTGCGGAAATCCAGGTAAGACAGATCCAACAGATCCGGTTGCTGCGTCCCTGAGGAAATGCTGCTGTCCAGACGCGCATATGCATCTTTATTTTCCTCCCTGTTCCCGATATACCAGGAGTCTGCTCCATAGCTTTCCACCGTCACATGATACGGTCCGTCCATACGGTTAAATTCCGCCACGGCCTCCTGCAGTGTGTCGGAAGGAAACAACGATGCCAACACCAGAGACTCCTTTTCCGGCAGTTCCCCGACAGGCGTCCTGATCAGCAGATACAATTGCTTCTCCGCGAAATCATCGGACGCCGTGCTCACCAGCAGCTGTTCCTCCGCCAGCTGCGCCACCTGGCGGACATGACCCCCGTTCAGGTTACTGTCCTCCCATTTCAGCAGCGGTTCCAGCCCTTTTCCTTCCCCTCCATAACCATACAGCACGCCATCCGCTTCTGCGACCAAAATCTGTTCCAGCCCGGGATACAGGGAAAAATCTGACATGCCGGGATACCCCTCCGCCACCTGTACTTCCTCCAGACGGGAAGCATCCCCCGCCAGCGCAAAAAACCTTGTTTTCTGCCCTGCATTTACGTAGTACACTTCCCCTGTCCGGGCTTCCAGCAGATATTCCGTCCCCCAGGGATCCTCCCTGTACTCAGCCGTTGAATACTGCCCCGCCGGGTTCCCCTCTTCGTCTATCCGGTAGATGACATCCTGTGCCAGCACATATAGATTTCCGGCACCATCCGCTGCCAAGCAGCCTGTCACTTCCGTCGTCTGGGGAACCTCTCCGTCCAGGGCCAGTTCGAACAGCTGTACGCCCTCCGGCGACACTCCCTGCAGGCTGAGCTGTCCCTGAAGCATTGTACAAAGATAAAGATTCTGCCTGCTGTCCAATGTATATCCTCTCAGGGAAGGGGCTGAGAATATCTTTTCCGCGCCCTCAAGGTTCTTGATATCATTTATATTTATTTTGTTGATGGACGTTTCATCCGTCTGGTAACAGATAAAATAAAGAAAACCGCCTGATACTTTATAGTCGGATGGAAAAAAATACTCTCCTCCCCCGACTGTCTTCCCCCCTGTCAATTCTTCTGCCACATAAACATAATCTTCCTCAGCCTGCGGCAGCGGCGTTTCCTCATCCCTGCCGCTGCCGCAGGCTGACAGCAGAAGAATACTGCAAAACAGAATAACCAGACTAAGGGTTTTTCCGACCCTTATTCCATCCCCCATTGCGTCTCTCCTTCAAACTCCTGCTAATTTTTTAGTATGCACGCCTGCCGACGACAACGCAGTACTGATGTGAACAGCAAGTGTTGGTTTGTTGAACATAAAACCGCGATCTCATCACGGTTTTGTATGAGAACCATTTCCGTCACAGGGAACCGTTATCTGCCAACTATACCCACAACTACACCGAACACGATACTTATGCTCCAAGTTTCCATGCCCCAAATCGTCATATGGATTTCCACCATACGAATGACCACATCTGATTTTATCTTCTTGTGTTCCTCTGGAAATACCACAGTCACTACATTCATATGTCCGCCGCCAGACTTCCCAATGTCCTGTACTATCACTACCATCATATCTTAAAAAGATATCCTGAACGATTTCAGTATTTGTATGCTTGCACCGACTTGGATCAATGGCTAACCCCTGTGCCGCATATGTCTGCATCGCACTCGCCAACAACATTATAGCACATAATGTGCTGCACATAATCTTCCTTATTCTCATAGACAACCTTCCTTTCTTTTAGTTTATAAAGTTGTTTTTCCCGTCCACAACCTTACCCCAGAAACTGCTCCCGACTGGATGGCCTTTCGTCACCCTAACTCACCTATATGTGCAATGGAATCACCCCCTGACTCGTAAAAAGTTTACACATATAGGATATCATTCTCCCAACGCCCTTTCAAGTGACAAACCTGTTCCCTTTTTTTAGAAAAAACACCGCAAAACGGAACAGGTTTGTCACTTGCCATACCCCTGAAAAAATGTGATAATAGGAAATAATATTTTTACACGGAGGACATAAACCATGAAAAACATCATTTTAAAACAGTTTCTCAAATTGATAGCCACTGCAATGGCATGCGCGGCATTCTCCATCGCAGTCCCGGCCCCTGACGTTCCAGGGCTCCCTGCACCGGACAATAGCATCGGCGGTCAGGTGATTGAAGCGCCTGAAAATGAGGGGGAGAACGATGAGGAACCCGGGATTTCACCGATGAATGATATAGATGACGAGGATTTGTTTAATAATCACTTACATTAATCCTCTCTTTCTCCTGTATACATTTTAGTTTCTTCTGATAAAAAGAAACAATATGGCTCTTAGCCAATTCACCAAGCCGGATACATTGATTCAGTTCCCGCTCGTCATCTAAGACAATATCTGTAGGGATGCCTCTTTTCCTTCTCTCCGCATGATTCCAACAACGGTCATACAGGCTGTAATGCAGAGCCCACAGCCTTCTGTTTCTGAGGCATCCCTCTATGATATTCAGGCTGTGCTGATCCGCCTTATCATACTCCTCCCTGTTTCCCCACTGACTACCTACATAACTCATGATAAACTCGTACATCCCGTCCACATTTTCCAGTTCTTCCCTGTCAATGACAGGCTGGTATATCTCCTCAAAGCGCTGCAGACATATCTGGAATTCTTCGCTCTCCTTATCCATTCCCGCCATCATATTTCGTATACATGACTGTTCTTCATGTGTTAAGTACTTCTCCCCCGGCGCAAGGAATGCCTTATAAGGCAGCGTTAATTCCAGCACATCCCGAAGCCTCCTGCTGCATTCCGCCTTGTCAATCTCCTTCTTTGCCCGGCTAAGCAGCACTTCCTGGCGCTGCAAAGCCTGTCTGTTGCAGGTGATCTCCATGGATACCAGCTGTTTTAACTGCTCTAATGTCTCCTCTGCTTCCTCCCAGCGCTGTCCGTTCATAGATTCCCGCAGCCTCTCCATCAGCTCCCTGGCCTCCGGAATACTTGTCACCAGTTCAGTCCTGACCAACTCTCCGGACAGTCCCAGCTTCTCGAACAGCCTTTCCGCCACCCAGCGCTGCGGGGACACTTTACTGCTCCTGATTCTGTACAATGTCCTGATATCACAGACACCTTCGCACAGTTCCTCTGCCCCGATGCCCAGCATCCTGCTGCGGATTCGGATTACCTCATTGGTACAGCTGATTCCCTTCGTCCTGTACAGCCAGCAGTCATCCACGGTTTCCTTCGGCACCCGGAACTGTGCATAAACATTCTCCAGCGCCTGTTTCCACCGGGCATTTTCCTGCCGCAGACGAAGAAAGGCATCCCCTCCTCCGCTCCGGCCCCTTCCGCTTCCGGGAAGTTTCTCCAGTTTGTCGAACAACCGCTCCCTCATGTCCAGAATTTCCCACAGGAAATACATCCTGCCGTTATCCCGTAACATTTCAAGCGCTCTGTTGCAATACGTAAAAAGTTCCGTATATTTTTTCCGTGTTTCGGAATCCGTCTCCTCTTCCTCTGCCCCATACTGCTCCATCAGGCAGCTGCACAGGAAACAGACCGCCTTCGGATACAGCTTTACCATTCCCCGCCGGTCCAGTCTTCCGGATGTTATGTATGCAATCACTTCCCTGTACCGTTCCGGCCGCTCTCCGGGAAGCAGGCCTTTTTTGCCGTTCTTCCGGCAGCGCTCAAGCTCCAGAATCAGGTTCAGTTCCCTGACAGACAGCGCCAGTTTAGAGAGCGGCTTTTTCTCCGGTTCCGGAACTGTCAGACTCAGTGCTTCCTCCATAAGGGAAGTAAAAGCATCTTCCCTGAAAGTAAAAGTACCTTCCCTGGAAGCTGCTTCTTTCCCCTGGCGACGCTGTATCTGCGCCAGCATGCTGAGGTAAAACTGCCGGTTCAGTTTCCTTTCGATTTCCCCGGCGTAATTTTTCCCTCCGCCCTGCTCGCAGTAAAGTTCATGATACTTTTCCAGTGTCTCCTCCGCCTGCCCTGTCTTTTCATATGCAATGCAGTGAAGGATTCGTTCCTGCATCTTCCACTGGGCATATTCCTCACTGCCCAGGTAACATTCATAGTCCTCCGCCCCTACGCCCAGGCGCCCCAGAAGCGCTTCCCGCAGCGGCCTGCCCGTACTCCGCTTCCCCTGCACGATAAGCCTGGCAGTTCTTTCCCCGCACAGCCCTTCCGTGAGCTGGTTCACCGTGATATTCCGCCTCTCCCGCAGCATGCCGATATAATTCGCAAACTGTATTCTTTCGTCCCTGTTCAATTACCTTTCCTCTCAGTCTCTTTTCCTGTCGCCCATAACGACCTGGCCTTTTCCTGTGGTCACATTGTGCCAGGAGTACAGTAACGCTCATGGTATGATGGCCATCCGGCCGTTTCCTGCCTCGAATAAGGTCATTATACCATGTGCACAGCAACGCACATGGCAGGATGGCCATCCGGCCGTTTCCTGCCTCGAATAAGGTCATTATACCATGTGCACAGCAACGCACATGGCAGGATGGCCATTCGGCCGTTTCCTGCCACGAATATGGTCATATTATACCATATCAGGCATATATTTCAATCTACAGTGTTGGGGGAGCGGGAGCTGCAGACCGGATTCCGTTACTGTTCACTCGTCAGCACCACGAGGCGTTTTCGTGCATCTCCTGCACGAACAATCCCAGGCAACCATCAGGTTGCCTTGACAGCAGGCGCCAAAATGAGCGCACTTTGCTCAATTCCTGACCATAGAATTCTGCATTTGAATTCTATGGTATGTGTGCATCATGTTGCTGTGAGCGGCGAAGCCGTGAACAGTAACCGGATTCCATCATCACAGGGCTATAACAGAAATCTTCCCAGAATCTGCCACAGGCACCACTGCGGATCCACCGCTCCCAGTTCGTCCGCCGTAACAATTATATCTGTTCGGTAAACCGTGTCTCCCAGAAAATATTCCACCTTTCCCACAGATGTGCCCCTGGACACGGGAGCCGTCAGGTGGTCCTCCATGGTATATTCGGTCCGAACCGTTTCATCCGCCCGCATCAGCAGCCCTTCCCGGCCTTCTCCCCCTTCCTCCACCCGGACGGTCACGAAGGCCTGGTCTCCCAGAACCTTTGTCTGCCCGTTGCGTACCGGAAGGGGCTTCAGCATACTTTCATCAAAGGCAGTCCCCTCTTCCCCGAAGCTTTTGTAAAAATAATTGTCAATGCCATATTGCATCAGCTTCCTGGTATCGCTCCATTTGTAAGTCTTATTGTTGGGCCAGCCGCAGGCAAGCAAAGCCACCACGAAGGTTCTTCCCTCCCGTTCCAGCGCTCCCACATAGCAGTATCCCGCCTTGTTGGTAAATCCGGTTTTCCCTGTCAGGGCTCCTTCCATCATATTTAAGAAGGCATTGTGGTTGTTGCAGGAAAAATTCCTTCCGTTTGCGGAGAAACCATGGGAGGCTGTGCGTGTAATCTCCAGAAAGGCATCCCGGCAGGGCGATTCCCTGATGCAATAGGACAGGATACGCGCCAGCTCTCTGGCTGTGGTGCAGTGTTCCTTCTGGATGGTGCTGCCGTCCTCCTGAACGATAATCTCCGTGGCATCCAGCCCGTTGGGCGTGATAAACCATGTGTTCTCACAGCCCAGCTGTGCCGCTTTCTGATTCATCTGCGCCGCAAAGGCAGCCATGGCCATCTTACTCTCCTCCGCCGTGTAATCCGCCGTGTCCTTCTCCTGCAGCTGCGCCGGCAGGAACTTTTTTCCCACATATTCGGCCAGCGCCACCGCGGAATCATTATGGGATTCCAGCATCAGGGAATGGAGCAGGTCCCTGACCGTATACTGCTCCCCCTTTTGTATGTACAGCTTGACCTTCGGCATACTGGCGGCATAAGCGGATACGGTAAGCGTATCATCCAGTGACACCGTTTCCAGCACCACGATGCAGGTCATAATTTTTGTAGTGCTCGCCATCGCCATGACGGCATCCTCATTTTTTCCGTAAAGTACCCTTCCGGAATCCGCGTCCATCAGCACTGCCGCGGTGGCATACAAATCCATTTCTTCTCCATGAACCGGCTGGGGGACATTCAGCAGCAGAAAAAGGACACAAAAAAAGCACCCTGCTATTATTTTCATCCGCATCTTCATCATTTTCATCTTCCAACGGGATTTTTAATAATATATGAGGCTGCTTTTACATTTTATACTTGGGAATGCAATCTTCCGGAAACCTGTTCTGACACTTCCACAGGAATTGTCGGAAAATAACTGCTGCCTGTTCAGACAAAAGCCCGCAGGAACTGTCTGCGGAAATTTATACCTCAAGCTGCAGCTGGGCTTCGGCCTCGGCCTGCTGCTTGAATTCCTCCAGCTGAACCGGATTCATCTCGGGCAGTTCTTCCAGGCTCCTCACGCCAAAGCAGCGCAGGAACTGTTCTGTGGTGCCGAAGAGAAGAGGCCTGCCGGGGGCATCCAGCCGCCCCAGCTCCGTAATCAGATCATATTCCAGAAGCTTGTTAATCGCGTGGTCACAGTTGACGCCTCTGACCCGCTCCACCTCCATACGGGTCACAGGCTGCTTGTACGCAATGATGGACAGGGTCTCCAGCACGGTATCAGTCAGGGACAGCTTCCTGGGAGCCTTTGTTATCTTGATCAGGTATTCATACATTTCCTCTTTCGTACAGAGCTGTACCGCATTGTCATAATAAGTCAGCGTGATGCCCCTGTCCTCCCTCGCATAGCGCTCTTCCATCTGCTTCAATATATTCTTCGTGGTTTTCACGTCTTCCTCTATCACTTCGGCCAGGCGGCTGATTTCCACCGTTTCTCCCATGGTGAACAGCACCGCCTCGATGACCGCTTCGGCCCTTGTCTTCTTCATCTTCATTCCTTCCATATTTTATGCCCAGCCCCATTGTATGCCCATGCGGGCCTGTGGGCATCCCGGGCAATTTCTATTGCCCGGAAATGAACCACCCCGCCGCAAGCTGCGAGGTATCCGCTCCTGGCTTCTTCTTTCTGAACGCAGCAAGCTGCAGGGTATTAGACCCGTGATGGAATAAAATCTACCGAACATTTTTCGCAGCCGGAAGCCCGGATTTTCACAGCATCGAAGTAATCATGATATCATCATAAATCGACTCCTGGGTGATGACAATCTTCCCCGTCTTCATCATCTCCAGAATAATCAGAAAGGTGACGATAATTTCCATCCTGCCTGCCTGGTTCTCCAGAAGTTTTCGGAAACTGAAATTTTTATGTTCCCTGGCATAGGCCTCCACATACAGCAGCTTCGCATCCATGTCGATTTCTTCTTTTTCGATGTTGCCATACTGGCTTCTATCTTGTCCTCCTGTCTCTTAAGAATGGATTTGAAGATGCCGTGAAGCCTGGATAAAGTCATATCCCCGATGAGCTGCTCATAATCCACAGGCGGCCTGTACATGGCTACCTCCGGCGGCAGCTTCTGCTCCCTGTACAGGTTCCTGGCAGCATCCACCTGGCGGTCCTTCAGCTCCAGGGACATGAACTTGTACATCTTATATTCCAGCAGCTTCTGCACCAGTTCCTGTCTGGGGTCTTCCTCTTCCCCTTCTTCGTCCACCTCCCTGGGCAGCAGCATCCGGCACTTGATGTCTATCAGGGTAGCCGCCATCACCAGGAACTCGCTCATCACGTTCATGTCCTCCGTCTCCATCTGGCGGATATAGTCCAGGTACTGCTCCGTGATCTCCACGATGGGGATATCGTAGATGTCAACCTTATTCTTATCGATCAGATGGAGCAGCAGGTCCAGCGGCCCCTCGAATACTTCCAGTTTTACAGATATCGCCATGGTGTCCTCCATTGATTACAGCCCGGATTTTTATTTTACCCTTTTTTTCCTTCCTTTTCAAGGAAGAACTTATGTTCCGGTTGGAACTCTACCACCCACAGCTCCGCCGGGTTAAACAGCCGCACCGGAATGGTATGAATCCCCAGTCCCCGGCTCAGCAGCATGACAGAGCTGCCCTCTTTAAAGATACCGCCGTCATACTTTGGAAACAGGCGCCATGCGGGAGATACTACGCCCCTGCCCCAGATGGGCACACGGGCCACGCCCCCGTGAATATGCCCCGACAATGTCAGATCCGCTCCCCAGGCCGCATACTGCGGAAAATAATCCGGATTGTGTGCCAGCAGTACCGTAAAACGGTCAGCGGGAGCCTGTCCCAATATTCCCGTCAGATAGTCGTCCTCCATTTTCCGTACCCTGAACCGTTTGTAGTAAAATTTGTCAATTTCGGAACCGTATACCGTAATTCCGCACTCCTGCAGATCGACATGTTCGTTTACCAGCGGATGAATCCCCATTTCTTCCAGAGCCTTCCCATACCGCTGCGCCATGTCGCCGTAAGTCTCCGGGTAGAGCTTCAGACGATGCTCGTGATTTCCGTTGGCATAGTAAATCGGATATTCTCCCGCCAGCGCCCGGAGAAACTGCAGTGCCGGCTCCAGGGATGCCCCTGGCTTCGCCGTCAGCACATCGCCTGCAATCAGTATGAAGTCAGGCTGCTGTTCTCTGATGGCCCCCAGCAATGCGCTGTTGTCTTTTCCGTAACGCTTATTGTGCAGATCCGTCACAAGAACGGCTCTGCACGGCTTCTGAATGCGCCTGTCCTGCGCCGTATACTTTCTTATCACAAAGCGGTTGCTGTCGTAAAGCATAACCCATGCCAGCGCCACTGCCGCAATTCCGATTATGGTGATCAGAATATCCATCCCGCCTTACCTCTCTTTTTCACCGTTTCATGCATTTTATATACCATTCCCATCCTCTGCAGGCATTCATTGCAATATTCAAGATAGAAATGCAGGCTTCTTCCGTGCGTCAGGGGCTGCCGCATTCGTCCTCAGCCAGACCTGCAGCAGCCCGACTAAGCACACTCATTTGCCGGAAATCTGCAGCAGAAGAAAATCTCCGAATACTTTCTTCAGATAATCCACATACAGAGCCTTCTCCACATCCTCCGCATACACCACAGGCACGCTGCCGATCTCCGTGCCGTTTAAAAGGTACCTTGCCCGGCCTGCTTCCGCGCCCTTCACCACAGGCGCCTGTACCGTCTCCGGCAGCTCCATCACCTTCTCCACGGCCGACAGGTCATTGCCCGTGGTGTCCAGATAGCGGAATTCCCCCTGATACTGTATGCCGGCCTCCTCCGCCGTGCCGCCCTCCACACGCAGAGGCGCGAGGGCATCCTGATTTTCATCTATGTAAATATTACACACACTGAAGCCATAAGTCAACAGTGCCTGCGCATCCCCGAAGCGCGCTTTGTAATCCGGCGCTCCCATCACCACGGCAATCAGGTCTATGCCATTCCTGGATGCCGTGGCGGAAAAGCAGTACTTTGCCTTTGAAGTAGAGCCTGTCTTCAGGCCTGTGGTCCACTGATACTGTTTCAGAAGCTTATTGGTACTGTTCAGAGTAAAGTTGGAGGTTCCCTGCCTGGTCTCATGGGTGATGTCTTCCATCCATATCTTCGTATAATGAAAGATATCCGGATGTTTTACCGTCAATTCTCTGGACATGATGGCCACGTCCCTGGCTGAGGTATAATGATTGTCGGAATCGCTCAGCCCACAGCAGTCCTCAAAGTGGGTATCCACCATCCCCAGCTCCTGGGCCCGCTCATTCATCATGGCCACAAAAGCCTCCTCGCTGCCCGCAATATGCTCCGCCACCGCTACACTGGCGTCATTGCCCGAGGATACCGCGATGCATTTGATCATGGTATCGAGAGTCTGCACCTCTCCCTGTGCCAGATATACCTGGGAACCGCCCATGGAACTGGCATATTCGCTGGTGACCACCTGGTCGGTCAGGCTGATCCTGCCGGCATCGATGGCTTCGAATGTAAGGAGCAGCGTCATGATCTTGGTAATGCTGGCAGGGCTTCTCCGTTCCGTGGAGTTGATCTCATAGATGGTCTCTCCTGTGGAGCTCTCTATCAGAATCACCGAAGGAGAAGAGACCGCAACATTGGCATTTACCGGTATGGCATAGAAAAACGGCAAAAGCAGCGCTATGACGACCGCGAGGAATTTTTTTCTAAACATAAAAATACCACACTCCATATTCCTTATCTTTGTCATAAGAATATGAGAATGCGGCCGAATATATGCCGGGAATCTTTCCGCCATACCCCAAAACTCATGGAATGCAATGAGACCTTTCCCTGAGCGCCTCCACATACAAAAACCCCGGCTGCTTAAGCCGGGGAATCCGTCGCTTAGTTATATTTACGTTTTCTGGCAGCTTCAGACTTCTTTTTCCGTCTTACGCTTGGCTTCTCGTAATGCTCACGCTTGCGAATCTCCTGCTGGATACCAGCTTTAGCACAGCTTCTTTTAAAACGACGTAAAGCGCTGTCTAATGTTTCGTTTTCTTTTACGATTACGTTTGACATGTCCACCCGACCCTCCCTTCAGTCCCTCATAGCAACATGACTGATTGGGTTATTTATGTACTGCCCATGGCATATACACATTCTTATTATACCACAAAAGTCCTGTTCGTCAACTGTTTTTTACAGTTTTTAACATAATTTTTTAACCAATTGTTACTGTTCACTCCCAATGTCATTTACTTAAGCAGATTTCTGTTAAAAATTAGGAATCTGCTTTTTT
>CANDMH010000054.1 GCA_947385785.1 uncultured Lachnospiraceae bacterium
ACCTTTCCGGCGGGCAGAAACAGCGGGTAGCGATTGCGCGGGCATTGCTCCATGATCGTTCAATTTTGCTGGTGGACGAGGGTACCAGCGCGCTGGATGCGGAAAACGCAGACAGAATCGAAAACAATTTGCTGTCTCAGGAAGGACTGACGTTGATCCTAGTCAGTCATCATCTCTCCGCGGAACAGAAAAAGAGATTTTCCAAAGTATTCACCCTGTCGAGAGAATAACAGTATTTGCTTCCGAGAAGGAAATGGCGCTTTATGCTTCCCTTGCAGAGTGAGGTGTGGTGCTGGCGGTATTCAAAAAATAGAAATCGAAAATTTGCCGAGGAATGGCACTGTACAAACTTCCATTCTCCGGCGTTTCATGCAAAATGTGCGCGAAAACGCCTGCCGGCGACACCAGGCGGACAGCAGCCTGTACCTCGCTATATGAGAACCGGCACTTCAAAATCCAGTCTGCCGAACTTCCGCAGTATATCCAAATCACGTATGATAAAATGGCTGCCCCAAAAATAGTTTCCAATGGTCTGTTCGGCCACGCACCACCGCCCGCCGTCCGGATGGGGGTTGCTTTCTTCAAATGCTGCAAGCTCCTCCGGGGAAGAGAGCCGAAATTCCTGTGTGCCAAGGAGTGTGTCAACGATTGTATCCAGATTCCTGTCAACGGTGCGCCTGCACGCCGGATAGAAGCTGCTGTCCGGGGAATCCACAAAATACACCGGCAGGGGCAGCCAGGAAGGATAGGTTGCCGGGTCATAGTCCTTGATGTTCAGGGCTTCCGGATCGTAGCCAGGATAACCGTGGAGAAGCACCTGGGCGCATTGCTGATACCGTTCTTTCAGCCCCTGTGCCTTTCGGTAGATGGGGCTGTCCTTCTCCCCATACCGGAGGATAAAGTCCGCCAGGCGCTTCGTCACCCCGATATCGGCCTGAGCCGCTTTCTCGGCATCAAAATGAAACCAGGGCATATGCGAAAAATCATTGTTGCCCGGGATTCCCTGCATCCCCACCCATCCGTCTTCCAGTAAATAGGCTTCGGAACTTAAGTATTTGAGGATACCGGCAATGATTTTACTTTTTATACCGCTTTCATACCCGTCTGCCACATCCAGGGCATCCAGGGCGATGCACACTGTATAGGGAGCGGAACCGGGGTTCCAGTTGTTGCACTCGATGTTGTGTCCAAAGCCGCCGTCCTCATTTTGGTAACTGGACAACACCTCCAGGAACGCATCGCAGCTGCCGTTTTCAAACAGAACTTTCCATTTCGTATATTCAAGGGGCCTTGCGCTGCGGTATACCAGTTTTCGCAGTCTCATAAACTCATCAAGGGATATTTTCTTCAAATTCATTACCTCGGCTTTCTTCTATAATCTCATCCTTCTGTTTCCTATCAGTTCCACTTCCCGGCTCTTCCGCAAAGCCTTCACCCCCGCCGTACCCATCCCTTCATTCCCCGCAATTCCATTCTCTGGCTCTTCCACAAAATCTTCAAACGTCCGGCCATGTTCGCCCTTCCATTCCCCATCACATCCATTCTCCGGCTCTCCCGCAAAACCGTCAAACGCTCCGCCATACCCTTCCCTTCATTCCCCGCGATTCCATTCTCTAGACCTCCGCAAAACCTTCAAACTCCCTGCCATACCTGCCTTCTCATCCCCCGCCGCTTCTATCTTCCGACTCTTCCGCAATATCCTCATACTCCCCGTCATCCCCATCCTTTAATTCCCCGTCAAACAAAAGCTCCTCCCGCATATCCATACTCTGCTGCAGCCGGGTCAGCCACGCCCTGCCCAGTTCCTGAGCCTTCCTGACCTCTATCTTCCTGCCGCTCTGCAGGCCTGCCGTGACTGCGGCGGTGACGGCCGCAATCATCTCCCTGCGCCGCCCGGTGCTTTTTTCATAATAATCCAGGAAACGCATGAGCATTTCCTGATTTTCCGGCTGCTGTATGGGCGGCAGCATGATTTTCTCCATTTCCCGGGTGTATCGTTCCAATTCGTCCTCGCTCAAGGTCTGGTTTGCCAGTAAAATCTGCCTGCACTGCCCCATTTCATTCTCCACCGTCACATGGAGGATTCCGTTGATATCGTAAGTAAACTGTACATCCACCCAGGCCTGCCCCGCGGGCCTTAACGCCACCTCTATGGTAAGCTCTCCCAGGAGCACGTCATCGTCCACATAGTACTCCTCACCCTGGTAGATCCGGATTCTGATTTCCTTCTGATAATCGTACACCGTGACAAATCTGTCCCTGTGGGAGGCGGGAAGGGTGGAATTGCGCTCAATCATGGGATTTAAAATGTTTTTGTCCCGGTTGGCCTTATTGTTGACGCCGATACCCAGAGTAAAAGGGCACACGTCCGTCAGCAGCATGTCCCTTATGTCTTCCTTTCGCTGCCGGATGCCTGCATAGATTCCGGCTCCTCGGGCAACCACCTTATCCGTCTCTCCCAGGACTATGGGCTCCTTGCCCAGAAGCTCCCTGAGAAAACGTTTCACCACAGCCAGTTTCGAGGAGCCGCCCACCATGATGAGGTCATCTATCCCGGAAACCCTGGAATCGGCATCCTCCAGAATGTGCAGAAAGAGCTGCTTTATCTTTCCGAACAGGGGCATGCAGATCTCAAACAGGCGTTCCGAATTCAGAAACGCCCGGCAGGTTTTATCCCGGATGCCAAGCTCCATTGTCACCCCGTCCTGCTGTGCCAGGGCGCACTTGGCATCCTCCGCAAGCTTTCTCAGTTTCGCCTGTTCTTCTTTAGTCAGCTCCTCCGGACAAAGCCCGTTTTCCCTGCAGAAATATTCGGAAACCGCCTCGTCGATATCATCTCCGCCCAGATGGTTGTCCCCTGCCACGGCAATGATTTCTATCACATTGTCAAAGCATTCCACATAGGACAAATCCAGGGTACCGCCCCCGAAGTCGAAAACCAGGAGGGTTCTGTCCTCCTCTCCGTATTCCTGCCTGTAGGCCAGGGCTGCCGCAGAGGGCTCGTTGATAAGGCGCTCCACCTTAAGCCCGGCAATCTGGGCCGCTTTCCTGGTATCGCTGCGCTGCTTATCATTGAAATAGGCGGGAACCGTTATGACGGCCTCCTCTATCTCTTCCTTCAGGTAAAATTCCGCGTTCCGCTTTATCTGCTCCAGGACCATGGCCGAAAGCTCCATAGGCGTATAGGACCTGCCGCCCAGACAGTATTCCTTCGCCGTTCCCATGAAGCGTTTGAAGGAGGCCGCAGTGTCCCGGGCATAGCAAATCAGCCGCTCCTTAGCCGCCGCCCCTGCCAGAAAGCCCTCCCCCTCCACATATCCAATCACACTGGGCAGCAGAAAGCTCTCTCCTTCCATGGGAATCAGCTGTGCGGTCCCGTCTTTCCAGTATGCCCCCAGGCTGTTGGTGGTTCCCAGATCTATTCCTATCACTGCCATGATTTTCCTCCCTTTATACCGTCGTACCCGGCACACCATTGCTCTCGTCCTGATGTCATGCACACCTGCTGTCCACACCAATGCCTCCCCGGCCGATTCGGTGCGGTCACTGCCGAACATGTTCCATCGGCACACAGCGCCGCCCATCGGAATGTCCCTCCATCTCCTCCGCCCTGTCCCGAATCGAATATCAGGCACATGTTACCCGGAATAACCCACCTGCAGCAAGCTTATCCGGCCCTGATTTCCTTCTTCAGAACGCTGCAGGCAGCGGGGGATCCGACCCGTGAAGGAATAAACCTCAATGAATGCAACGGCACACAGGCGGCTTATACATTTCATACCCGTCTGTACCTGTCCGTCCCGGTGCACAGCCAGACCTGCTCCCCCTCCTGCTCCAGACGGAAAACAATGCCGTCTCTGTCCGTCTCCGAAATCAGGCAGGTCTCATTTTCCTTTTCGGGATCACATACAAGGGGCACAACAGGGTATTCCTCGTGGTCCGTGGTAAACAGCAGCACATTCTCCTCATTGATGCCTTCCAGGCAAATCCTGCCCAGAATTCCTTCCTCGCCTTCCGCTGCGAAGCAGGATCCCGTCAGACGGGGCCACAGTTTTCCCGGAGACGGATATCCGCTGTTTTTCTGGCAGAAAGCCTCTCCCCATCTGATAAAGTAGAGATTCCCGCCGTATTCCTCCGCCGCAATCCGGTCATATTCTCCTTTTGCAAAGAATTTTCCGTCCCACCGAAAGCCGCTTAACTCCTCATCCTTTTTCCAGATTCCTCCCTTTTCCAGGGTTTCCGTGTTCAGGGTATTTTCGCAGACGGTAAACCGATAAACCTTACAGCTGCCGTATGCCAGTCCGCTGCATTTTCCGGGGATATCCTGAAACGGTTCTTTCTCTTCACGGCCCAACATCTCTGTGATGTCTGGTTTTCCCGTTTCTGACATCCTTGTCACTTCCGATTTTTCCGCCTCTTCTGCTCTTTCTGCCCCT
Source organism: uncultured Lachnospiraceae bacterium (assembly GCA_947385785.1). Lineage (GTDB taxonomy): Bacteria > Bacillota > Clostridia > Lachnospirales > Lachnospiraceae > Acetatifactor. The sequence continues at coordinate 4,437 of CANDMH010000054.1, forward strand.
TCCAACGTTTCCGCCTCTTCTGCTCTTCCTGCCCCTTCCAGCGTTTTTGCTCCTTCTGCCTTTTCTACCCTTTCTGCTCCTTCTGCCGTCTCCGCTCCTTTCGCCATTGTACACACCGACACTCCCGGACCTTCCTCATCCCCCGGCTGCTCCCCGAAACCCTGCTCTCCGCAATGCTCCGGCGTTTTAATTCCTGCCTCTATCCTTTTCCTCTCCTGCAAATGCTCCTCTGCCTGTTTCTCTGCCTCTATCCTTTTTCTCTCCTGCGTATGCCCCTCTGCCTCTATCCTTTTCCTCTCCTCTGGCTGCTCCTCTGCCTGTTTCTCTGTCTCTATCCTCTTCCTCTCCTCTGTCTGCTCCTCTGCCTGTTTCTCTGCCTCTATCCTTTTCCTCTCCTGTGTCTGCCCCTCTGCCCTCTCCTGCCCATCTCTATCCGGAGTCCCTGATCTGCCCCCGGCACCGGCTTCTTCCTTCCGTCCTTTCCCCAGAACCTCCAGGGCTTCCCTGCCAATGTCTTCCAACACCTCAAGCCACCAGACATCGCCGTCATCTGTAGCCGAGACAGCCAGGGACAGCCCCCGTGCCGGACTTACCAGAAGATAACTGGTGAACTGCTCCGTACCACCGTCCTTTATCACTGCCCCCTCACCCAGGGGAATCCGGTTCCTGGTGTAGCGGGAATCCCATCCCAGGCAGAAATTGGCAGCGTCATATGCCTCCCGCAGGAAAGTCGCCCCCTGGGGACGCCTGGTTTCATCCAGGTATGCCTGTCCGATGATCCCTCTGGCATCAATAAAAAGAGAACCAAACAGGGCGCACTCCGGCACCGTGGTATGGATGGCGCCCGCGCCAAAACAGTTATAATACTCCGGCTCCATGCCTTTGCAGGAAACCTTCACATACCCTTCCGCAAGCCTTCTCCCCGCTCCCACGGAAAAGAGACCTGCCGGCAGCGTTATCTGCTCCCGCAGCCACCGTATGTAGGGCTCCCCGGTCACCGCCTCCACCACTTCTGCAAGCAGGTCATAACCGTCGTTGGAATAACTGGAAAAGCTGCCCGGCCTGGCCCGAAGCTTCATTGCCTGCCAATATGCCTGCGTATTTCTGTATTTCCCCGTAAAAAGCTCCTCCCCTTCCTCCAAAACAAGATGGTCATGAAGGTTGGTTCCCGGTATGCCGGAAGAGTGGTTCAAAAGCATCCGGAGAGTAATGTCCCTGAAACGTCCGTCCGCCAGTTTCCAGTCCGGCAGATACTTCACCACGGGCCCGTCCAGGGATACTTTTCCCTCCTGCACCAGTTTCATAATGGCCGCCGCCACATAAACCTTGGAGACGGATCCTATATTATATAAATCATCCACCCGGGCTTCGCTGTCCTCAAATCCCCTGGTGCCGGCACAGGCCGCCGCCAGGAGCTCCCCCGGCACACAGGCCGCGGCGCATACCGCCGTGGTGCCCTTTTCCCGGAGAATGCTTTCCAGTTTCTCCTGCATCCACTGCGCCAACGCGGGGCGGCTCCCGCTGCAGCGGGCGTTTTCCCAGGAGGTTTTCCTGTTATCTGACATTTTCTGCGCTTCCTCCTCCTTCCTTATCTTCGCCTTTTTCATAGCGCAATTTATTATACTACTTCCATCCCCTGTTTTCTACCTCATTCTCATTCTAAAAGTCGAGAAAAATCAGCCTGACAAGGATTGCTGCTGATACAAAACAACTCCTCTTGGTAAGAATCATGATACGAAAATTCTTATCAAAAAGGAGTCTTTTTGGTTTCCTGTTTCGTTATTACAGTTTTATATTTTCTCTATTTACTACTACGCAGAAGAACAGGCTGTTGCCAAGTATTCGTTTGGAAGAATTGCTTTCACTTCCGAAGTTAGATAATCGTCTATGTTCCTCGTCACAATATATTCTGCTCCATATACCTTCGCACACTCCGTCTGTAAGCAATCCTCAAAATCCAAAAAGCTTTCATTCATAAGTCCGGCCAATATCTTGTCCCTGTCTATCCCCTCCACATCAAAGATCAAACACAGGTTGGATAACGCCTCTCTGCGCTCTTTCACACTATAGTCCTTTTAGTCCAACAATATATTTGTATCAACCAAAATCCTACTCGCCATATTTCTCATCCCTATAAGATGCTAATTCCGCATCATAATCTGTAGCGGTTCCCTTTCTGCGCAATTTTTCCAACCTGGCGAAAGCTTCTTTCCTTTCCGACTGATTGTCCTTATATAAGCTATTCATTCCCTGCATAATCTGTAGAATAAAACCAATCTTGTCTTCCGGTATCTTTTCCAATTCCCTCATTGCGCTCTGCCTTAATGCTGTCATAATACCCCCTTTCCAGAAGCTTGACCCCGAAATGCCGCCCGTGACCTCAACTCAATTCCATATCCTATCCGCTTACACCTGCATATTTTTTGCGCTTTTTTTAGCCTGGTTAATCCAGATTAAATTTTGCATTACCGAAATGACTCGTTTTGAACTAAATATCCTAAATATCAAACTTTCAAGTTCTTCTCGTGTGCCGCATTTATAAACATAGGCTCCAGAGTCTGAAATACTTTCAGCCACACTTTCTTCGAGTATAATATCGACAGGATAGTTAGAAATGCTATAATTCACAAAAAATACCCTGTACTTATATTTATCGTATTCAGGTGTATACAGAAAGCACTCATATTTATACTCTTCCTGGCCTATCTCTCCCAAATCCTTCTGTATGTCAACCTTTTTACCACCTAAAGCCTCTGCTAGATTTCCATTTGTTAATTCGGAAAGTTGGAAAGTCGTGCAGGAAAAAACAGGGCCATTATAAGCTTCGATCTTCCCTAATATAATACCGTTAGTTTCTTTAGGTAATTCAGATAAGATTTCCTCAATGACTCTGTCCGGCGCAGTTAAGTCAGTAACAGCAAAATTCAGTTTTTCACTTAAATTAAGGTTTTTCTCCATAGCAGTATTCCTCCTCAAATTCAAAAACGATTGGCAAATGATCACTTATATTTTTATCAGGATACCCGTTTTCATTCAATAAACTTATTGTATTTGTTTGAGTTATTATTTTCAGGCTCTTATCAACAAAACGTTCTCTTAACACTGGTTTAAAAATAACTTGATCATAAATATTCCAATATGTATTCTGCGTCCCGCCTTCATTATAGTAATAAGTTCCAAATGGAGGTTTGAAATCGCCCAACAAATTCCACATTGGATTATAAAACATGCAATATTCTCTTCCTGCTATTTCTCTTGACTTCCGCCTTGCCTCGCTGTATACAGGAATTCCATGAAAATATCGGGCATCTATACAACTCGGGTCATACGGATTAATATTAAAATCCCCCACTACAATAGAATTTTCTGTCCCTATCTCCCGCTCTACTGTTTGTATATCATGTACAATCTGCTCAATCAGAATTTCTCTCCGGCCTTGATGCCCTGAATATAACTGGCAATTTAAATGGACACAACATAAAATATCTTTGTCATTAATGATCTGAATGGTGGCATGGTCTGTATCAAGCCTGGGTTCAACACTGTTCGGAGATCCTAATAATTTTATGCGGTCACAGCCACTGTAATATTGTTTCATTATAATATTGTTTGATGCTAATATATCAATTAGCTCTTGCATATTTGCAGTATATTCCGCCAAAATAGCAATTGATATATGATTCTCCATAATAAGTTCGCTGAGTACGAAATTTATACTGTCATTTTTATGCGTATTCCAAAATAAAAATTTCAATGTCCATCAATGCCTCCCCATTCAAAAACTCTTGAACCATGCTTTTTGCAATTTTTATTCTACCAAAACTACATTGTCTTGTCAATTTTTTAACCCCCCTGAATTTCCGCATGAATTTCCACAACGTTCCTAAAATCCTGGAACCTGCATAAACGCTGTGGGTTTGAAACGTTCGGCAAACAGAAACTGTCAACCAAGTAAAAGCAATTTTGAAACATGCCCAAAAAAGGATTGACAAACCTCAAAATATATGCTTAAATAACGATCAACAACTACAGACAAAAGGCATCGACGAGGAGAAGTACATACGATTCCGGATCTACAGAGAGAAAGTGGCCGGTGAAAACTTTCGTGAAGGAAGTATGGAAGTGACCTTAGAGCTTTGAAAGGAACGGAGGATTGTCAGGTCCTTCAAGTAGATTTCAACGGAGATTCCCACCGTTATCAGGGGAAGCCCTATCGGAACAGCCGGTATCCCAGTGGAACAGGATGATTCCCGTATGGTAATGAGTGCAGAAGTATTTCTGAAGTTAGGTGGTACCGCGGACATGTTAGTTCGTCCTAAGCATATGCTTAGGGCGATTTTTTGTCTGTTTTGTAAAAATTTACAGGAGGTATCCACATGGAGAAGAAGTACGATTTTCAAAAAGTTGAAGAAGAATTACAGGATTTCTGGGAGAAGGAAGGGATTTACCGGTATCAAAACGGGAAAGAAAGGAAAATTTTTTCCATCGACACGCCCCCGCCAACCGTAAGCGGAAAACTCCATATCGGGCATGTATTTTCCTATACCCAGGCAGAAATCATCGCCAGATTCAAGCGCATGCAGGGATATGATGTTTTCTATCCCTTTGGTTTTGACGATAACGGCCTGCCCACCGAACGCCTGGTTGAAAGGGATGAAAAGATTCGCGCAAACACACTTCCCAGAAGCGAATTTCGTGCAAAGTGTATGCAGACAATCGGAAAATATGAAGAGGAATTCAAAAGCTTATGGAAGCGCCTGGGATTCAGTGTGGACTGGAACCTGGAATACCGGACCATCTCCGATTTGTCCCAGAAAATATCCCAGAAATCCTTTATCCAACTGGCGAAATCCGGAAAAGCCTATCTCAAAGAAGCGCCGGTACTGTGGTGCACGGAGTGCCAAACCTCCATTGCCCAGGCAGAGTTAGAGACAAAGGAATGTATGACAACCTTCCACTATTTCAATTTTGACACAGAGGCAGGGCCCCTGCCCATAGCAACTACCAGGCCGGAGCTGCTTGCCGGATGCGTATGCCTGTTCGTCCATCCGGATGACGGCAGATACAGCTCATTTGCAGGCAAAAAAGCCCTGGTTCCCTTATATGATTTTGAAGTTCCCATCTTAACGGACGACACCGTTTCCATGGAAAAGGGAACCGGCGCCGTCATGTGTGCAACCTTCGGAGATTCCACGGATACGGAATGGTGCCGGAAACATAATCTCCCCTATAAAAAGATCATTCTGCCCGACGGTACCATTCAGGAAACGGTTCCCTATATCGGCGGAATGAAAGTAAAAGCAGCAAGAACACACATTGCCGCGCTTCTGGAACAAAAGGGCCTTCTGGTAAAACGGGAGGAAATAAGCCACATGACTGCCGTACACGAACGCTGCGGAAATAACGTGGAATTTATCCCCTCCAGGCAGTGGTACATCGATGTATTATCGGAAAAGGAGAGGTTCCTCCGGGCCGCAGACCAGATCAACTGGCACCCGGAACATTTTAAAAACCGCTATACCTCATGGGTGGAGAACCTGAAATGGGACTGGTGCATTTCCAGGCAAAGGTATTTCGGGGTTCCCTTTCCGGTATGGTACTGTAAGGCCTGCCACAGGCCCCTGTTTGCGGACGACAGCCAGCTTCCGGTAAATCCCCTGGAAAGCCAGCCGCCCCGGGCCTGCGCCTGCGGATGCAGCGAGTGGACGCCGGAAGAAGCGGTTATGGATACCTGGGCAACCTCCTCTGTCACCACACTCATAAATGCCGGATACGGGGAAGAAAATGATATTACCGATGAGATTTTTCCCATGGGAATGAGGAGCCAGGCCCACGACATTATCCGCACTTGGGCCTTTTATTCCATTGTAAAAAGCATTTATCACACAGGAAAAATTCCCTGGAAGGACATTATGATAAGCGGCTTCGTCTTCGCAAAACCGGGAGAAAAAATAAGCAAATCCAAAAAGAATGCCTCCGACTCTCCCATGGATTTAATCCATACCCATTCCGCGGATGCAGTCCGTTACTGGGCCGCCAACAGTAAGCTTGGAACCGACACTTTTTTCAGCCAGGAGGATCTGAAAATATCCAAAAGGTTCCTCAATAAGCTGTACAATGCGGCAAAGTTTTCCATCCTGCAATTGGAGGATTTTAAAAAGCCTGATGCCTGGAAGGAAAGCGGGCTGCTGCCTGTGGACAGATGGATATTGGCGCGGGTAAAGGAAACCACGCTCAGGGCGGCAGAGCTGTTGGAGGATTATGAAATCGGACAGGCGCGGCATGAAATTGATAATCTGTTCTGGAAGGATTTCTGCGATTTTTATATCGAAATCGTAAAGGAGCGCCTCTATCAGCCTGAAAAGCACGGGGCAGAACAGAGATATTCCGGGCAGATTGCAGTGTATAACGCGCTTCTGGGTATTCTGAAATTGTACGCCGTCTACGCGCCCTATATAACGGAGTATATTTATCAGGATTTTTACAGAAAACAGGAACGGGAAACCTCTCTGCACCAGGCTCTCTGGACGGCGGAAAAAGGCGATATCCTGTATCTGGAATTCGGCGAACACCTGAAGGAAATCATCTCCGATGTGCGGAAAGCCAAGACAGAACGGCAGATGTCCATGAAGGATACCATCCCGGAGCTTGTCATTTCCTGTCCCGGAAAATTCGGAGATTTGTATGAGAAATCAGCAAAAGATATCATGGCCTGCACCGGGGCGGAAAGGATTCTGTTCCGATTGCAGTGAGATGAACCGGATTCCGATTGCAATGTCATTTCGTTAGATGCATGAGCCGAACTCCCCCGCAATGCCATTTCGTTAGATGCGCGAGCCGAACTCCCCCGCAATGCCATTTCGTTAGATGCGCGAGCCAAACTCCCCCGATTTCATGTGAAAATCGGGGGAGCTGAAAGGCACTTCGTGTCCTTGACCGGTTAATGTCACAACTTCAGTTATACTCGTGAGCGCATAAATTTATTGGTTAGATGCTCTGCAGTATGGATGCGCTCACTCGTTATATATTTACATTGGCAAATATCTTTGATTGTGAGTATCATTTGCGGTGTCAGATGACAACATTATACCACCGCCTCTACCAGAATTTTATCTCCGACAGCAACCTCATGAACTCCCACCTGCTTCTTTTTATTGAAATTGAAGCTCACCATGTACCCCTTTTTCAGCTGATAATAATCCAGATATTCCGACAGCTGCTCTTCCCCTCTGGAATGGTATTCATTTCCGCGCCAGATTTTCAGTTCGATTACCGTCTGTCTCCCCTGGAAGTCGATGATCACATCGGTGCGCCGATGGTTCCTGGTCCTGGCTTCGATGTAATAATTGCCGTTTCCGTTTATGACAGGGCGCACATAGAGCAGGAAGATCCGCCTCCCGTCCTCCTCCAGGAACCTTTCGCCATAATCGCCAAAAAGCTCCGTATAATGGGCGACGAACTTCCGGAGCAACAGCTCCACGTCCAACTTGCCATCCCTGATAAACTGATTCTTTTCGGCCAACGCAATCTGGGGCATATCGCTATTTAGACTCTCTTCAGCCAGAAAACCGTTATAGAGCCTGGTCTCAAATATCCGGTTGGACACATGCAGGAAGCCGTTTTGGACTTTTGCGAACCCAAACATCACCGCCATCCGCATGCTCTCGTTGCCGGGAATGTTTTCAATGGGCTTCCCCAGGAGCAGAAGCCCTTTCAGCATCTGCTTCAGTTCAGGATAATCAATCAGCTTATTATCCATGGATTCAAACAGCGTATTCTCCTCCGTGAGGAGCATCCTCACCGCTGCCAGAAAGCCGTCCTTCGTCCAGGTGTTTTCCTTTGTAGGAAAGCCTTCGCTTCCGGCAATTTCTTCATCCATCAGCTTGCACAGGCACGACACCAGAAAAGGGTAACCGGAGGTATAGGAATGCAGCAGATCCGCCATCCCGGCAATGTCCATTCCCGTATGAGCATCATCCTCATACTCCTGCAGCATCCCCGCAATGTCCGCCGCGGAAAAGCTCATATCCACGTCAAAATCCGCCGCTATATTAAATGGTGTCTGCACCATTTGATTCCATGGACTATTCGTTTTCTGCGCGTTTTCCGGTCTGATTTTCACCTTTAGGTTTTTTATGTCATAGAGCCCCACCAGGATAACAGACTGAAACGTAACGGTTCCCTTTGTCTCGCGCTCCAGATAATAACCTCTAAATTGTGCCAGGAAATCAAGGAATACCTGATTATTAGAAGCGCTGTCCACCTCGTCTATCATCAGAACTACGGGTCTGGTGGAAAGTCTACAGATATGGTTCAGATTCGCAAACAGTTCATAGAGGGAGTAAGTGCTGTCTCGGTTTTGGCATATGTTCTGCAGGATTTTCATTTCCTGGTATAATTCCGGAATATCTGACTGCCCGTTTCTATCCAGTTCATTCAGGAAACAGAGGGCAAAATAAAGGGAGAAGCGGCTTCCATTTTCAAATTTCTCGGCACTCAATTTCTGGAAATCGATGCTTACCACCAGATAATCTGTCTTCAAATATTCCTCCAACGCATAGAGAAGCGTTGTCTTTCCGTACTGTCTGGCCCGATGGATGGTAAAATAAGCGCCCTCTTCCACCATTTTCTTCGCCTGGACCAACCGGTTCTCCAGATTGACCATATAATGCTTCCTGGGAACGCACAGCCCAGTCACGTTAAACCGTTTTCCCATCTCCGGTATCCCTCCTTCCTTTCCTGGTTCTACAGGATAAACCCCTCTGTCATAAGGAATTGTGTTCCGACAGTTCCTTATGAAAGTTTACCATATCGACCTGACAGCGTCAACGTCCGGCAAGAGGACTTACATAAAAATATGAGCAAATAGAAGTTGAATAACTATTTTTCTCTGTTATAATGGTCTTTAGACAATAGAATCCTACCTTGGATTTTATTAAAGAACTTAGATAGTAGAATTAGCTTTTCATTTCTATTATAGACCTTAGATAATAGAATTAACTTTTCATTTCTATTATAACCCTTAGACAATAGAATCTATCTTGGGTTCCTTTTTAGTCCGTGGATAATAGAATCCTATCTTAGGTTCTTTTATAGCCTTAAACAATCGAATTTGGAGGAAGTTTCCCATGTTAAAGCGATTAGCAAGCGCGAATGAATACATAAATTTTATCAATGAAATAAACCGAGACCCCAACTTCAGCGACCCGATGCTCAGCAGCGAAGAGCAGATACGCTGCAATTTATTGGAAGTTGCGGACAAGCCCTCAAACCAGATCTGGGGCGTTTTTGAAGAATCGGAACTCCTGGGCCTGTTCGTGTTCCTGATATTGGAGGAAGAATCCTATATCGAAATGTTGGCAGGCCTGTCCCGCAGCTTACAGGCCTATGAAGAGATGCTGTCTTTCCTGAAGGAGACTTACAAAGGCTACCTGGCCGATTTCGTCTATAACCCGGGCAACCATCTCCTCCATAAGCTGTTGATGGGCGAAAAATCCGAATTCGAGGCCGAGCAGCAGAAAATGGTGCTGAAAAGAGAAGTCCCCTGCCAGAGCAGCCTTCAAGTGGAACTGTACAGCCCGAAATACAGGGAACAATATATCGCCATACATTCCAAGGACGGCTACTGGACTGCGGAAAAAGTCATAGACGCGCCCGACAGGTTCCGCATCATCCTTGCAATAGAATCCGGCCAGGTAGTGGGCTATATCGACATCACCCATAAGTATGAGGAAAACGAGCCGTTCGACGTGTTCGTCAGAGAAAGCTTTCGGCGCAGAGGATACGGAAGGGCCATGCTGGCCAAAGCCATCGAGCTGAACAGGCCCAAACAAATGATGCTTCTAGTGGATGCCGACAACGCTGCCGCAATCTCCCTGTACGAATCATTGGGCTTCGTCAGAGCCGTGGGCGAGAACAACATAACGGCGCATGTTTCACTGTGAAATCAATACTCAGCTCCGCCCGCCGGCACTTCCTGACCCTGGCTTCAATATAATACCGCTGCCCTTTATCCTGCCTGCCGCCTATCAATACAACCGATTCTCTTTTCTCCCTGCACAGTGCTTTTTCAGTTTCTGCCCTGCGGCCAGGGTCAGCAGCTTACTGCAGCTCCTTGCCTTTTGGGGGCACAGGGACACACAGTGCATACAGGAGATGCATTTTTCCCTGTCCGTATCCTGCGGATGGTCCCGGGGGATTGCGCCGGCCGGACATTCCTGCGCACAAAGCCCGCAGGCCACGCACCGGCTGTTTGCCTCGGGCTTCAGCGGCACGCCGTTATATTCCCTGTAAGGACGGTTTCCCGGCAGCTTCAGCCCGCTCCCTGTGTCAGCCCCATCCATTCTGCCCCTTATCTTTACCGCAAAATCCGTCAGCTCCCTCTCATCCTCCGGGTCAGGCCGCCCTGTTCCGAACTGGCGCATCAGTGAATGCTCCGCCACTGCTTCTATTCCGGCAATACAGGTAAAACCCGCCTCCTCAAGAATATCCTGCAGTTCCGCCAGAGTATCGTCAATGGCCCTGTTCCCAAATACCGCGGCCAGAACCGCCCCTGCCCCGCTGCCCTTTGCCTTTTTCAGGGCTTCTGCCGCCGCGGAAGGGACCCTGCCGCCGAAAGACGGAACCGCAATCAGGCACAGGTCCTGTTCTGTGAGATGCAGCTGCTGCAGCCTGTCCGGATATTTTATCATGTCAATCACTTCGAAATTTTTCCCGATTCCCTTTGCCAGAATATCGGCAACCTTCTTAGTCCCTCCTGTGGGGCTGAAATATATTTCGTAACAACTCATGCCGTGTCTCCTCCTCTCTGTGCCGCCCTGTTTTATCGAAGCGTCTATCTGTCTACACTGAACAGGTACGCAGTACTCCCTTTCTGGAATCCCTGGAGATAGGCCTCCGCCGTCCAGTATTTCTCCGGATAGGGAATTGCCACATTCTGGGCCAGGATGGTATTCCTGGTCACATCGTACATGGCATCGCAATCGAAGCCCTCCTGGCCGTGCATGGCATCCATGTCCCCGGCGAATTCCGCATAGGCAAACTGGGACAGATAGGGCATACCGGACTTTCCGTCACTGTCCGGCAGAAAATCCACAGCGGTATATCCCTCGGGAACCGGGGCATCCGCGGCCATAAAACGCCCCCACAGGGCATGGCAGTTCTCCACGTCCACGCCTCTGCCATAGTGGTGCAGCAATATCACGTCATAGTCAAAGCCGCTGCGGTAATCCTCCATGGCGTCAAGCGTACGCTGCAGCGCCTCCAGGCCCGGGGCATCCTGGGAGAAGTCCTTCTCCATCCCGATAAAGCGCATGGCCGGAAGCTTCCTGTATTCGAAACGCTCCATGCGGAAGCCCTTCTGCTGCCCCTCCACCACATCCGGCATGAACAGTGTCCACTGCACGCCCGCATCACAGTCTTTCAGCAAATTGATATACCCAAACACCTCCACCGTATCCACTCCCTCATGGCCGGTAATGCCTCCTGCAAACAGTTCTCTGATTTCCCGATCTCTGACGGACGAAAAATCATGAAACACTTTCTCCACCGCTTCTTTCAGTTCGTCGGCACGGGTGGCCCCCGTCAGTTCCTCCTCCAGTCTGTCCAGTGCGTCGAATACGGCCATGTTCACCAGCCCCGAAGGCACCAGGCCAGTCAGCTCCGCCCGCAGCAGCTTACACTGCCGCAAAAACCTGCCGAAGAACTCCTCCATAAGGAGCTTTCTATTGGCGGCCATCTCCCCGTCGCTCCACCTGCCGCCCTCCAGGAGCCATGCCGTCACCGCGTCAAAGGCATCCGGGTTTGCGCCCCTGGCCTGTCCCGCCCACTCCACAATGCGCTGATACCGCTCTTTCGGACTGAAATCCGCGCCGCTTCCCTCCGCCTCATACCAACAGAATCTGTCCTGTAAATTTTTCATATGCGCTCCTCCACGTATGCTAATAATGCTTTGTCGATTTCGCTTCAGCCGTCCCCTCATTTTTGTCCGCCGCACGGATTGTATGAATCCATACAGCTATCATAATGCATATTCCTGCGGATTGCAAACTGAAAATATAGCTCTGACTCAAAAAAACTGCCGATGCGGCAATCCAGGCAACTGCAATTTATACTCACGGCCAAAAACATTTGCCAGTTGAATAGTATAACGGGTGAGCGCTTCTGTCCCCAAGTTCCTCAAAATCGTTGCGCAATCATTCCTGGACTGTGCTATACTGAAATTGCTTCGAAGCAATACGGACAGGAGGAAAACGGTAAACCCATGAACCACTATCTCTTAATCTGGTCTGTGTGCACTTTTATAGAAAACCGTGTGCGGGGTGAAATCCATATGGACGAGTTGGTCCGCCAGACCGGGTTCTCCCTGGCCCATATCCGGGACGTGTTCCGCGGATGCACCGGAAAGCCCCTGGCACGGTATGTGCAGGAGCGCAGAATCGCCAACGCCGCCCAGGAGCTTCTGGACACGGACAGGACGGTCCTCGACATCGCCTTACAGTATGGATTCTCCGGCAGAACCGTCTTTTCCCGGGCTTTCAGACGACATACCGGCTATACGCCCTCCCAGTTCCGCGCCGAAGCCCCCGTGCTTGCCCGGGTACGGCTCTGCGCAGGGGTGTATGGTGCGGCGCTTCCGGACAAACGAGATCCCGAAAATGGCGGATAACCGGCAATCCGGCTGTCTTTCTACAGGTAAGCCGAGGGCATATATATTTGTTCCTCAAAGGCCTGTTGGCTCATCCTGCAAAGCTGGCAAAAATTCATCTCCTGTGCCCGCATCCTCCGCATGGCATACCGCAGGCTTATTGTGAAAAGCCTGTATTCTTGCCTGCGGAAACCTGCACAACGGCAGAGTCTCATTAAACCGCAATTTCCTTTAACGCCTAGGGACTTAAAAATGAAATGTTGCGCAAAATGGCAAAATTTTGGTTCCGGTTTATCCGGATTAGGAATTGTCAAGAAATAAATCTTACTTTCCATACATGGCGGAGCAGCCGGGATGCAGCATGAGAGTTTACAAGTCCTCTATTATCACAAATAAAAAGAATGTGGAGAAAACAACATGAAAAAACAAGACAATGCTATTCTTTACGGTGTCCCAAAAGTATCCTACGGCTCCGACGGCTGCACCCCCTTTCCCATGTGCGTCCATTCCTGCGCAAAATACCTGGGGCTGCGCACTGACTACACCCGGGCCATGGCCGAGAGCGGCGCCGCCTTCCGCCTGGCCTGGAACACCGCCTGTTGGGACGGCGGCAATGTGGACGCCATCTTTACTTTTGACGATCCGTCAAAGGTATTCCGCTGCGGCATGCACGCCATGGAACGGGAATTTCAGCTTCTGGGCCGCACACCGGAGACGAAAAAGGAGGATTTCATGGACTTCATCCGCAGGGAAATCGATGCCGGAAAACCGGTCATCGCCCTGGGCATCATCGGCCCGCCGGAAGCCTGCGTCATAACCGGCTACCGGGAAGGCGGCAATGTACTGATGGGGTGGAATGTGTTCCAGGAATATCCGGAATACCAGGCAAGCGTCCGTTTCGAGGAAAACGGTTATTTCATCACCGGGGACTGGTGGGAGAATCCCGACACCACCGCTCTGATTGCAACCGGTACGGAAAGCCTTCCTCCCCTTACCCCCGTGGAAGCGTTGCAAAATGCGGCAGAAGCACTGAACGGGCGCATGTGCGGAACCTATGCCAAGGGTATCCTGGCCTATGATGCCTGGAGAGACGCCCTGCTGTGTGACCGGGACTTTCCGGCGGATGCCGTTTTTCCCCTGTTGGTGGAACGCATGATGTGCCACGGCGATGCCATGGACTGCCTCTCCGACGGCCGGAGCCACGCGGCAAAGTACCTGCGCAGACTGGCGGAGCAGGCACCTGCAATGGCCCCCGGACTGAATGCCGCCGCGGGAGAACTGGATGCCATACCTGAAATTATCTGGAAAGAAATGATTCCCGTCCTGGGCGGGTGGGAGCGGGGCGAGGCCCAGACACGCCAGCTGGCAAAGGCAGAGAACCGCCGCCTGTTCGCCGGACAGATCGAGCGGATGAAGGCCCACGATGAACGGGCGTATGGCTGTATCCGTGAATTACTGGAGGGCAACCGGTAGCAGGCCTTCTGCCGTCGCTGCCCTGAAAAAGCGGAAGGGCAGGTGCCTCCATCCCCATCAATGCCCCGAAGGAACGGAAGGGCAGGCATGCCCTTCCCCATATGGGATAAGCCGCCTTTCCGGTTCCTCCTTTTTTGTCCCGCCTATGTACGTCAGATTATAAATGTCTGAATATATAGTCTAAATCTGTTATAACGATTTTCGTGCCCTGATAATATTTATTGATTATTTTCCTGGCTTTTGCGTCTATTTTCCGCATCAAATCGTTAGGTATAGATACATCCTTTCCAGTATGTTCGTCTATATATTTCTCAACAATGTATTTTTCTGTAACAGGACAAATATTTTGTAAAAGAAATGCTGCTTCTCTGCCCTGGACATACCCAAATTCCAACCCATCATATACTTTATAGCGTTTTGATTTTTCTGCCGGAATATTTCGATACTTTTCAATCTGAGAAGAAATAGAAATCATCCAATAAATGTTTTCGTTTTTGTGTTAACTTCCTGAAATTTTCTCACTCAAATTGATCTTTTTTATCCTTACACCCC
>CANDMH010000055.1 GCA_947385785.1 uncultured Lachnospiraceae bacterium
TTACCGGATAATTTCATCCGGTTTTAATTTGAGATCAAGCTCACGGATTCAGGATATTAGTCCTTAATCCCGGTAATACTAAACTTCAGATACATTTTTGATTTCCCGCCTAATATACGCAATTCCTTTTTCTCCATCTTCCTTTAGTGTCACCATATAATTTCCACCTTTTGCCACTATCTTTAGCATTTGCCCATAAATACCCTGTGAAACCTGCACATCCACAATCTGGTTATATTCTAAGTGAAATTCACTTTTTAAGTTCACAATGAACAGCGGAACATACTGAACCCCTTCTATATACCCCTCATATACTGTAAACACCGATTTTTTAAGAACCCGTAAACTACATATTGCACTAATACCCAATACCAAAACAATAAATCCTAAGATCATAAACATTTTACGGCCATCTTCATTCAGAACATAGCCCCCTCCAATTGTACTCGAACTAATAAGTGTTCCGTAGGCATTTCTCGTAAGAATTGCTCTTTCCTTATGTTTCGCATTTGACAACAGCAAGAAAAAGATACCACCTATTACTAAAATAATCCCACAGCTTAAAAGAAATAATGACTGTTTCTTCGGACACCCTTTTGATTCAAAAATTTTATCCATTTTGTTTTCTCCCTTCCTTGGCTTTCGCATTTTACAAGATAGTTTCTTTTACAGCCTTCTTTCCACTATGTTCTAAATCATAATTACCAAACTCTCCCTTCTTAGTTATTTAAAGATATATTTTAGTTTAGCCCAAATTGTTCTAAATGTCAACAGAACATTTTGGGCTATCCTAATATGGATATAAAAAAGGAGACCACTATGATATTCCAAAGAATCCGAGACCTGCGGGAAGATGCCGATTTAACACAAGCTGTACTTAGTAAGCAATTAAACATTTCACAGAGGGCCTATTCTCACTATGAAAATGGCACACGCGACATTCCTACAAGTATTTTGATTTCATTAGCTGATTATTATAATGTCAGCATAGATTACCTATTAGGGCGCAGTAATCATAAGGAATTCCTGCCTTGATTTACCAATACTGATAATTGAGATTATAGCGGCTGTTCAGGTTTTCCACCAATCCGTTTGGTTTGTACCAGTATGCCACACCCATCTCTCACCCTCTGGTAGCCTTTCCCCAGAAGTTTCCCACTCTGGTATTCCATCATATACCCAGAGGACACACAGCCGCTGAAGCTTAGCATGCATAACTTGCTGCAATGCCCGGTAATACTGCCACAATATTCTGAATATATTAAACTATATAAGCATAAAATAGCCCATATAATTTATTATATTATAAACCATATGCCTATATAATTCAAGTATATTTTAATCATACGGGCAGGTAAATTTATGGATTATTATGCAATAGGACAACGCATTAGAAAAATCAGAAAGGCTCATGGACTTTCTCAGGAAGCACTGGCTGAAAAAGTCGGCATTTCCGTTACCCATATGAGTCATATAGAAACTGGCAATACAAAGCTAAGCCTCCCTGTGCTTGTAGAAATAGCCACGACATTGGAAGTGCGGACCGATGATTTGCTTTTTGATGACAGCCCCGCAGAAAGAAGCAATTCACTGGATACTATCCTGCACATACTTGACAGCAGCACCACCCAACAATTAAAAATCATCGAAGGAATTTTGAAAGCCACCAAGATTTCATTGGACAAATTTCTTTAGATAGTTAGGGCTTATGCAGTTAATGTTTATTAAGATTTATTTTGCTGATATTCAAATATTCAAAAAAGTAGTTGCAAAATCCGCCCCCCTGTGCTAAACTCATCTCAAAGCAGATTTTCATCCAGAGCATTCTATGATCAGTCCTTACTCTTCATACCGATTCGAAAATTCCTGCTTTTCATTTCAAACAAACCGGCGGGAGTTTCTCAGACGGCTCCCGCCCAAACGAACAAGGGAGGAAATACTATGGCTGAAAAAGACATCACCGAAAAAATCCTGCTGTCCTACGCAGACGTATTTGCGGACTGTATTAACGCACTGTTCTACGACGGCAAACCACGGCTGACTGCCGAAAACACACAGCCCGCGCCCACGGAAAGCTTTTACAAGCATGCAAAGCCGCACAATCAGTTCTGCGACGCCAGCAGGTACCTGACGGAGGAAGGCTCCATCCTCCTCCAGTACATCATTGAAAACGAAACACAGCTGGAGGAACGCCAGATCCTGCGGAAAGTCTCATACCAGGCCGGTTCCTACAGACAGCAGCTGGAAAGCGGCGCCCCCGTATATGGGGTGATTCCTGTAGTAATTGCCTGGACCGGGAAAAGCAGCCGCATCCCCTCAAGCCTCCATAAGTTGCTGCTGAAAAACGGTGTCCCTTCCGGGGAACTGGAGCGGATTGACGATGCGAAGCTGACGGTTTACCACATGAATAACCTTCCCCTGGAAACCAGGCAGCACTTTACCAGCGACATGGGCTTCGTGGCAGATTACCTGAACGAGGGCAGTTTCGAGGGGCGCAAAGAACAAAAGATCCTCCATCTGGAAGCTCTCTGCGATATGATGGAGGCTGTCACCGGAGACACCCGTTTCTCCGAACAGGCTATACAGCTCTTAAAACAGAAACAGGAAGGAGAACCTATTATCATGTGTGAATATATTGACATGTTGGAAGCCCGCGGCGAAGCTCGCGGGGAAGAAAAAGGAGAAGCAAGGCTTAGCATGCTCCTGACGAAGCTATATGAGCTGGGGCGTGATGATGATGCCAAACTGGCCGTGCGGAATATGGATGCCAGAGACGAGTTCTACAAAGAATTCTTTATAAAGCCCTCCGGGGCTCATTAAAGCAGCAGTTGAAACATGGGCTTTGTGGCAGATTACCTGAACGAGGGCAGTTTCGAGGGACGCAAAGAACAGAAGATCCTCCATCTGGAAGCTCTCTGCGATATGATGGAGGCTGTCACATCACCGGAAATGCGAAAACGGCAGGATCTGATTCCTGCCATTTTCGCCCCGTCCCTGCCATATTCTTACCGCTTCTTCCCAAACAGCTGAAATTTCTTCTTCATTTCCACTCCTGGCACCTCCACGGTAAAGTCCATCTTCTGGTCACGCTTCACCGTAGTTCCAATGGTATTTTCAATAAAGTGGAAATAGCCGTCCTGTCCTCTTTCCCTGCTCCAGAGTTCCACGGAATCCTTGATTTTGAGCAGGCAGCGGACAGGCTCCCCATACAGCTCCTTCAAAGCTTCCGTGCTGCTTAAATCAAAAGAAGCCTTCTCCAGCGCCGTCCTGATGTCCCTGTTCGTAAAAGGGTCAAATGCCATCAGCAGCGCCTGTACCAGCCTTTCATTTTCTGCCGACCGAAAGCTGTCCAGGTTATATTCATCATCTGACAGATAACTCTGTATCTGAAACAAAGTAAGCACAATTGCCTCTATTGCCCTGCGGCCGTTGGATTCCGGGTGTGCCCGGTGCACCTTCAGCATATTTCCCTCCATGGGAAACAGCATCATCATATGAGCATCCTCTTCTCCCTTTCTGATTCTGCCGTATTCCCGTTCCATCTGGCCACTGATTCTGTCAAACTGATACTGGCTGACCTTCACTTCCATCCTTTGTCTCCCTTCTCCTGAGCAGATCCCCGCATTCCGCGTTTTCCGAAAGCCTTACCCACAATACCTGCCTGGCATGGGGGCAGCTTTCCACCGCTTCGCCTTCCTCTGTATACAGCGCTTCCACTGTCACCGCCACATTCCTTCCGTCAGGTTTCATAATTTCAATGGATTCGCCCAGTGTAAATTTATTGCGCTGTTCGAAGCGCGCCAACATGCCAGGAATCTCCCGGCCGCTTTCGGTTACCATCCCCCGGCCCTCCTCATTCTGCCATGGCCAGGGTTCCTCTGCTGTCTCTTCAATCATCCCCAGGTAGGTATACTCATTCACATAAGTACTGCTGTCATAAATCTGGCTCTCTTCCGTGGGTTTTCCGAAATAAAATCCGGTGGAAAAGTGCCTGTGGGTACATTTGGAGATTTCCTCCCTGTACCACTCCAGACCAGCGGCATATTTCTCCGGCGACTCAAAATAATCGTCAATTGCCCTGCGGTAAGTTCTGGTCACCGCCGCCACATAGAGCGCCGTCTTCATGCGCCCCTCTATCTTAAAGCTGTCAATCCCGGCAGCCACCAGTTCGGGAATATGCTCTATCATACATAAATCTTTGGAATTAAAAATATATGTCCCCCGCTCATTCTCATACACCGGCAGGTACTCTCCCGGTCTGGTCTCCTCCACCACCGCATATTTCCAGCGGCAGGGATGGGTACAGGAACCCCGGTTCGCATCCCTCCCCGTGAAATAATTGCTCAGCAGGCACCGACCGGAATAGGAAATGCACATGGAACCCTGGACGAAGCTCTCAATCTCCATCTCCTCCGGAATATGCTCCCGAATGACATGTATCTCTTCCAGCGACAGCTCCCTTGCGGACACCACCCGCTTTGCCCCCAGCCGCCACCAGAATAAATAAGTCTGGTAATTGGTATTATTCGCCTGGGTGGAAATGTGGATTTCCGCTTCAGGCCACACCTCTTTGGCTATGGCAAATAATCCCGGATCCGAAATAATCAGTGCGTCGCAGGAATCCGGCCTCATATCCCGCAGCTCTCCGAAGTAGCGCTCCGCTCCCTCCAGGTCTTCATTGTGCGCAAGAATATTCGCCGTCACATACACCTTTACACCCCGGGTATGGGCAAAGGAAATCCCCTCCGCCATCTCCTTCATGGTGAAATTCTTCGCCTTTGCCCGCAGCCCGAAGGCCTCGCCGCCGATATATACGGCATCCGCCCCAAATATAACCGCTGTCTTCAGCACCTCCAGGCTGGCCGCCGGAACCAGCAGCTCCGGTTTCTTTCTGTCATCCATAGTATTTCCTGTCCTTTCGCCTCTGCCCGCCTCTCCCTACGGCAGTTTCGTACTCAGCGTCACCCCGTCTCCCACCGGCAGCACCACAGTCTCCAGCTCCGGGTGATGCTTCAGTTCGTACAGGTACTCCCGCATCCTGGCATGAATCGTGCGGTTCCGCCTGGTCACTGCAAAGCGGGATTCCATGACGTCCCCATCCTGCAGCACATTGTCTGACACAAGTAGCCCTCCAGGTGCCAGCAGCCGCAGCACATCGGGAAGGAAATGGAGGTACTGCCCCTTCGAAGCATCCATGAAAATCATATCATACATACCTGATAATGTTTTCAAAACCTCCGCCGCATCCCCTTCCAGAAGCGTAATCCGCTCCTCTCTTCCCGCCCGCCTGAAGTTCTCCCGGGCAGCCGGAATCCTTTTTTCATAATTCTCAATCGTGGTAATGTGGCAGCCTTCCGGTCCGTATTCGCTCATCAGCAGCGCGGAAAAGCCCACCGCAGTACCTACCTCCAGAATCTTTTCCGGCTTCGTGAGGGCAAGGAGGAATTTTAACAGGCTCTGCATGGATTTCCGTATCACCGGAACGCGGTTTTCCAGCGCATCCTTTTCCAATGCATCCAGAAACGGCGTATTGCCCCTGTCCAGCGAGTCAATGAAAACAGTCAGCCTTTCATCTATGATCATATCCCTATCCTTCTGTGCTGTTGTTCTGTTCTGTTGCTCTGTTCCTCTGCTGCACTTCCCGTGAATCTGTGGCCATACTGCCTGTCCCCTTCGCTTCGCCTGTCCCGCGGATCGGTCATCCATTGCCGTTCAGCGCAATTCTTCCACCCCGGCCTGTCTGCATCAGTCCCCGCCTTCTTCTGTCTCCTCTTTCTCAACCACCATGGCGGCCATCATTTCCTCCGCAGTCATGGCGGTACTCAGCTCGAAAGTCCCCGGGCCTACCTCTTTGGTATATTCGGAAAGGTAATACTGCATGGTGAAAAGCTTCGCATCCCTCACCAGCCCCCTGCTCTCAAACAGTTCTCCGATTTCCAGGGGAGTCATGCTTTCGGTGATTGTCACAGTCACTGTACGCCCCTCCCCGCTGGCCACCGGCTTCTCCGTAAAGATACGGTATCCGTAGTCATAGCAGATCTCAGCCCCCTGATAAATAAAATAAACCACCGCTATGGCAACTACCAGCCTGAAAATTGCTCCTGCTACAGCACCCACTACATTTAACACTTTCATATAAACCTCCCTGCCGCCCGCGACAACATCCCCTGCACTCCTGCGGTAACATGCCTTAGGGACTTAACAATGAAATCTTAAGTCAATGCCACGTAAAGATCACAGGCCCATAATAGAATGCCGCAAACCCGGAAGAATGCCCGCCCCAAGCGAACCCTGTTCGCCTGGGCATTCTTCTGCGTGAGACTTAGAATTTCTCAGCGGGTGTACTTTGACCGCCAGGAAATTCTTCTCACGCTTCACGCTTTATACTTCCATTATAATCGGCAATATCATGGGCCGCCTCTTGGTCTTCTTCCAGACATAATCGCTGAGCGTATCCTTTGTGGTATTTTTCAGCCGCCCCCAGTCCGTTATGCCTCTGTCCAGACATCTCTGGAGGGCTTCGTCTACGGCCTGTCGTGCCTCTTCTATCAATTCGTCGGATTCTTTCACATACACGAATCCTCTTGACACGATATCGGGCCCGGCCACCAGCTGTCCTTCCATCCTGTCAAGGCTCATAACCACCACCATAATGCCGTCTTCGGCCAGATGCTGGCGGTCACGAAGCACCACATTTCCCACATCTCCCACACCCAGGCCGTCCACCAGAATGGCACCCACGGGCACACGTCCCGTCACTTCGGCGCCGTCCGCGTCCATCTCCAGCACATCGCCGGAGGACAGCACAAAGATATTGTCCTTATCTATTCCCAGGCTCTGGGCAATCTTCGCCTGCGCCTTCAGATGCTTGATTTCGCCATGTACAGGCACAGCATATCTGGGACGGATCAGGGAATAAATCAGTTTGATTTCCTCCTGACAGGCATGTCCTGACACATGGGCATCCTGGAAAATAACATCCGCCCCCTTCCGTATCAGTTCATTGATCACCTTTGTGACGGATTTTTCATTGCCCGGAATGGGATTGGAAGAGAAAATCACCGTATCCCCCGCGCCGATGGTAATCTTCCGGTGCATGCCTCCTGCCATGCGGCTCAGTGCCGCCATGCTCTCTCCCTGGCTTCCCGTGGTGATGATCACCTGCTTCTCGTTGGGATAATCCTTCAACTGCTCGATCTCAATCAGCGTGTTATCCGGAATACTGATGCACTCCAGATTTCTGGCTGTCTCAATGATGCTGACCATGCTGCGGCCTTCCACGCATACCTTGCGGCCAAATTTATAAGCGGAATTGATAATCTGCTGAACCCTGTCCACATTGGAGGCAAAAGTCGCCACGAAAATCCTGGTGTTCTTATGCTCTTCAAACAGCGTGTCAAATGTCGCCCCCACAGTCCTTTCGGAGGGAGTAAAGCCCGGGCGCTCCGCATTGGTGGAATCGCACATCAGCGCAAGTACCCCCTTTTTGCCCAGCTCCGCAAAACGTTGAAGGTCAATGGCATCCCCGAAGACGGGTGTGTAATCAACTTTGAAATCTCCCGTATGCACCACAATGCCGGCAGGGGAATAAATTGCCAGCGCCGCGGCGTCCACGATACTGTGATTTGTCTTGATAAACTCCACCCTGAACTGTCCCATATTGATGGATTGTCCGAATTTTACCACCTTCCGCTTGGTGGTTTTGGTCAGTTCATGCTCCTTCAGCTTATTTTCAATGATACCCATGGTCAGCCTGGTGGCATAAATCGGTACATTCAACTCCCGGAGCACATAGGGAAGCGCCCCGATATGGTCCTCATGTCCATGGGTAATCACAAATCCTTTCACTTTCTCAATATTATCTTTCAGATAGGTGACATCCGGAATGACAAGGTCGATTCCCAGCATGTCATCCGCCGGAAACGACAGACCGCAGTCTACCACAACAATACTGTCCCCATATTCGAAGGCAGTAATGTTCATACCAATCTGTTCCAGTCCCCCCAAGGGGATTACCTTTAATCTGGAACCGCTCTTATTCTCTTTTTTCTTCAATCAAATCTCCTCCATATTCTACACAAAAACCGCAGGGCCCGATCTCATGATTCACGACTCGAAACACGGCAGTCCAGGCAATTTTCTCTTTCAGCCCCTCCGACAGATCCTCCTGAAAAGAAATCACCTTGCCGTATTTGATGCAGATCAAATGATGATGGCGATGCTTTCATCCGCTTTCCAGAGCACTCCCCATCTCACAGCGTACAAAACCGTCATCAAAATGAACCCGGTCAATCAGATTCAGCCCATTCAGCAATTGTATTGTTCTATAAGCAGCAGACGGTCCGTTTTCAGGACAGTCCGCTTTTACAAGCATAAGTAAGTTATTACGCTCCGGCTTCTCCGCAGAGATTACACTTACCTGCGGTCTTTAGGAAGTATCTGCAGATAACTGCTGCGAGTTTAAAGTCGTTTTCCCTGGCTTTCCAAGTTTTTGTCTGAAGATATTACAGGAACCGCTTCGCGAACCCTGTAATCAAAATGAAATTGCAGCAGTTGTTTTCCGACAATTCCTTACGTAAATTCAACATCCTCAAGCATATTCTCAAACACGCCCGCTACTGCGGCCAGCTCGTCCTCATCAGACACAACCGTATAAATGCCTTCTTCGTCCCCGTCTTCGGATATGTCCTTTAAAATCATAGCCTCCCCGTCACCCTCTTCGCAATCCGTGACAAGAATGTAATCAACACCTCCGAGCCTGGTCTGCTCCAGCACATAAAAACTTTCCGTCTCACCCTGATCCAACTGAAACGTTATCTTTTCTGCCTTTTCCATTTTCTCTCACTCCAACACACACGTTACCCCAACTGATACCGCATTCCTCAGAAACTGCCGAAAAATAACCTGCGTGCTTTCAAAACTCCCATGCAGAAGGCCTAAAGGACAGGCCTGGCTGCACCACCATACATGAAGTCCGGAGGTTTACTGTGGATGCCCACAAACCCGCGCTTTTCCGTCAGCTTCCAAACGGCGGTAGTCCAGATATCCCTGCAAAATCAGGGCCGCCGCAATCTTATCCACATATTCCCTACGTTTTTCTCTTCTGACTCCGCTCTCCATCATCGCCTTATCTGCCGCAACCGTGGTCAGGCGCTCGTCCCACAAAACCACAGGCAGGCCTGTCCTGCGTTCCAGTTTCTCCTGAAATTCTTTCGTTATCTCTGCGCGGGCGCCCTCCGTAGCGTTCATATTCTTCGGCAGCCCCAGAACGATTTCCTCTACCTCGTACTCTTCAATCAGCTCTTCTATCCTGGCCAATGTCCGGCGCAGCTTATTCTCCTCGCTGCGGCGGATGATTTCCAAGCCCTGGGCCGTTATAAGCATACTGTCGCTCACCGCCACGCCCACTGTCCTGGAGCCATAATCAAGTCCCATAATGCGCATCAAAGCTTCCTCCCATTTCAGTTCCGCAGCCTCCCGCAACAGTTTTGAATCTAGTGCCAGCCCTTATTGCGGATATACTCCTTCAGCAGTTCTTCCACCAGTTCATCCCGCTCCACTTTCATGATCATACTGCGCGCGTTCTTATGGCTGGTGATATAAGTAGGGTCGCCGCTCATGATGTATCCCACGATCTGGTTTACAGGGTTATAGCCTTTTTCCGTTAATGCCTCATAGACGGTAGACAAAACAAGCCTGGCCCCCTCTTCGGGTTCCGATTCTACCTTGAAGTATTGTGTATTTTCCAAATTCCGCATACCCTTACCTCCATACCGGCGGGAGAGCATTCCCCTTTCTGTCAGGAATTGTGCCAGTTCCTAAAGCGATGAATCTGCATACTTATAATTAATATACCTCATTTGTATGTAAAATTCAAGTCTTGTCGGATGTCAAGTATATAATTTTGTGTTTTTTGCATATATTTTGCATCATTTTCCCCGGAAATTCTGACTGATTGCCACCTGAATATCCGTAAAAACGGAGCATCCGTACTCATATCAGTATCTCATCAGTCAAAAACCCCTTCACAGGCACAGTCACAATCCTGTTTTCCCTCAGCGAACCGTCCGACGCATCCACCGCTATTTTCACATAATCCTTCGTATGGCCCGTCAGCAGAACGTGTCCTTCTATCTCCCGTCTCTCTTCCAGAAGCACTTCCGCCTCTCTTCCTATGTAATGTTCCCGAAAGGCCTTCGCCTGCTTCTTTGTCAGCTCCAGGATTTCCCCGCTGCGCTGTGCTTTCACTTTCTCCGGCACCTGCTCCTGCATGGCGGCCGCTGCCGTTCCTGTGCGCCTGGAGTATTTGAAGACATGTATCTCATAAAAATTTACCTTTTTCAAAAAAGCTTTGGTCAGAGCGAATTCCTCTTCCGTCTCTCCGGGAAACCCCACAATCACATCCGTGGTAATGGCAGGTTTGTCAAAAAAGCGTCTCAGCGTATCCACACAGATATAGTATTCCCCGGAAGTGTAATGCCTATTCATCCTTTTCAGGGTAGCATCGCATCCGCTCTGGAGGGACAGGTGGAAATGGGGACAAAGCTTCGGCATTGCCGCCAGCCTCCCGGCTGTCTCCTCATTTATAATTCTTGGTTCCAGGGATCCAAGGCGTATCCGATCCAGCCCCGGAATCTCATGAATCAGCTCTATCAGCTCTATCAGCTTACTGCTTCCGTTATATTTCAAGCCGCTTTTCCCGCCGTTCCCGCGGGTTTCGACCGACCCGTCTCCGGCGGAGCCGTTTTTCCCGCCGTCCCCGCCGATTCCGGCCGACAGCTCCCGGGCGAAACCGTTTTTCCCACCTTCTCCGCCGATTCCGGACGACAGCTCCCGGGCAGAACCGTTTATGCCGCCGCCCTCCGGCATATCGCCGCCGGCTCCGGGCGCATCCGGCCCTCCCAGGAGCCTGTTGGGAAAATCAATCCCATAGGAGCTGATATGAATCCCCGTGAGCACCACTTCCCGGTAACCTGCATCCACCAGAGCGCGGATTTCCTGTAAAATGTCTTCCGCCCGGCGGCTGCGCACCCGCCCTCTGGCGTAGGGAATTACGCAATAGGAGCAGAACTGGTTGCAGCCGTCCTGAATCTTGATGTATGCCCTGGTGTGCTCCGTGGTCTGCCGCAGCTGCATTTCCTCATATTCGCAGCTCCTGTTCATATCCGTTACAGCGGCGCCGTGAAGCGTTTTGGACATCTGTTCCTCCTGCCCGCCGCCTGTGTCCCGGCGTTTTGCAAGATATCTCTCCAGAAGCTCCACAATGTCTTTTTTATGGTTATTGCCGACAGCCAGGTCGATACCGGCATCCTTCTCCACCTTCGCCAGCCCGGTCTGCACATAGCAGCCCACCGCCACCACCACCGCGTCCGGGTTCAACTGCCTGGCCCGGTGGAGCATCTGGCGGCTCTTTCTGTCCGCAATGTTGGTAACCGTGCATGTATTCACGATATAGATATCCGCTTTTTCCTCAAAAGGCACAATTCTATATCCCTTTTCCCGCAGCTTCTGTCCCATGCCTTCCATTTCATAGGAATTTACTTTGCAGCCAAGATTGTATAATGCCACAGTTTTCATAATGTTTCCTCACTTTTTTTGTACGGTTTACGCCTTGACTTTTCTTATTCCAGCCATTATTATTACTTATAGGAAACTGCTTTCGCTGTCAGCCAGGTGATGCGTTTTATCCCAGGCATGCATTTCAGGCTCTGCCGGGGAATAACTGCCGGGACCTGAGGAAGTGTCTGCAATTGTATCAGCTGTTTTTCCACAATTCCCAGGCATAAAATGCACATCACAGTTTCTGACAGAAGCCGACAGGAAGCTGAATAGAATCAAGGAGGTATCGTCCATTGAAAACAGTACAGATTTTTTTAAATTCCATCGACAAAGTAAAGTCCTTTGTAAATGACATTTCCAAGTTCGATTACGATTTTGACCTGGTATCCGGCAGATACGTTGTGGATGCAAAGTCCATTATGGGAATCTTCAGCCTGGATCTGTCAAAACCCATCGATCTGAACATCCACACGGAAGAGGGCGCTGACGAAGTACTGGAATTGTTAAATCCCTATATCGTAAAATAAGTATTCGAAAGCCTCCAGGGAAGTACCTCCGGAGGCTTTTTTGCTCTACTCTACAACAAGCAGTTCTTTGGTATCCAGAGCCGTCTGCACCAGTTCCTCTATTTTTTCCTCAAGATTACGCTCATGGCGGCGAATTATATTCACGTTGGGCTTCGTCACAGGATGTTTGGCCACAAAAATGGTACAACAGTCCTCATAAGGCTGAATAGAAGTCTCAAAAGCATCTATTTTCTGAGAAATATCCACAATTTCCATCTTGTCAAACCCAATCAGCGGGCGGTACACAGGCAGTTCGCAGACTTCGTTGGTGGCAATCAAAGAATGCATGGTCTGAGACGCAACCTGCCCGATGCTCTCCCCGGTGATCAGCCCCAGACAGCCTGTCTCCTTTGCAATATGCTCCGCAATCCGCATCATGTAGCGGCGCATGATGATGGTCAGCTCCTCATGAGGACATTTCTCGTAAATATAGAGCTGAATGTCCGTAAAATTAATCACATGGAGCCACACCGGCCCCGCATAGGCGGACACGATTCTCGCCAGATCCACTACCTTCTGCTTTGCACGCTCACTGGTATAGGGCGGCGCATGAAAATAGACCGCGTCAATCTTCACGCCCCGTTTCGCGATCATATAGCCGGCCACAGGGGAGTCAATGCCGCCGGACAAAAGCAGCATCGCCTTGCCGCCTGTACCCACCGGCATGCCTCCCGGACCGGGAATGGTCTCCGAATAGATATAAATTTTCTCCCTGATTTCAATATTCAGCAGAATTTCGGGATTGTGCACATCCACAGACATCTCCGGATAAGCATTCAGGATGGCCTCTCCCATATCCGCATTGATTTCCATGGATTCCCTGGGATAGTCCTTCCGAGCCCTCCTGGAATGCACCTTGAAGGTCTTATTTTTGTCCGGATAGACATCGCCGATGTACCTGACAACCCTGTCGCAAAGCTTCTCAAAGCCCTCATCCTCGGCATAAACCACCGGGCAGATGCCGGAAATGCCGAATACCTTCCGCAGATGTTCTACTGTCTCATCGTAGTCAAACTCTCCCTGGGCATCCACGTAAATCCGCCCCTGGGATTTGTGAATGAGGAATTTGCCCTCGCACTTTTTCAAGGCAAACTTGATCTGATGCACCAGGGCGTCCTCAAACAGATAACGGTTCTTTCCCTTTATGCCGATCTCGGCATATTTTATCAAAAAAGCTGTAAACATCTTTTATCCTTTCTCTAAGCGCGTCCGCCGCGGCGAAGAATCCCAGGTCTCTTATCGCGGAGGACACCGTCCCTTCCCATGGAGCGGTCAGCGCCTGCGGGTATATTTCCGCAACATAGGAATTTTATCATACATTGCCCGTAATGTATAGTCTATTTCTTCTTTTGTCGTATAGACGGAAAAGCTGAAACGGATTGTGGAATCCAGCAGCTCCCGCTCCACGCCGATGGCCTTCAGCGTGACGGACGGCTGAGGCTTCCTCGCGGCGCAGGCGCTTCCCGCGGACACATAGATGCCATCCTCCTCCAGAGCATGAAGCAATACCTCGCTGCGGACGCCTCTTATGGAGACGCTGACGATATGGGGCGCTGTCCCCGCCCCGTCAGGCGCTTCCGGAAGAAGCCCGTTGATTTTCACGCCCTCCAGCCTTCTGACGCCCTCCATAAAGTAGCGCTTGCACTGGTACAGCCTCTTCACATCGTCCTCGTAATGCTCATACAGCAGTTCCGCCGCCTTCGCAAATCCGGCAATGCCAGGCACATTGTCCGTTCCGGAGCGAAGGTTCATCTGCTGGCCGCCGCCGTGGAGAATGGGCTGGATTTTCACTTTCTCGCCGATATACAGAAGCCCCACACCCTTTGGGCCGTGAATCTTGTGCCCGCTGGCGGACAGCAAATCAATTCCCATTTTTTTCGGGAAAATTTTTGCTTTTCCGAAGCCCTGCACAGCGTCTACATGAAAAAGCGTATTGGGATTCATACGCTTAATCAGCGCCCCGGCTTCGGCAATGGGCTGCAGTGTCCCGATTTCATTGTTGGTATGCATGATGGAAACCAATATGGTGCCCGGTGTCATCGCCCGCTGCAGATCTCCCGTAGAAATGCAGCCCTGAGAATTTACCGGCAGATATGTCACCCTGTACCCATTGGATTCCAGGTAGCGCATGGTATTTAATATGGCGGGATGCTCCACCTGGGTGGTGATCAGATGATTTCCGCGTCTGTTATTAGCCCTGGCGCAGCCGATCAGCGCCATATTATCCGACTCGGTGCCGCCGGAAGTGAAAAATATCTCTTTCTCATTTGCTTTCAGGAGCCTGGAGAAGGTTTCTTTCGCATAGCGCAGATACTGCTCCGCCTGAACTCCTTTCATATGGAGACTGGAAGGATTACCGTAATCCTCACACATGATCTTCGTCATCAGCTCCGCTACCTCAGGAAAGGCCCTGGTAGTGGCGGAATTGTCCAGATATACTTCCATGGTTTTACTCCTTACTATCCAGTATATGGGCTGTCCGCGCCTGTGGGGCACAGCTTTGCATTTTTCTATGTCAGGCGGACGGACAGTATACCTCGTTATCCTATCATATGCACGGAACTCTGTCCTCGTCCCTGTGACTGCCAATGTATAGTCACCTGATTCATAACAAAGCCCTCAGTTCTCCAGCATATACATAATCCATGACAGCACTGTCATTCCCGCTGTCTCCGTCCTCAGAATCCGCTTTCCCAAAGTAATCGGTTCTATCCCGTCAGACAATGCCAGCGCAATCTCCGCTTCCTCAAAACCGCCCTCCGGCCCTATAAACACCGCAATCTCCTGTCCCGGCCGCAGCGCTCCCATGCGCTCTTTCGTTTTCGACATATCCTCTGCCAGTTCATAAGGAATCAGTCTGACATCCATGACAGATGCCATCCTGACAGCCTCCGAAAATTCTGACACCTGTGTCACCTCCGGGATAACTGCCCGTTTGCTCTGCTTTGCCGCCGATTCTGCAATCGCCTGCCAACGCTGTATCTTAGAAACAGCTTTCCGGTTATCCAGTTTGACAATGCAGCGCTTCGCCGCCACCGGAACTATCTTATAAACCCCCAGCTCCACCGCCTTCTGGACAATCAGCTCCATCTTGTCCGCCTTGGGCAGCGCCTGGAATAAGTATACACGGGAGGGCAGTTCCACCTTGTCCTCTTTCATGAAACGAAGCTCACATACAATCCTGTCCTCTTCCACGCTTCGAATGCCGCAGCGGTATTCTCTGCCGTCCTGCCCGTTGCTGACAGAGATTTCCTCTCCCGGCTTCATGCGAAGCACGTTTCTGACATGGTTTACATCGGCGCCCACAATTATGACGCTTTTGTCATTTACATTAATCTGCTCCGGAGCCACAAAAAACTGATGCATATCCTTCCCTTTCCATACTGCCCTGTGCCTGCCTTATATCCTTCATGCAAACTGCTTCTGCGCGGTCACACTGACCCATTCTCCCTGATAAGTAACCTCCAGCACCTTCAGCCCGGCGACTTTTACGGCCTCCACCACCGTCTCTTCCTTATCGTCAATAATACCGGATGTGATGTAAATCCCCCCTGCTTTCAGCTGACTCAGGATTACCGGAGTCAGGGGCACAAGTACATCCGCAAGAATATTTGCCACGACGATATCGTAGCATCCATATCCCACCTTATCCTGCACGCTTTTATCCGTGATGATATTGCCGATCATCATCTCAAAGCGCTCCGGCCTGATTCCGTTCGCCTGGCAATTCTGCGCCACGGCCTCTTCCGCGCAGGGGTCCAGGTCCGTACCCACCACATGCTCTGCGCCGAACATCAGGGAGAGGATCGCCAGGATTCCGCTGCCTGTCCCCACGTCCAGAAGCTTCGTCTCAGACGTGACGTACTTCCGCAGCTGCCTGATGCACAGCTGTGTGGTCTCATGCATTCCCGTTCCGAAGGCGGTACCCGGGTCGATGTGAAGCACTATCCGCTCCTCATCCTCTGTCCTGACATCTTCCCAGGACGGGATTACAAGAATGTCGTCTATATAAAATTGGTGAAAATACTGTTTCCAGTTATTGATCCAGTCCAGGTCCTCTGTCTCCTCCACCGTAACGGAGCCTTCCCCGATCTCACAGAACCGACGGAGCTCCTCCAGTTCCCGCTCCACATTCTCCAACACAGCGGCTTCATCCGTGGATTCTCCCAGAACCTCCAGGCTGCCGTCCTCCTTCTCCTCCACGAAAAAACTCAGGTAGGCTATGCCGTCATCTTCCTGGCTCTCCGGAAGAATGTCCACAAACATCTGCTCCTTCTCCAAGGCGGTCAGGGGAATCTTGTCCTCAATCTGCGCCCCTTCCAGGCCGATATCGTACAGGGTACTGATAATAATGTCCTCGGCATCCGTCACCGTTTTTATTTTAAACTTTTTCCATTTCATGTGCAATTTCCTCCGCTGTTCCCTCTCTGTTCTTTTTCCGTTTTTCCGCTTCGCACAGTCCCAACACCAGAAATAAGAGCGGGGCATTCAGCACCTGCTGGAAACTGACCAGTGAGTGAAGACCATACATGACCAGTGCGAGCACTCCGGTGTCTCCCATATCCCCCCCTGTCAGGCTCCCCTTCCGCCTTCGCCCGTCTGCCTTTTCGGGAACCTCATATTTCATGTGTTCTTCCGGATTTCGAAGCATTTGCTGCGCTCTGCCCTTCGCTTCTCCCTCCGAACTCTCTGTCCGGGTTCTGCCCTCCGCTTGTCTTTCCAGGTTCTCTGTCCGGGTTCTGTCCTCCGCTTCTCCTTCCGGGTTCTCTGCCCGGCTGCCCTTCACTTGTCCTTCCAGGCTCTCTGTCTGTACTATGGTTCCCCGACATTCGGCTCCCCCAAAATACTTATCTCCGTACTGTTTTTTCACGCCCTCAAAGCCATATCTGTATATCCCCGCAAGAAAAATCGCCAGATAACAGGCCGTTCCCAGTATTCCCACATTACAGAGCTGACTCAGAATCTCGTTGTGGGCATTGGTAAACACTGCTCCTTCCCAATGCTCCCCCTTCCAGACATCCGTATCCGCCCCCAGCCTGTTGAAAACCGCTTCCGCATAGCAATCAGGCCCTGCCCCCAGCAGCTTATCCTTTCCGTCTGCCTCTATGAAGCTTTCCACTGCAATCCGCCACAGAAACCCCCGTCCGCTTCCGAAGCTGTCATCAAGCCCGCGCCAGAACAGCAATCCTGCCAGCACTGCCGCTGTCGCAAAAACCGCCATGGCAATCAACAATAATGTCTTCCGTGCCCATCCCCTGCGCACACTCTGCCGCTGCTCTTCCGCAGCTGCCATTTGCCGCTTTCCTTTTTCTTCTGTCGGCTTCCCCCTACAGGAACCTCCGCCCCTTTTCTCCAACAATAAAAAAAGAAAGATGCAGATAACCCCTGACAGCATCCAGCCATACCAGCTGGTAAACGCAAAAATATTTCCATCCGCCGCTATTGCGGCCCTGCTCCCCCGCAGTCTCATCAACCATTCCATCAATGGCATACAAAGGAAGGTTCCCGCTAAAAGCAGCAACAGCTTTCCCCATACGCCGTCCTGCCGTTTCCCCAGCCAAAAACAAACTGCCACACCTGCTCCTAAAATCAGCAGACCGCTCTGACTTCCCTGAAGCAGCAAAAGCACAAAGGCAGACACTGCTATCAGATACAGCACCACCTGCAGACACCGTCTCTTCTCTCTGAAAAAAGGAACGATTACAAACGCTGTCACGACACTGTAATATCCGCACAGCCAATTGATATTTCCAAGCGTTGACAGCATATGGCTGTACTCCCAGTCTCTGCTGTTCCAGCTTCCCATCAGCCCCAGCGGGTCAATTCCCAGCCTGTGAAGCAGTCCGAGCAGAGTCACCAGGAAGAAAGCCGCCTCGCCCAGATACACCGGCCAGGCTGCGCCGTCATACTGCCTGGACACGAATAAATAAATCCCGATAAACAGGAGCTGTGAAATTGCTCCCATATACCAGCCTTCATAGCCAACCCACGCCAGCCTTCCGTAAGAGCTGCAAAGGGCTGAAAGTATCACACAGAAACCGTAGCTCATCATCGCAAAATCCATGCCGCTGAAGACTGTCTGCTTTCGCCCTTTTCCCCCTCTGCCCCTCTGTTTTCGCTCCGCAGTTTTCGCTTTCCGACTGGTGTCTTCCTGACGGACAGCCCCGTCCCCTGCCAGCCATAAACGTAATATCGTACCGCCATCTTTGTTTTGGCGCATACTCCGTCTCCTGAAATATTCTGCCGCGCCTCTGATACGCCCCGGCATCCCGGCAAGCATCCAGCCTCCCAGGCACAGAAAAGAAAGATTCCGAAACAGCATATACTTTGTATCGCCCAGCTGCCAATATCCGTTTCCGGTATACAAAGGCAGCACAACCAGCAGTACGACCAGATATAAATTGCACAGGAGCCCTAAAAATTCGTTCTTTTCTTCTTTCATGATTCATGATTATACACTTTTTTTCCTCATTTGAAAAGAGAAAATCACGGCTTCTACTCATGGCTGTGGCCGTGGCCTGTCCTGTGCCCTTCGTTTCCATGCCCTCCGTAACCGTCATATTCCTGATCCGTTCCGCTGCTCCCGGTTCCGTTATTTTCACCGTATGCGCCGCTCTCTTTACCGCTGCTGTCCACGCCTGCCGTTTCCTCTTCATAGCCGATTGACATCCTGCTGCCGCTGCTCCCGTCATATCCGGTATCCGTTGCATAACCGTCCTCTGTACCCTGTTGCGCATCGCCGCCGTAACTTCCATCCACACCCTGTTCCACATCGCCGCCGTAACTTCCATCCACACCCTGTTCCACATCGCCGCCGTAACTTCC
>CANDMH010000056.1 GCA_947385785.1 uncultured Lachnospiraceae bacterium
TGCCGCATCATCTTCTCCCCAGAATGCTTTCTCCACAGACGCGGCTTTGGAGGCGGCCGTTCTTACGTAAAAGCGTCTCTCCGTCTCCGCCATGTCAGTCATTTCGGCCTTCTCCTCACTCCAGCCTCTCATAACCGTCCTGCCCTGATTGCGCACGCAGTCCAACACGTCGGCAACTACCGCGCTTGCCGTGGGCAGCTTGCCCGCCCCCCGCCCGTAAAACAGAGCGTCTCCCAGCATGTTGCCGGTAATCACCACAGCGTTAAATACATCCCCCACCGAGGCGAGGGTATGCTCTCGGGAAAGCATAAAAGGCGCCACCATGGCAGACAGCTTTCCGTCCTCCTGTATCTTCACCACTGCCAGAAGCTTGATTGTCCTTCCCCTGGCAGACGCAAATTCAAAATCAGCCAGCGTAACCCCGCTGATCCCTTCCGTATAAATTTGCTCCGCTTCCACTGACTTTCCCGTGGCCAGAGCGGCAAGAATCGCCGTCTTTCGGCAGGTGTCGTGCCCCTCCACATCCGCTTCCGGATTGCGTTCCGCATATCCCAGTTCCTGTGCCTGCTTTAAAACCTCGTGATAATCCGCTTTTTCCGTCTCCATCCTGGAAAGGATGTAATTGGTGGTGCCGTTCAAAATCCCCGTTACTCTCACAATCCGCTCCGCTGTAAGCGAAGTCTGGATGGTGCGGAGAATGGGAATCCCGCCGCCCACACTGGCTTCAAACATATAATTGCAGTGCTTCCCGGCTGCAAGCGCCAGAAGCTCCGTCCCGTGTCCGGCCACCAGCTCCTTATTGGAAGTACATACACTCTTCCCGGCTGCAAGCGCCTGTTTTGTAAACTGATATGCCGCGCCCACGCCTCCCATGGTCTCACACACAACAGAGACAGAGGCATCCTCCAGTATCAGATTAAAATCATGTACTACCCTGTCCTCATAAGGATCTCCCGGAAAATCCCTCAGATCCAGGATGTATTTGACATATACTTCCTCTCCGGTGTTCCGGGATATCTGCTCCTGATTGCGCTCAATTACCTCCACAACGCCGCTGCCTACCGTACCGTATCCCAGCACTGCTACATTTATCATCGCTTTTCTCCTGTTCCAGTTCCGCTTTTCCATGTATTGCGGTACGCATATCCGTGACGCTTTGCTTCGTTGTCCCGTATCCACCATACGTATATGCAATACATATTGTTCTGTTACTGTTATATCTGCAATATATACTCACGGTCAAAAACATTTGCCGACGTAAAGGCATAACGAGTGAGCGCACCCGTGCCGCAGGGCAAACACCCGGCAAATATATGCGCACACGAGTATAGTTCCGTTACCGTTACCTCCGTATACGCATATCCGCAATATATTGTCCCGTTGTCACTACTTATTTCCGATCTTTCAATCCAGCGGATATTTCTCTGTCAGCGTACGCACAATGGCATAGCTTTCCGCAACCTTCTCCTCACCGCCCTTGAGCACAAGTGCAATGGCTTCTGCGATTCTGTCCATATCCGCCGTATTCATGCCCCTGGAAGTGACAGCGGGCGTGCCCAGCCGGATACCGCTGGTCACGAAAGGAGACTGAGGATCATTGGGAATCGTATTTTTATTACAGGTAATATGCGCGGCATCCAGAAGCTTTTCAGCAGCCTTGCCGGTAATGCCGAAATTAGTCAGATCAACCAACATCAAATGATTATCCGTTCCGCCGGATACGATTCTGACACCTCTGTCCATCAGTCCTTTGCAGAGTGCCTGCGCATTGTCTACAATATTCTTCTGATACTGCCTGAACTCATCACTCAGAGCCTCCTTAAAGCAGACTGCCTTGGCAGCAATGACATGCATCAGCGGTCCACCCTGAATGCCCGGGAAAATCGCTTTATTGAAATTATACTTGTCATTGACGGCTTTGCTTGAAAGAATCATTCCTCCTCTGGGTCCTCTGAGCGTCTTATGTGTCGTGGTGGTAGTCACATCGGCGTAAGGAATCGGACTGGGATGAAGCCCTGCCGCCACCAGACCCGCAATATGCGCCATATCCACCATCAGAACGGCGCCCACCTCGTCCGCCACCTGACGGAATTTTTCGAAATCTATGGTTCGCGCATAGGCAGACGCGCCGGCAATGATCATTTTGGGACGTGCCTTAAGTGCAGTCTCCCGAAGCGCGTCGTAGTCAATGAAGCCTTCCTCATTTACCCCGTATGGAACAATGTGAAAATATTTCCCGGACATATTCACCGGACTTCCGTGTGTCAGATGTCCGCCGTGATCCAGATTCATTCCCATGATGGTATCTCCGGGCATGCAGACCGCAAACTGCACCGCCATATTTGCCTGGGCACCTGAATGAGGCTGTACATTGGCATACTCACAGCCAAACAGCTCCTTTGCCCGGCTGATTGCCAGGTTCTCCACCACATCCACGCACTGACAGCCTCCGTAATATCTCTTTCCCGGATATCCTTCCGCATATTTATTCGTCAAAGGGCTTCCCATTGCAGCCATAACCGCCCTGCTCACCCAGTTTTCCGATGCAATCAGCTCAATATGGCTGTTCTGTCTCTCCTGCTCATCCACGATGGCCTGAGCAATTTCGGGGTCTACATTTCTTACTTCGTCCAAAGAATACATTTCCGGCTCCTCCTGTTCTCGTTCCGCGCACTTTCTTCCATCCCGCATACACTTACATTTCACCCGGCACCAACATCCGCTTCCGTCATCCGGGCACATCTGTCCGCCAGTCAGTCCGGACAGTATGCGCACATATGCTGTTCCATTTCCCTGTCTGGTCCCCTGTGAATTGTAAAGAACTCTGAAAAATAATTGATACTAATTTGACATACGATTTGATTATATCATAGAATAACGGGAATGCAAACAAAAAAATTCGGCAAAATACCGTTTTGTCCTGTTTATTACGGGAATTCCGTTATATCTCAGGATTTTTATGCAATATGCCATAAATTTTCGGCATGACGGGCTTTACGAAAATTCCCTTCACTGGTAAAATAGAAAGCAAAAAAAGTCTGTTGAGGGATTCTCATGTATCACATTATAATCAATCCAGCCTCCGGCTCCGGCCAGGGACTGAAAATATGGAAAAATCAAATCGCCCCCATGCTTCGGTCCCGGGATATTCCCTTCCGTCCCTGTTTTACCGAAAGAAAAGGGGATGCTTCCCGAATTGCCGGGGATATCGCCCGCCAGACAGCGGGTCCTCTGTCTCTTATCATACTGGGCGGCGACGGCACCGTAAACGAGGCGCTGCAGGGGCCTGAGGATACTTCCCGCATTACATTGGGATATATTCCCACCGGTTCCAGCAATGACCTGGCCCGGGATCTGAGGATTCCCACAGCGCCCTCCGCCGCCCTCGAGTTGATCTTACATTCCGGGAAACCGCATCCCATGGATCTGGGAATTCTGACTTATCCGGACGGCGATTCGCGCAGGTTCGCCGTCAGCTGCGGCATGGGTTTCGACGCCGCTGTCTGTGAGGAAGCCCTGCATTCCAGAATCAAATCGGCAATGAACCGGGTGGGGCTGGGAAAACTGACCTATCTGGGAATCGCCCTGAAGCAGCTGTTTGCCGCAAAAGCGATATCCGGCCGGCTGACCATGGAAGACGGCCAGCTGATCGATATCGGAAACATGCTTTTTACCGCCTGCATGCTCCACCGTTTTGAGGGCGGAGGCTTTATGTTTGCTCCTGACGCGGACGACAGTGACGGTTATCTGAATCTCTGCGCCGTGGGAGACCTGCCGAAGCTCCTGATCCTGTTCGCCCTTCCCACCGCGTTCGTCGGAAAGCATTACAGGTTCAGGGGAATCACACCTTATAAGGTCCGGGCGCTTACCCTTGAGACCAGCCTGCCCCTCTGGGTTCATACAGACGGTGAAGTCAGCCGCAAAAGCCGCCGAATCCATGTCATCTGTGAACAAAATGCCATTCAAATCCTGCGTTGATTAAGATTTTCTAAAAAATATTAAAGAAATGAAAAAGGGCATTGATTTTTCATTTTATAGCGTTATACTAGAGCATGGTCAAAGGTATCTCAGGATGCCGGCCATATGGGTTGCTGTTATGATGACAGGCTGCCCGGGGAGAATCGAGAAAGGAATGTTATAAAATGGAAAAGTTAAAAAAATTTTACGAAAAATACAGGCATGGTATTCCTCTGCTGGCCTATATGGTAATCTACATGTCCTGGTTTGCCTGGCTGGAAGAGACGAATAAGAAAAACTACCGGGTTATTCATGTGGCCGCAGATGATTATATTCCCTTCTGCGAAATTTTTATTGTTCCTTATCTTCTATGGTTTGCCTATGTATCCATAGTGGTGCTGTTTCTGTTTTTCCGAAACAGGCAGGAATTTTACAGATGCTGTGTATTCCTTTTTACAGGCATGACGCTCTTCCTTATCATATCCACCCTGTGGCCCAACGGACATCACCTGCGGCTGATGGAAATGCCCCGGGACAATGTCTTTACAAGGGCAGTATCCGCTCTCTGGAGCATAGATACACCCACAAACCTCTGGCCCAGCATCCATGTATATAATTCCATGGGAGCCCACTTTGCCGTCATCCGCAGCGCGGACCTGGAAAATAAAAAGGGCATAAAACTGGCTTCCGGTATCCTGGCCGCATCCATTATACTGTCGACCATGTTCATCAAGCAGCACTCTGTCTTTGATGTGATGACCGCAATTGCACTGGGCACGGTGATGTACACCTTTACTTACAGAAGGGAAGTCGTTATGGCAGCCAGAATGCAGCATAAGCTGAAGAAACAGATCTCCATATAAACTGTTTTGCAAAATAGGCAGGAGAGTTCATTTTGACTGCGCGGATTCCGCAAAGCAGGATTAGGATTTTCACAGCAGACCTCCATGCATAAAGCCTATAGGCAGGCTTGACCGCACCACCTTGCATGAAAGTCTGGAGGGTTTTGGAGTTAAGCGGGCTTTCCGGAAACTGTTTTCGGAAAGCCCGTTTTCTTTTTCAATTGAATTTAAAGATTTTCTGACAGATTTTATACCCGCTGACCGATATCCTGCGGCCGCTGCGCCCGGGAAGGTTCATTGCATTTCCCAGCAGTCCATGTCGCATCCACAGATACAGTGCCCTGTCCTTTGATTTCAGGTACTTCCACAGCTCTTTCTTCTTCCCAAGGTTCTCCTCCGTACCGGAACGGATCAGCAGAACAGAAGACACCGTCGTAATAATCTCCAGATAATTCCGCAT
Organism: uncultured Lachnospiraceae bacterium; assembly: GCA_947385785.1. Taxonomy (GTDB): domain Bacteria; phylum Bacillota; class Clostridia; order Lachnospirales; family Lachnospiraceae; genus Acetatifactor. Next base: position 5,260 of record CANDMH010000056.1, read on the forward strand.
ATACTGATACAGTCGCTTATTCCTAAGGACTTCCTGCTTTTTGGCCACCATGTAGTCTATCATGATCCTGTTCACCTGAATCTGCTGGTCAATCCGGGATATCATGATCTCCTCGTTTACCGACTGATCCTCCCTCCCAATATAGTAACGATACAGATTCACGTCCATATAATACAGATTCCTCACATAGGGCAGAGGCTCAAATACATAAATATTGTCCACATAAAAGGTATGCTCCGGCAGTTTCAGCCCGCATTCCCACAGCAGCCTGGTACGAAAAATAACCGAATGCATCAGTATATAATGCCCCTTTATAAAATGATGACAGTCCCCCCAGGTAAACTGCTTTCCCTCCGGAAGAATATGCCGGTAATGCATTACCTTCTTCCGCTTCTCTCCCTCTTTCTCATAGACGAAATTACAGATCAGCATATCCAGAGCATAAGCCCCCCCGGCCAGCTCCCGCAATTTATCCAGTACCTGCAGATAGGCCTCCTTCTTCACCCAGTCATCGCTGTCCACCACTTTAAAATACAGTCCTTCCGCGTTCTGTATCCCGGTATTGACCGCGGCGCCATGACCTCCGTTTTCCTGGTGCACAGCCTTCACGATGGTGGGGTACTTTTTCGCATACTCTTCCGCAATCTCAGCCGTCCCGTCTTTGGAGCCGTCATCCACGATGATAATCTCCACGTCTTCTCCGCCCACCAGAAGGGAGTCCACACATTTTCTCATATAAGCCTCGGAATTATAGCAGGGGATTGCTATAGACAACAGTTTCACTTTTCAAGTCCTCCTCATATCTTTCCTTGCCCAGCCTGATGTCAAGGTATTTTGTGTATGCGCCAAAGGCAGAGGGAATGGGATATCTGTTTTTTGTCTCCTCCGGTTCAATGTACAGCCAGCTCTCCGTGAAAGCGCCTGCTTTCTTCGGTTCCAGCTCGTCCACCCTGACCATATAGCCCTTCATATGCCATTCTCTGTGCGTAAAAATGTGCTTTGCCTCCTCCAGCGGACGTATGTGCAGAATTTTCAGACCATTCTGCGTCAGAAACGCCGCCACTTCTCCCGCCGTATGAAAGCCTTCCATGGAAGGAAGCTCGTACATGCCGGCAAGCAGACCTTTTCCCGCCCGCTTCCGTATCGCCGCCCGGCTTCCGTCCATCACGACCAAAATGGTCTTCTCCTCTGTCTTTCTGGGCTTCTTTGTCTGCTTTTTCGGATACTCGGACTCCCTTCCGGCCAAATGAGCCATACAAAGGCGTTCCAGCGGACACTTCCCGCACAGTGGAGCTCCGTTTGGGATACATATGCATGCGCCGATTTCCATCATCGCCTGGTTAAAATCACCCGGACGGTCAGAAGGCATGATTGCCTTGAACTCCTGTTCAACTGCTTCTTTAACCTTTGAATCCGTAACGGGACGTTCATCCATCCTAAGCCTTGCCGCCACGCGAAGTACATTTCCGTCCACCGCCGGTACCTGTCTCCCGAACGCAATCGAGGCTATGGCTCCCGCCGTATAACTTCCGATTCCGGACAGCTTCAGCAATTCCTCATAAGCATCCGGCATTCTGCCTCCATGCTCACTCTCTATCTGAATAGCTGCTTTCTGAAGATTACGCACCCGATTGTAATATCCAAGTCCCTCCCACAGCTTCAAAAGCACTTCTTCCTCCGCCTGCGCCAGAGACGCAATGTCAGGAAGCGCTTCCATAAAGCGTTCAAAATAAGGTTTGACAGCCTCTACCCTGGTCTGCTGCAGCATAATTTCCGACACCCATACGCGATAGGGGTTCGGATTCTCACGCCATGGCAAAATGCGCTTGTTTTTATCATACCATTTTAACAGCGGAATGGGAATATCCGCAAACTTATTCTTTCCTGAGGAAATTCTAAAGTTTTCATGAATGTCGGCATTCAGGACCACGGGAACGGGCTGATTCACCTTCATGCTCCCTGGAGTCACCACACAGTCATATGCCAGTATCTCCACCCCATTTTCGGCCGCCCTGCAAAGCGCTTCGGCAAACTGCGGATGGGTGTCCCGGTTGGGCGTAAAATATTCCACTCCTTCCATCTGTATGACAAACATGACAAAAGTGCGATACCCTTCCCTTCTGGCGGCAATCAGCTCCTCCACATGCTTTATCGCCCGCTCCGAGGACGCATCCGGGAAACGCACTATACCGTCCTCCTCCAGTGTGACCCCTTTCACCTCCATAAAGATTTTCTCATTCCCGGCTTCCACGTAAAAGTCAAAACGGGAATTTCCATATAGTGCTTCCGGTTTTACCATCCGTGTCCCCGAAAACAGTCCGCCGTCACGCAACCATTCCTCCACTGCTCTGTTCGGCGCCTGGGAATCCATATTGATCATGCGCTCTCCCTTCTCTACCGCCACAAGATCATAAGCAGTGCTCCTCTTAGGATTCCCGCATTTCTCCAGATAAACTCTCGCGCCTTTTACAAGCAGTTCAAGGCATCTTCCCGTGTTCTTCACATGGACTTTCTCAACATGGGACTTTTCAGACCGACCGGGACCGTCATCCTGTCCGTTTTCTTCCGTACTTTCAATTTCCACCCTGGCAATAAAGCGGTTGGGCCGTTCAATAAAGCGGCCTTCCACAATATGTTCATACTCCATTCGAAAATATGTCTCCTCTGTTGTTCTGCGTCTGTAATAGCCTGATGTGTATCCCTGCTATTCCCCGTTCCCTCTTCTCAGACAGCCCTGCACTGACGCCGTCCCACAGCCCTGTAGGGCACCCTGGCTGCCGGAACAGACTGTGCCGCGCTGGAAGTGTGGACCGACTGGTCGTCAAAAAAAATCTGTGCCCCAAACGCTTTCAATACATCCTTTTTCTCCAGTCCGCCCAGGAAAAAGGCTTCATCCACCCGCACATTCCATGAGCGCATGGTACGAATCACCCGCTCGTGGGCAGGGGCACTCCGCGAAGTCACCAAAGCTGTCCTGATAGGACAGTTTTCTGTCCCAAGCTCTCTCTGCAAGTCGGACAGCTTCTTCAAAAACTGGGCAAAGGGCCCCTCTGCCAACGGCTCTCTCGCATGCATTCTCTCGTTCTCTTCGAAAGCATTCAGTCCCTTCTCCTTAAAAATCATCTCGGATTCGTCCGTAAAAAGCACTGCGTCTCCGTCGAAAGCAATACGTATCTGAAATTCTCCGCCGAATAAAACCGCCTCTTCCCGGCTGGCGCCTTTTGCGTTCCTCTGCGCGTGCTCTGCCTGGCTTTCGCTCACCCGATGCTCCGTACATATGATTCCCGCCGCTATGCCGCTGTCAATGGCGCTCTGCACATCGTCCTCATAGGCAGATAAAAACAGATCCGTGTGAAATGCCTCCAGATAAGGCGCCAGGGATGCGCCGCTCACCAGCACGGAGCGGGTGATTTCCAGTCCGTAATGCGCAATGGCATTAAACACACGCAGCGAGGAATCCGGACTGTTACGGGACATAATAATGACCTCCACAAGATTCCCTTCCCGGCTGTATTCATTTAAGCGCAGCAGCGATCTGATCAGCCTGAATCCGGGACCGGGCTTCAAAATATCCTGCTCATGCTCTATCTGATATCTGCAGTACGCTTCCACTCCCTGCTGCTCGAAAATCTCATTTTCCAGTGTCAGGTCAAACAAAGCTCTCGAAGAGACTCCTATTACCATCTTCCTGTCCGAATGATATGCCATACGCCACCTCTTTCTTCCCATGTACATCCAGCTCTGTCCGAATCCGGAAACTCACCTGAGCCGGTTGCACTCATACCGTTCCAGTGTCAGCAGGCAGGTCCGCAGCGCCTCATAGCGCTCTTCAGGATCTCCGTCATTGATCTCCACGTCACAGGCAATGGCCATGGTAGTAATCATATCGTCCGTAATCCTGTGATGCAGCCCTGCCAGTATGTTCAGCCGCTGCTCATAACTGTCGGCATCCAGAAATTCCAGCACCATCGGGTCTAATGTGATTTCATCCTGCTCCATCTCTCCCGGGAACTCTCCCGCTTCAGCCCCGCTGCCGTCAACCAATGCCGGCCCCGCGCCGACGGTCCCGCTGCCGGACTTCCCGTCTCTCATCTGATCTCCTGTCCGTACATCCGTTTTTTCTTCCGCATCCCTCAGGCCGGCCTCCTGTTCTTTGTCCTGATATGCCTCTCTCTGCCGCGCCGCATCAGGACCCTGCAGTTCAAACCGAAACAGCTGCCCCGCGTCAGGATATTTCTCCCTGTCCAATACCTCGGAAAACATTGTAAGCGGCCTGGCATAAGACTTGAAATCACCGTAAAGCGCCTGATAGACTACCAGCTGCTCCCCTGTCTCCGTGTGCTCCGCAATGGCTGTGACCTGATACAAATTCCCCTTAAAATGCCTGTAAATTTCATGTGGCTTTGGAATAAAAGACATCCCCGTCACTCCTTTCTGCCCATCCCGCTGCCTCCGGACGGGCCCCCTTTACGCAATTTCCAATAAAGAGTATACCCCTGTTTCCGGAAAATGTCATGTGATTTCTCTCATTGATTTATTAAAAATTCATGTCTGAAGGTGCAGTTCCCGTCTTCAAAGACAATCTCCTCCAGTTCATTCATCAAAAGCTGCCGGCCTTCCTCATCCAGCCTGTCTATCTTCCCATGGTGCACGGTAAGTATGTATTCCCGGCTCCCGTCGGCGTCAATCACCCTGGTCAGCATCACCCCGCTGTGCACAAAGCCCTGCCCGTTCAGGAACTCTTTTACCTCCTTCACCAGCCCTTTCTCCTTCTCCTGATAATACCCTTCCGTCTCCTGGACACTCAGATTTGTCCTGCTCTTTACCGTCCCTGCACAACAGCAGACCACAAATAAAGTCAATACCAGTACAGCTGATCCGTTTCCTTTTGTCTTTTTCATTTTACCCTGCCCTCTCTTTATTCGGTTTTGAGAACAAATGTTCTGTATATAGAATAAAACATTTGTTCGCTTTTGTCAATCCCCTATTGACAGGTAAATGATACAAAATTATGAGTCCCATAAAACTCCCTCAAAAAATTTGACATTGCAAACAAACTGGGCTTCAAGAAATCCAGCGTCAGCGTCGCAATGAAAAATCTGCGCGGGAAAGAGCATATTACAGTGGATACATCAGGTTTTATCACATTGACGCCTTCCGGCAGGGAAATTGCGGAAATGATATACGAGCGGCACCAGCTGCTCTCCTCCTGGCTGGTACAGCTGGGGGTAGATAAGAAGACAGCCGTGGAAGATGCCTGCAAGATTGAGCATATTATCAGCAGAGAGAGCTTTCAGGCCATCAAAACCCATGTGCAGAGCCTGATGGTCCCCTCATAAGACACCTTTGACAATCCTGATGCAATAAAACAAAGCCGTTACATTTGAAATTTTCCTGGGTATGGTATTTTCAGCACAAAATACCAACGAACGGCGGTTTTTCCAATGTGGCAGCTTTTTGTGCCCATAACTTCCATAAAATTATCTGCATCAGTTTTTCCCGACAATTTCCAAAAATACATCAGCGCTCCGGCAGACACACCGTCTTTCCACACCGCAGGGATGCCTGCACGTCAATCAACCGCTGGTTCTCGGACCCCCGGAAAGCAAGGCGGATATTTTTCCGCTCTTCCACGAATTCTCCGTCCACCAGCACGTCCGTCATGGCCAGAATCTGCGGGATTTCCTGTCCTTTATCTCTCAGCAGATCCTTCTCATAATCATAGCCTGTATAACACCATATATCCTTATCAGGGAACTGCCTTTTCACTGCCTGGAGAAGCTGCAGGACAGTCCCCCGGTTCTCCGGTTCCATGGGTTCCCCTCCCAGCACGCTTAAGCCCCTGATATAATCCGGGGAAAGGGCCTGCAGGATTTCCCGTTCCGTCTCCTGCGTGTACTCCCGGCCGAAGTAAAAATCCCAGGCCTCGCTGTTAAAGCATCCCTTACATCTGTGCGTGCAGCCGCTTACAAACAGGGACACCCTTACACCGGGTCCGTTTGCCACATCTGTCTTTTTTATTGCAGCGTAATACATTGATACACCTCGCTTCCGTATAGTAAGCTCTCATCCTGTTTCCACTTTGTTCCCCTGACTCATACCGTCAGACCACCGCCTCCACAAGCACCTTGTCCCCGAACCTGAGTTCCTTTACGCCAATTTCTTTCTTTTTATTGAAGTTAAAGCTTAACATGTATCCCCTTTTTAAGTGATAATAATCCAGATATTCACAAAGCTGGGTCTCACCTCTTTTGTTGTAAGCATTTCCTCTCCACAGTTTCAGTTCAATGACAAACTGCTCTCCCCGATAGTCCACAATCACATCTGTCCTCTCCCGATTGCGTGTCCGGGATTCAATATAGTAATTCCCTGTCCCATTAATAATCGGTTTCAGATACAGCAGAAAATATCTCCGCCCCACGTCCTCCAAAAATTTTTCATCTCTGTCTCCATATAATTCATCAAAATGTATCACAAACCTTTCCAGAATAAGCTTCATATCCAGATGGCCATTTCTGACAAACCCGTACTGATCCTGCAAAGCAGATTTGTACATTGCATTATCAAGAATTTCCTCCGAAAGAAACAAATCATACAAAATAATCTCAAAAATCCGGTTAGCAATTACCGCATTGCTCCCCTCCCTTCTGATCAGGCCAAACATCTCCGCTGTTTCAATGGCGGTATTCAACGGTTGATAGGGAATGGTATTTCCTGAAAATAATAATGAATAAATCAAATTCCTCAGTCCGGTATAACTCGCTAATTTACCTGTCAGCGACTCAAAAAGTGTATTTTTTTCCGCTGTCAGCAGTCTCACAGCCGCCAGCAGGCCTCCTTTCGTCCATGCGGAATGTTTATTCGGAAACTCCCTGCCGCCCGTTATCCGCTCATCTATCAGCATGCAAATACGGGAAACCAGAAACGGATATCCTGAAGTATAGTCATAAATCAATCCCGCAACTGACTCCACATCCATCCCCGTTCCGTAATCTGCCTCATACTCGTCGAGCATCCCCGCGATATCCTCAGCGGAAAAGCTCATATCTACCAGAAAATCTGCCGCAATATTCCATGGACTGTTCCGTTTATGTTCTTCCTCCTGCCGAATCTTATGCCTTATATTCTTAATATCATATACACCTGCCAGAATCACCGAATGAAACGTGGGGGTTCTCTTTCTGGCAATATAATATCCGCGCAGCTGAGCCAGAAAATCCATAAAAACCTGATTGTCCGATGCACTGTCAACTTCATCAATCATCAGAATGACAGGTTTTTTCGACTCACCGCATATCCTGCTCAGGTATGTGAACAATTCATACAGCTCAATTTCCTCCTTCCTGTTCTCCACTGCCCTTTTTAAAGCATTGACCGCCGGATACTCTACGGTTATCTCCTGGCCGACTTCCAGCACTCGTAAAAAGAAGTTTGCAAATGCCAGCGAAAAAACATTTTCATTTCTGTATTTTGAAGCGCTTATCATCTGAAAATCCAGACTGATCACCATGTAATCATGCTTCAGAAATTCGTTCAGCGCGTTTAAAGTCGTCGTCTTTCCGTACTGTCTTGCCCGGTTTATCGTAAAATACATTCCTGCATCTACCATTGCCCTGATTTCCTCAAGACGTCCTCTGATGTCTACCATGTAATGAATATCCGGATCACACGCGCCGCTTACGTTAAATGTTTTAGCCATGTCACCGCCCTCTCTTACTTCCGTTTTCATCTGTTCCATTATGGAAAAAGTCCTTCACCTTACGGTAAAGGACTATATTTTTCACCATATACCACATATTTAACCGTTATAAGCTTTTTGTATTTCCATTCTAGCAAGTACAGAATGGAAAGTCAACAACAATAATGCATTCCTGCCTTCCTCAATAATAATACATCCCATGCCCCCCGCAGCATCCGCCCCCAAGGCAGCATACATTGCAGATCATATTGGCAATCACCACCTTCAGGCAGATATTGCCTCCGCCGAAGGTAGGGTACCCATAGGCCGCCTGGCGCTGCTCGTACCAGCTGCCGCCGCTCTCAAACTGCTGCACCAGACTGCGGTAATCCCGGTTGTCCGGTTCCATTGCGGAAGCACGTTTCGCATGGTCCAGAGCCGCCACGTTGCTGCCCAGACCGGAATGTGCTATGGCGCTGTAGTAATACCATCTGGCATTCCTGTCACGGCTGTCCATATTGTCCAGCGTCGTCCTGGCTTCCTTGTAATAACCGTTGCGGATATAATTGCCAGCGGCGCGGAGATACGTATTTTCCTCATACCCCGTACTCTGTCCCTGGCCAAAACCTCCGAAACCGCCAAAGCCTCCAAATGGTCCGTACCCAAAACCGCCGAAAGGACCCTGCTCCTGACCGCCTGCGCCGCCGGAACTGCTCCTGCCATAGCCTGAACCGCCATAGGTATTCCCTCCGTATCCGGAATTCCCATAGCTGCCGCTGCCGTATCCGGAAGTCCGCTCCTTCATGATCTGCTGATAAGCCGCCTGAATTTCCTTGAACTTTTCCTCGGCCTGGACTTTGTTCGGATTGTTGACATTGGCATCCGGATGATATTTACGGCTCAGTGCCTTATATGCTTTTTTTATCTCTTCCTCGGAAGCATTCCTGCTTATACCAAGTACGCTGTACGGGTCATACATATCTGCCTCTTTTTCCGGGACTGCCGCAGTCAGAACAGTCTATACATGGCATGCCGCCGTTATCACTGCAGCTACTCCAAAACTGTTCAAATTGCACCCCCTGGGAATCTCCTGTTCCGGATATAATCTTTCCAATTTATAAACGCAGCCTCACTGTTTCTCTGACGCTTCCATCCCCGACCCCTGCCTGCGTTTCTCCCTGACGACCTCGTATCTGCCCCAGACACCGGAATAGAGAATATTGCGGAGGATTTCCACATTTTCCAGAATGGGAAGCCGCTCGAATTCCTTACAGCACTCCGACATCATCATCATCAATATGGTCCTGCACTCTTCTTCGAAGTCAATGCTCTCATATTTCTGCTTCAGGGGATTGGGTGTCCCCTTTTTGATATCCTGCTCTACATCTTCGTAGGCGTCGCACAGATAAATAAACTTTCCCAGGTAAAAGCCCAGCCTGCGAAGGCTTTCCGCCCACTCGTCCTCCCGCACAGCCACTATTTCCGCCATAACCTGTCCGAAAAGCCCCCCAAGCGTATCAATGTCCGCATTGCCTGTTTTTTCGGCATCCGAGAAATCCTGCATCAGCATGTTCAGTTTTCTGAACTTCTCCGCATATACATCCTTCAGCTTCTCCGTTTTCCCCTCCAGAAGCTTTCCGTAGAACAGCTTCCAGACCTTCCGCTCGTCCTCCCAGTCATCCTGACATTTATAATATGCAAAAAGGATATTCATATCTGCGGCATATTCCGTGAATATATTATTCCTGGTTTCATGGTTCTCAAAAGGATGCGCCACACATTTGCAGCTGCCCCGCCGGGTCTGCGGCTCATAGAGCCCGGTCAGCAGTATCGCCAGAAATGTCATATCGTAACTCAGGGCCATTTGGCCGCGGACGCCGTACTTCCGTTTCAGGTCCCGGCAGATGCCGCAGTAAAACGAATGGTATATATCAAATTCCCTGAACTTCATTTCGGCTTTGTTTACCATGATATATCCGAACATCTAAACCTCCGTGTTATCGAAGCAACTTCCCTGTTTTCTGTGCTTTCCTGCTGCCATACCCGTGATCGCATTCCTTTTCCGCTCTTTTGCCCTGCATCACAGAAGCGCGACTTCAGCTTTTTTTGATAAATTCATTGCCGCATTTCCTGCAGCTGATGGCTATCCTGCCTCTGCCCTTCGGTACCCGGATTTTCTGCCTGCAGTTAGGGCATCTGTAGATATGGTAATCCCTGCGCTGTATCAATTCCCGCTTCTTTTTAATGAAAAGGCTCCTGACCTTCATCTTCTGCTTCAGGAACTGCTGGTTCTCGGCGGAACGTTTGCTGATATTTCTGGAAAACATGCGGTAATAGGCAAAAACCATTATGACGGTAGCCAGTATGTAGAAAATCCCTCCGCCAAAAAACGAAATGATAAGACAGGCAAATGCAACAGCGAGCAAAAACTGGTTCAAATTGTCGTTTCCGTAGCGACCCCACATAAAACGCTGTAATTTTTCTCTCATATATCTTTTGCCTCCTGACAGACAATGACGTATCCTCTCCACAGGGATTCCTCATCGTCATGAATCAAATGATACTCCGTGCAAATTTCATTGGCAGGCAGTTTCATTTACCAACCGACATTTTACATTTTAAACTTTTTTTAAGGAAATACAATAAAATAAGTATAAATAAATGTGAAAAAACATGCAAAACGCGGCTGACGGTTCAAAAACTGCCTGTCAGCCGCGCTTTTAAGTCCGAAATTCCCATGTTCGCACAGCACATTGTGTGCAGTCCGCATACAGCAGGCATTCTTCTCCGGAAAATGAATGACTGACTGCTCTACAGCACTGTGCTGCATTCCCCGCGCCGATACCTGCCCGACAGTATGTCCCTGCCTGCAATGCGCACCGTCACCTCCGTCTCTTTCTCAAATTCAAAAGAAACTCCTGCCCTGGAAATCCCATCCCGGGTCTCCACATACCTCTCCACACTGATACAGCCCTCCTGTGTCCAGATCTTCCCCCTTGCGTTCCCCAGCTCCCACTGCCCCGGTGCGATCAGGACGGAGGCAAATCCCGGCGCTCCTGGCCGTATCCCCAGAATGCCGTGACAGATTTCATAAATCGGTATCGTACTCCATCCATGACAGTCGCTTCGGGCCGTTACAGGGTCCTCCGGCCAGGTAGTGGAACCGCTCTCCAGCAGAGCCGCATATTCGCGCCACATCCTGTCCTTTCCCCCGTCTATCCCCGCCATATCCAGCGCCCTGTTATAGTAATGCTTCATGGAATAAGAGCATCTGACCAGGGCAGGCTCTGCGATCATCCTATCCAACAGATTCTTCGCTTCCTCCCCTGATACGCATTCTCCCAGCACTGCCCACACCTGAGCATGCTCACTGTATCTTTCAGCCTGCTCCGACGTTCGATAATATCCCTTCTCCGGATTCCATACTTTTCTGTTGACCAGCTCTCTGATTTCCCGGTGGCGTTCTCTCCAGTGCCGGGCGGCCCCGCTTCCGTATACGGCCTCCGTAAGCTGCGCCATCCGCAGCACGCCATAGGCGTACAGCAATGTATACAGATATTGCCCTTCTTTGGCCCTTCTGTCACAGGGCACCCCCTGGAATTCATTCCATTCCTCCGTCCAGTCCACAAATTCCCAGTAGCCGCAGCCCGAAACCACCCCCGACTCCCGGTCCAGATTCCTTTCAAAAAAGCCCAGAATCCCCGCGCAGACCGCCCAATATCGTTCTATCAGTTTTTTATCGCCGAAATACTGATAATGCTGATACAGCATATCAATATAATAAATGCCGAACGCCGGAATTACATGCCTGTCATTTGCCGGAGCGTTACAGTGAATCATTCCGTCCGGCATCTGTGTTCCCGCCAGGTCCAGAAATGCCTTCCGGGCAAGCCTGTCATCCCCCAGCACAGGGTATGTATGCAGCGCTTCAATCATGGCATCCATCCCATACTGCAGCCGCTCGTAATAGGGACAGTCTATGTAAGTATCCTGCATACAGCAGCGGAGTGTATGAAGGCTGGTCTCCCAAATCTTCCTCAGGATATCTCGCTCCGGCTCAAAACAGGCCCTGGCCGGAAATGGATACCCTGTCTCCCGGAAACGGATGCCCTTCAAAACCATCCTTTCGGCCTCTGTCCTAAGACTCAGCCGTAAGTAACGAAACGCGCGGTATTCAAAGGGCTCATATACAAAAGCTTCCTTTCCCAGGCTGATTTCATCCCGCTCTCCCTCCAATACACCGCATTTCCAGTCGTCCCGCCTGACTTTCACCAGACTGCCTTCCTTTTCCTGATAATAACACTCACTGTAAAGATACTCCCCCTGCCCCATGCCGCCTTCTTCAAATTCACTTCTGACATAAGCGGTCACCAGCCTTCCCATATCAATCTCGCACACCGCTTCCGTGAAAGGCGGAATCACAACCGGCTCTCCTGTGAGCAGATTTACAAATTTCACAGTTCCTTTATCCTGTACGGCTCGGGCCGAAATCTCCTTTTCCTCCGGCATGGGAATATCACGGGGACACAAAATCCAGTTATACAGGACTCCGTAAACGGACCCGCGGGCGCAATCCTCCGTTTCCTGAACCACCACCGCATCCTGCCAGCCGCTGTCGTCATAACCGGCTTCCGTCCATCCCTGCTCCGCCAACGCAGCCTGGATGTATTCCATATCCCCCGCCTGTCTGGCTCTTACGGAGGGTCGGAAACCATAAGACGCATCCGTCATCCACTTCCACCCGGCGTCTGTACCCGGTATCTCCGTTCCCGATATGCCGAATATGCACAGTCCCCCATAAGGAGAACGCACCAGCCCCGTTGGTCCAAGCTCAAACTGCTGTATTCCTTCGTCACCCACAGGGAAATGAATCATCTTCACGGCGATACAGTTCACACCCTCCCGCAGCCAGGAGGAAATATCCGGTGTGTCATAATATTTCCGCCAGGCATCACCGCTCTCAGGACCCCTGCAGACATATCGGCCGTTCAGATACAGAATGTACCTTGTATCCGCCGTGATTCCTATCTCTGTCTTCCTGCACAGCTGTCCGGCAGAGAGCCGGAATTCCTTTCGGAATAAAGTCACTTCCTTCTGTAATGAAGGTTCTTTCCTTCTATATATAAAGCTCTGCTTTGCCATACCATCCATCCTCTCGCCTTTTCTCCGTAGTTCTGTTATATCGTTTTCATGTAGCCGTTATACCGTCAATTTCCAGGACACGGAGCACATGCCACCGACTCTCTTTCCACCAGCTTCGGCTTCACCATCAAATCCTCCATTTCCCGGCCATTCCCGCCTTCTGCACATTTGTCAGAAGAAACCAGCTTCAGCAGCGCCCTCACAGTTTCCCTCCCGATTCCTGCCGGATCAATCGCCACCGTAGTCAGCGCCGGACGAAGCAGCTCCCCAAAATCTCTGCCGTCATGCCCTATTACGGATATTTCCTCAGGAATCCTGAGCCCTCCGGCGGACAGCGCCTGGCATGCCCCTGCCGCCATCACATCATTGGCACAATATATGGCAGTGGGCAGTCTCTCCGCGGACAGCATGCCTTCCACCGCCCGGCGGGCAGACGCCGCATTCTCCTCACTGTATACAATCCATTCCGGCAGAACTTCTATTCCTCTCCGGGCAGCTTCCCGCTCAAATCCCCGATAACGCTCCTGCCATATCCCCTGCTGCCAGCAGCTGTGGGACAGAAATCCGATTCTCCTGTGCCCCTTTTCCGCCAGCCAGGCCACGGCCATGGCCGCACCTGCCTCATAATCCGCTATCACCCGGGCTCCTGTCCCTTTCTGAAGCTGTCTGCCCACAGAGACTACCGGAAAATGTTCCGGCGCATATTTTTCCATCAATTCCAGAAAAACCTCACGGAGGCGCTCCATCTGACGCAAATTCTCTTCTCTTCCTCCGGCATGATACTCCACCGGCAGAACCACCAGTCCGCTCACCCTTTTACTCAGCAGATTCAGCAGGCTTTTTTGT
>CANDMH010000057.1 GCA_947385785.1 uncultured Lachnospiraceae bacterium
ATAGACGCTTTCCCGAATTTACTGTACCTGTCGCTGAACTATGAATCCGTGGAAGATATCTCCGCTCTGTCGCAGTTCCCTGACCTGCTTGGACTGCAGCTGAACGGCTGCGACGATGTAAACGACTACAGCCCGCTTATGACCCTGACAAACCTGGAAGAGCTGCACATTCAGTCCTCTCAGCTGAAAAGTATCGATTTCATCAGGCAGATGCCGAATCTGACCAGCTTCGGCATCGAGGATACCCAGGTTTCCAACATCGGCGCCCTGGAGTCCTGTCCCGGACTGACCCTTCTGTCCCTGATTGACAATACCGAGGTTGACGATTATTCTGTCATCAGCGGACTGACTCAGCTGACCGATCTGGAGTTGGAGTTGAATTACGGGGGAACCCTTCCGTCCCTTGCGGGGCTGACACAACTGCAATGGCTTTCCGTAAAATATGCCGGGGATCTCACTCCTCTGAAGGATGCCGCCAGCGTCACCTACCTGTCTCTGGAGGATTGTTCCGGCTGGGAGCTGGACGCCGTCACCTCAATGCAGGGCCTGAATACGCTGGTGATCAACGACTTCTCATCCTACGTGGATTCCCTGGAGCCGCTGACACGCCTCCCGAACCTTACCACGCTGAGCTTGGAAGACACGTCCGTCTTCGGAAATATTGAAGAAATATTCGGTATTCCTACCCTGCGCTATCTGTATCTGGACGGATGCCAGGTTGGAATGAATTTCGACAATCTGCCCACCAATGAGACGCTGGAGATTTTATCCCTGGACGACATTACCATTTTAACAGACCCCAGCTATAATAACGTAGACGCCGTCAGCCTGTCAGAGCATTACGATATGTTTGAACATTTTCCCAATCTGACGGAACTCTACCTGGCCTCTCTGAAGCTGGACAGCATCGATTTTGTAGAAAAGCTGCCCAAACTGCAGTATCTGGATATTACGGACAATAATGTCACCAGCTTGAAGCCTCTGGAGAGTTTAAGTGATTTCCGGACTGTATGGTGCGGCCAGAACACCATTCTGGAAAATCTGCCGGAGGACAGCCCAATTTCCGTGATTACTTCTGACTGACAGCAAAAGTCCGGTAATGTTCCTACGTATTTGTCAGGCAAAATATACAACAAAGCCACTGCCATGCAGTGGCTTTCTTTCTGAAACAACAGCTGCACACCGGGCTTACACCGCCCCCAGCGTCAGGAACAGATACCCCGCATAAGCCGCCAGCAGCAGTATCCCCTGCCATTTCTGGAACTTCTGCAAAATCATGGCCGGAATAACCGCTATGCACCCCACAACCAGGCACGCCGGAAGGTCCAGCCTCGCGGAAGTCTCCGCAATAGGCAGTGCCTTTCCGGACACAAACGAACTCAAGGGCAGAATCAAAGTCAGGTCAATGATATTTGCTCCCAGAATATTGCCCACGGAAAGGGAGGATTGTTTCTTTATAATGGCGGTAATCGTCGTAATCAGCTCCGGCAGGGATGTTCCCACAGCGATAATCGTCACACCGATGACCCGCTCCGGAATACCGATCATTGCAGCCAGCGCGCTGCCGTTATCCACCAACAGGTCGGCTCCCCATACAATGCCCACAGCGCCCACTGCAAATTTGATCAGGTTCGTTATCACTTCCTTCTTTCCGCTGATCTTCTTCTTCTCCGCTGCGCCCTCTTCCGCTTTCATGGAACGCTTGGCCGAAGCAACGTTTTCCCATAAAAATAAAATGAAAATCACAAGCAGCACCGCCGAGATCGCCATTCCTGTTTCACCCTGAAAGCCGGATACCACAATCAGTGCCGCTGCCGCCAGCATCAGAACGGATTTGATCAGATAATCGCTGCGCTTAATGATCCCCGGCATGCATACCAGAGAAATCGCCATAATCAGGCCGATGTTTGCTGTCACGCTGCCCACCGCATTTCCGATGGCCATGTCCACGCTGCCCTTCGCCGCAGCCATGACGGATACCAGCATCTCCGGAAGCGTGGTCGCCAGGCTGACGATAGTGGCGCCGATGATCAGCTTGGGAATCCCGCTGACCTCCGCAATCCAGGAGGCCGCATCCACAAAGTAGTCTCCGCCCTTCACGATAAACACAATACCTACGATAAACAGGAAAATAATCATTGCCAGTTCCATTTTTTCATCCTCTTTCCTTCGTATTTTATACCCGCGATCAAAAACATTTGCCAACCTGAATCTATAACGAGTGAGCGCTCGTACAAACGAGGCAAAAAGGCGGTAAATGAATGTGCTCACGAGTATGACAAAAGAAAAAACCCATCCACAGGCAAATGCTCTACCCTGCTGAAAACCGGTATCACATTTGGCTATGTATGAGTCTCGTTATTTAAGACAAGCCAGACCAGAGGCCGGGGTTGTTGACTTGTCACGCATCTCGCGCTACTACTCCCTCACGGGTATTTTCGATTGTTTTTCTAATTTAGCATATGTGGTACGAGCTGTCAATACCTGGCAGTGAAAAAGATTGTATACATCAATGTTATACTCGTGAACGCATTTATTTGCCGCTTTCTGTTCAACACTGCCGCTGCGTTCACTCGTTATACATTTCGGTTGGAAATTATTTTCGTTAGTGAGTATAATTTCCACGAAAGCACCCATTTTCCGTTTCTTCTGCTTAGGAACTGTCGGAAAATAACTGCTACAATTTCTTCAGGCAAAATCCTGAAAACACAACGAAAATGGCCATAAACTCGTAGCAGTTATTTGACCACTCAAGCTTCAAATATTGGATGCAATCATGCTTCATGCGCAGAGCCAATGCAGAAAGACGCCAGCATGGCCGCACCTGTCAGCCCGGCAAGGTTGCCCAGGGAGGCCTGTCTGATCCGCACATTTCGCATATTCGGGTCAATCAGCAGCGCAACCTTCCTTCTCACCTCTTCTATGATATATGCCTGAGCCAGGATGCCGCCTCCCAGCAGAATATCCGAGGGATTGAAGATATGAATTAACGTAACAAGTCCATACACAATTTCGTCTATCCAGCCGTCCACCACCGCTCTGACTTCGCTTCGCTCCATTGCACTGAATATTTTCCGGCCGTTATCCAGTTCCGGGTCAATCTTTACCATCCTGCTCACAAGCGCGGTGGCAGAAGCATATTTCTCATAACATCCGCTCCACAATTCTCCCGGGCGGCAGTCTTCCGGATGAACCAGTATCCCGCCGAAGCTTCCGCCGCCGTAATTGCTGCCCTGCCGCAACCTGCCGTCAATGACGATGGCGCCGCCCACTCCCGTGCCGTAGGTCAGGCACAGAAAATCGGAAAGCCCCTTTGCCGCCCCGTTGTACATTTCCCCCAGTGCCGCCGCGTTCACGTCATTTTCCACCGCCACCGGCACATGGAATTCCCGCTCCAGAATATCCTTCACCGGCGTCCCCGTATAGCCCGGAATGTTGTCGTTTGCATAATGGATTTTTCCCGCGGACGTATCCACCTGTCCTGCCGTGCTGACGCCGATGGCATCAAATGGCCCGAATGTCCGCAGAATCGCCTTTGCCCGCTCCATCAAAGCCTGGCCGCCCCGGGAGGCCTGCGTTTCCCATTCCCGGAACATCCCGATTTCTTTCCCATCCCAAATGCCGGACTTTATGGCAGTCCCGCCGATATCAAGTACCGCAATCTTCATCATTTTACTATTCCAATTCCGCATGTTCCAGCACATTGCCAGGCACATACTGTTTTCGTTCCTCAAATTTCGTGTCAGCCTGATCTCACTGCATACCTGACACCTCCCAGGCTGCTCTCCCGTTTTTGTCCCATATTCCCTATTCTGGAATGAATACACAGGTTAATATGATATCCATTCCAGGCTCAGCAGGCGTCCCCATATCTGTAATCACCCATTACTGTTCACAGGTGCCTCCACGAGGCGTTTTCGTGCGCACTTTGCACGAACAATCCCTGGCAAGCAATCAGGTTGCCTGGCAATTGACGCGATTGCCTTGATCACAGGCGCCAAAATGAGCGCACCCTGCTTAATTCCTGACAATACCTGACAATAGAATTCTGCACTTGAATTCTATCATAGAATCCCAAAAGGATTCTACCGCCGTCTCTCATACCGGCGAAGCGGCGTCAATGGCGTCCATAAAGCGCCGGGCAATTTCCAGAGGCCGGGTAATGGCCCCGCCTACCACGATGGCCCATACTCCGGTACGGAGTGCTTCCACTGCCTGGGCCGGGTCATGAATCCGGCCCTCGCCGATAACAGGGATGCCCGCCTTCCGGATATCCGCATCCTGTGACAGGCGGCGCATCAGCTCATAATCCGGCCCGTCCAGCTTCGGCGAACCGGGCGTATAGCCGCTCATGGTAGTCCCCAGGATATCCACGCCGCATTTCCAGGCGTTTATCCCCTCCTCATAGGTAGAAATATCTGCCATCAGGATGATATCAGGATATTTCTCCCGAATTTCCGCCAGGAATTCATTGATGCTCCTGCCGTCCCCGCGCTTCCGCATGGTGCAGTCCAGCGCCACCACATCGGAACCTGCAGCCACCAGGTCGTCCACTTCCTTCATGGTCGGCGTGATATAGGATTCATACCCTTCGTACTGTACCTTCACCAGGCCAATCACCGGAAGCCCTGTTTCCTTTTTGATCGCCACAACATCCCGGATGCTGCTGGTACGGATAGCCGGAGAACCCGCCTGAGCCGCCGCCCTGGCCATCAGATACATTATGGACTGCTCTTCCACATAAAGCGGCTCTCCCGGAACCGCCTGGCAGGAGATGATCATCCTGCCGTGAATCTTTTCCAGAAAATCATGCAAAACTTTACTTTTTTCCATACACTGTGCTCCTCCATATTTCTCCTTAAGCTGTATTGTACTCAATTCGAAACCTTCTGTCAATGGAATAACATTTTTCTCCGCAGTTCTATCACTTTCCTGCCATGCATAAAAGCAGGCCAACGAACCTCCCTGAAACTCCTTCCGTTCGTTACCCTGCTCACAGCATTTTTCCTATATGCTTTTTTCTGCTCATATCAGAAAAATCCCAGCATTTTTCCTGCCCAATAAATCACCCCCAGCACCCAGCTGGAAAATATCCCATACAAAATCACCGGCCCCGCAATGGTAAATATCTTACATCCAATCCCGAATACCTGCCCCTCCGCCTTATATTCAATGGCCGGTGCCGCCACAGAATTGGCAAAACCTGTAATCGGCACCAGTGCGCCGGCGCCGCCCCACTTGACAATCTTCGGATAAATACCGAACCCCGTAAGCACTACCGATGCCAATACCAGCAGCAGGGAGCACCAGCTGCCCGCTGTCTGCTTGTCCAGCCCCAGGCTGTCTGCATAGTTCAATATCCCCTGTCCGATACAGCAGATAATACCGCCCACGATAAAGGCCTTCAGCATCTGAAGCCATAAATTATGAGTGGGCGTCACTTCCTTGACATACTGCTCATATGCTTTCTGCTGTTGTTTCTTTTCACTGCCTGTCTCTTCCATATCTTCTCTCTTTCCTTTCCGGACACTGCCTGTCGCCGCATAATATATACTCACGATTGAAAACATTTGCCAGTTGAAATCGTATAACGAGTGAGCGCTTCCGCAGCCTGGAGCAGAAAGCGGCAAATGTATGCGCTCACGAGTATAGTTCCGCTACATAATGCCCACGATTTCACTCTTCCTCCCGCCCTTCCCTTCCTGCCGTAGCAATCAGCGCCTTGTCCACATCTTCCTCATAATTGCGCATGGCCACCTCAATGGGAGTGGGGTCCTTAGTAAGCCGCCTTCCACCCACATGATTGAAGAAAATGATAATCCCCGCCGCCAGCCCCACTGAATAAGACACCTCCAGTATATTCAGCCCCTGGGGCTCCCGGTTCATCACCATCCGGTACACTTCCGTGAACACATCATTGATGCCTACATCATTGTGATACGCCATTATGGTAAATGCCGTACCGAAAAAGCTCACCAGGCACACCAGCGCGCACTTTACCCACTGCTGCCATCCCTTATGCCTGTCCACACTGATCCACTCCACCAGCACATCCGGCTCCCCCACAATCTGCACACTGATATCAGGACATGTCTCCTCCATCAATTCCACCAGCTTCAAAGTACTGATAACACAGCGTTTCGCATCTTCCTTTCCGAAATGATGTACCTTCAATGCCTTCAGCTTCGCAGCAACCGTCGAATCCGCACAGCGCAGAGAACCAATGTCCGTCATAAACACATCCTCCGACTGCACCTCCACATTCCTGTCGCATTTCAGATAAACCGTTGCATTCGCCATAAAAACCACCTCGATTAAGCCCCCAAAATCACATATCCCTCAGCTCCAGGCCGCCTGTCAATGTCGATGTGTCAGGAATTGCCGGGCAATGCCTTCTACATGCAGGTTATTTTCAGGCATTTCCTGATGCCTAACCGTAAACGCTCGTAAACCACATGATAATTGATTTACACCACCATCAGGACCAGGCCTTCCTTACGCAACCGTCCGGTGCAGCTCCGTCCAGAAATACAGGAGAGAGCCGCATATTTTTCCCGCCGCCATACTGATAATGGCAAGTCCCAATCCATGCCGAAAAGAAATACGCCGCGTCAGAATCGGGATACTGTCCAGCATCTCCGCAATCGCAAGCGCAAGACATCCGATAAACATTCCGGCAAACAGCCCGAATACCGCCTGCCAGACACCTCCTATTCCATGCAGCAGCCTCTCATACCCCGGAAAATGACTCTCCCACCAGGCCCCGAACTGGCAGTACCTGGAAAAGACACTGAGCACGCAACCTGTCAGCGTACCGAATATTACCATTTCCTCGTAAATCATTACATGCTTTGCCGTGTGTGTTTTGCCCGCAAAACGAGGCACCAGCCCCACTGCCGCCAACACGGTAAACACCCCTGCCGCTGCCAGCAGGCCGTAGCTCACTCCAGTCAATGTCAAAAATACACTCCGCAACATATCATCTGCCACTCCGATTCATTTCACATGCTTTCCAAAGGAACTGCTGGCAAATGCAGCTTCCTATAAGTGAATGCGGCGCAAAGAAACGCGCCTTTTATCAGAAGCAAAGGGATTGCTTCTGATAAGACATATTATGCTTCCATGGTATGTTCTTTATACCATGCTCCCTTCGAAATCAGAAAATTTTCAAAAATCCCATCAATAAATAAGGGTTCATATACGCTTCCAGCATACAGCCGACCACCAGTACAGCGGTAAGCACCAGAAGCCTTCCCGCCTTTTTCAACAGAAATCCTTTGTCAGCCGCACTGTATTCTCCCCACACATAAATCCCTCTGAACAGTTCCTCACACCAGAGCAGCAGAGCCAGCACCACCGGCACATAAACCAGATACTGGGGAAACATGCTGATCACCGCCAGCAGGATTCCCTTGATACCATACCGCATCGTCAGTGTGGCCAGAAATGCCCCCGCAGACAGCCCGTACCAGAAAGCTGCCCCCATACAGGCCACCAGCCCCAGATACGTTGTAGACAGAATGGCAAGCCCCAGAAAACGAATCATTCTCTTCCTTAAAACGTAACAAAAAAGAGCATTGCTGTCCACCGTCATATACTTCAGGTGGTACAGGGTGGATTCATCAAACATGCCTACATCCCCCAGCAAAATGCTCTTTCCCATATAAATCACAAGTATTCCCGCTATCAGACCCACACAGAAAAATGTCAGAAATGTATGATTCCCTGTCTTCAAACCTTTCCAGCTAAACCGCATCCGCCGCACCGCCCTTTCAAAAGTGATACCACTCCATCTTATGCGGCCAATCCCCACGCTATGCGCTTCTACGTTCCTTCCCTGGAAACTGTCGGAAACAACTGCTGCACTTTCCTGTAATATCCTTTTGATTACAGGGTTCGCGAAGCGGTTCCTATAATATCCTTCTGATTGCAGGGTTCGCAAAGCGGTTCCTGTAATGTCGTCAGGCCAAAGCCCCCATCTGTCCCAACAGCTTCTCCACACTGGTCAGCTTCACACACAGCACAAAGATATCCGTAGCCATTGCCAGCTCATCCGGAGTCGGATAAGTAGGCGCAATCCTGATATTGCTGTCCCTGGGATCCTTTCCATAAGGATAGGTAGCCCCCGCTCCAGTCAGGGTAACGCCCGCCTCCTTACACTTTGCCACGATGGCCTTCGCGCAGCCCTCCATGGCTTCAAAAGAAATGAAATATCCTCCGTTGGGCCTGGTCCACTCTCCGATTCCCGTACCGGATAATTCCCTGTCCAGCACCTTCAATACTGCCTCAAATTTCGGACGCATCAAAGCCGCATGCTTTCTCATATGTGCCTTTATTCCATCGAAATTTTTAAAATAACGTACATGACGAAGCTGATTGATCTTGTCATGGCCAATGGTCTGAATCGCCAGAGTCTTCTTGATACACTCCAGATTGTCTTTTGATGTGGCAATTGCAGCCACTCCCGCACCTGAAAAGCTGATTTTTGATGTAGATGCAAATTCATAGACCATATCAGGATTGCCCGCCTTCTCACACTCACTCAGAATCTCCAGAACCTTATCCTGCCTCTCCTCCTCATCATAGAGATGATGCACCGCATAGGCATTATCCCAGAAAATGCGGAAATCCTTCGCCGCAGGCTTCAGATTGGCAAGTCTTCTCACTGTCTCATCGGAATAGGTATAGCCCTGGGGATTTGAATACTTGGGCACACACCAGATACCTTTGATGCTCTCATCTTCAGACACAAGTCTTTCCACCATATCCATATCCGGTCCCTGAGGTGTCATCGGTACTGTGATCATCTCAATGCCAAAGTGCTGTGTAATGGAAAAATGCCTGTCATAGCCGGGAGCAGGGCAGAGAAACTTTACCTTATCCAGCCTGCACCAGGGTGTATTCCCCATCACCCCGTGGGTCATGGCGCTGGAAATAGCATCAAACATCACATTCAGGCTGGCATTGCCATATACGATTACGTGATCTGCAGTGACACCCATTATATCGGCCATCATATGCTTGGCTTCCAGTATTCCGTCCAGCACACCGTAATTGCGGACATCAATCCCTTCCATACTTGTCAGGTCACTCTTGGAATTCAGTACATCAAAAATATCCATCCCCATATCCAACTGGGCCACGGAAGGCTTTCCCCTGGACATATCCAGCTTCAAGCCCTTCCCTCTGGCATCTTCAAAATCCTTTTCCAACTCCGCCTTCAGTGACAGCAGTTCCTCTTTACTCAGTTCCTGATATGCTTTCATTTTATCCTCCACGCTTATTTTCTTTCATTACAGGGTTCGCGAAGCGGTTCCTGTAATTTTCAGGCACTTCCTTATACTCAAGACCGCCAGAATTTATACTCACATGCAAAAACATTTGCCATCCATAATAGTATAACGAGTAAGCGCTTCGGCATCGTAGAACAGAAGACGGCAAATGAATGCGCTTACGAGTATTGTATTTCCAGACGTTTCTAAACGATATCCTTGTATCATCGTATACAATCATGCACCTGCATTATCATACTATAAAATTTACCATCACACAAGTGGTAATTTTACAAATTTATCAAAAAAGCATCTTTTCAATTGGTGAAAATGTATAGAACAGCTGATGTAAAAAACGCCGTACACATGCACGGCGTTTCTTTCCATTTTCATTATTTTGCATAATCAATTACACGGCTCTCACGGATCACATTTACTTTAATCTGTCCAGGATATTCCAGTTCAGCCTCTATCTGCTTTGAAATATCACGCGCCAGCAAAACCATGTCTGCATCCGTAATCTGCTCCGGTACTACCATTACACGGACTTCGCGTCCTGCCTGAATAGCAAAAGACTTGTCTACTCCTTTGAAATTGTTTGTTATTTCCTCTAATTTAGTCAATCTGCTGGTATAGGTTTCCAGCGTCTCTCTTCTTGCGCCCGGTCTTGCAGCGGATATGGTATCGGCTGCCTGTACGATACATGCAATCAGTGAAGTCGGCTCCACATCACCGTGGTGGGATTCCACGGCGTTGATCACAGTGGCATTCTCCTTATACCTTCTGCAAAGCTCCACACCGAGCTGAATGTGCGAACCTTCCATCTCATGGTCAACAGACTTACCGATATCATGGAGCAGTCCGGCACGTTTTGCAATCCTGACATCCAACCCAAGCTCTGCAGCCAGCAGTCCTGACAGCTGCGCCACTTCGATAGAATGTTTCAATGCATTCTGTCCATAGCTGGTTCTGAACTTCATCTTACCCAGTAACCTGACAAGTTCAGGGTGAATGCCATGTACACCGACTTCCAGTGTAGCGGCTTCGCCCTCCTCCTTGATCATGATCTCCACTTCTTTCTGGGCCTTCTCCACCATCTCTTCAATCCGGGCAGGGTGGATACGTCCGTCCACAATCAGCTTTTCAAGTGCGATTCTCGCCACCTCACGACGAATGGGATCAAATCCGGACAGAATTACTGCCTCAGGTGTGTCGTCTATGATCAGATCCACACCTGTCATGGTCTCAAGGGTACGGATATTCCGCCCCTCCCGTCCGATAATCCTTCCCTTCATCTCGTCATTGGGCAGCTGTACGACGGAGATCGTGGTCTCGGAGACATGGTCTGCCGCACATCTCTGGATAGCTGATACCACATAATCCCTCGCCTTTTTGTCTGCTTCTTCTTTGGCCCGACTCTCCATTTCCTTGATAATCATGGCCGATTCATGTTTCACTTCGTCTTCAACAATTTTCAACAAGTAGTCTTTTGCCTGTTCAGAGGTTAATCCGGAAATTCGTTCCAGTTCCTGCAATCGCTGTTCGTTCAGCTTGGAAACTTCGACTTTGATCTTATTCAAAGCCTCTTCCCTGGCTGTCAGATTCGACTCACGCTTTTCAAGAGATTCTGTCTTCTTATCGATGTTCTCTTCCTTCTGCTGAACCCTGCGTTCCGAGCGCTGTACTTCCGCCCTGCGCTCCTTGATCTCCTTGTCCAGTTCGTTCTTGGTACGAATGGACTCTTCCTTTACTTCCAGGAGAGCTTCACGCTTTTTGGATTCTGCTTCCTTTAGAGCTTCATCGATAATTTCTCTTGCCTTGTCCTGCGCGTTGCCAATGGTTGCTTCCGTTGTCTTCTTCTGGTAGTTGAATACGATATATGCGGTCACAACTGCGGTTACTGCCACAGATATAATTACGGCAATTATAATCTCAAGCATCTACAGGGGCACCTCCTTATTCTATTTTCATTGTACACTTCACTGCAGTTTGTCTCCGCCCCACAGTTTATTTAGAATGTATGTAATGAAAACATTCTAACAAGCAATACACAACAGACTTATTCTAAACTCAATTTAACATAATGTCAAGTAGGAACGCGATATTTTGCAAAAAATATTCCAAGTCTCAGTGTAATTTGTTGTGCTATTTGTACAAAGCAATAGATTTTCCCTGGTTCTTTATTCCCAACAGCGGCTGCCGTCCGTGAGAACTGCCCTGCGCACCTGTTCCGCCTGGAACCCCTTCCTCATCAAAAAGCCATACATCTTCTGTCTCTGCTTCAGATCTGCCGTTTCCCGGTCAAAGCCTTTCTTCTCCAAAAGCGCCCGAATCATGGCGCCTTCCTCCTGGACGCCGCCTTCTTCCTCCCATGCCGCCCAGGCCTGCTCCAGCACGGCCCTGTCTATCCCTCTCCGAAGCAGGTCCTGCTCTATCCGCCTGCGGCTCCTGTCCCCTTCATGGCTTCGTATAAAGCCTGTGGCATAACGCAGATCATCCGTATAATGGAAGCTTTCCACATAATCCAGCGCCTGCCCTATGATGTCCTCAGGATAACCGCCTTCCTTCAGTTTATCATGAAGCTGTCTTACCGTATATTCTCTGGATTGCAGAAGATTCATGGCCCGAAGCTTTGCCCTTTTGGGCAGCACCTCATCCATAATGCTGCGATACGCTTCTTCATCTACTTCCTCACCAGCTCTGATATGAAAGGAACGCAATTCGCCCCTGTACAGCACAAAGGCGAATTCCTCATCGATATATACCCTGGCACGGGATTTTGATATTTCTTCAATCTCTGTGACTCTCATAAACCCTTCTTCTCATACATTTCTATCCTCATAAGCCCATTCCTTTACCGCTGAATACACTTCCTGCGGAATTACCGGGAAATAACGCAGTCCAAGCAACCTAATTAGTTGCCTGGGATTGTTCCTGCTGAATGCGCACGAAAACGCCTCGCGGCGGCACCAGGTGAACCGTAACAAAATGACTGCTGCAGCTGGTTCAGACGAAACCGCGTCTTCCATATTATGCCGGATCCGTATTCTCCGTCAGGTCGGAAGTATCTTCAGGGGCTGGTTCCGATACCGGTATCACTTCATCGTCATTCCTGGCCGCCGCTGCCTTTGCCTCCGCTTTACTCCCCGACTTCGATCTGCCTCCCGACTTTGTTCCAGTTTTGAAATTACTCTTCGTCTCCGTGTCCAGCACCCTGTCGGGCTTACTGCCGAAACCGTAATGGGCGCGTACTTTTTCTTCCACCGCCTTACAGACCTCCGGATTATCCCGCAGATACTGCTTGGCATTCTCCCGTCCCTGGCCGATCTTATTGCCCTCATAGGCGTACCATGCGCCGGATTTCACGATAACGTCCTGTTCTACCGCCAAATCCAGGATATCACCTTCCCTGGAAATCCCCTTGCCGAACATAATGTCAAATTCTGCCTCCTTGAACGGAGGAGCTACCTTATTCTTGACCACCTTGACACGGGTTCGGTTACCAATTACCTCGCCGCCCTGCTTCAGGGCCTCAATCTTCCTCACGTCCAGACGCACGGAGGAATAGAACTTCAGCGCACGCCCGCCTGTGGTGGTCTCCGGATTGCCGAACATGACCCCCACCTTCTCACGAAGCTGATTGATGAATACCACCACACAGTTGGACCTGCTGATCACCGCCGTAAGCTTCCGCAGCGCCTGGGACATCAAACGTGCCTGCAGCCCCACATGGCTGTCCCCCATTTCGCCGTCAATCTCCGCCTTCGGCACCAGCGCCGCTACGGAGTCCACCACCACGATATCCACGGCGCCGGACCTGACCATGGTCTCCGTAATCTCCAGCGCCTGCTCTCCGTTGTCCGGCTGGGAAATGTACAGATTATCAATATCTACCCCGATGTTCCTGGCATATACGGGGTCCAGCGCGTGCTCCGCATCGATGAAGCCGGCTATGCCTCCCATCCTCTGCACCTCGGCGACCATGTGCAGGGTCACCGTAGTCTTACCGCTGGATTCCGGCCCGTATATCTCCACGATTCTTCCCCTGGGAATGCCGCCCAGGCCCAAAGCGATATCCAGGCCCAGGGAACCGGTTGGAATGGTCTCCACATTCATCTGCGCAGTGGGATCCCCCAGCTTCATGACCGCCCCTTTTCCGAACTGCTTCTCAATATGACTGATGGCCGCATCCAACGCTTTCATTTTTTCGTCTTTTTCCATATTATAATCTCCTTTTCTTCAAGGAACAAATGTTCTGTCTTCTATAAGAATAAAACATTTGTTCGCATTTGTCAACTGTTATTTTGCGTGTATCCATACCTACGCTTTGTTATTGTCTGGGTCAGGAACTGTCGGAATGATCAGAAGCAATCCCTTCGCCCAAAGCCCGGAAATACAAGGAAAACGGTTTTAAACCCGCAGCTTGCGGTTGCCCGGGATTGTACGTGCAAAACGCACACGAACGCATCTCAATGGCAAACCGGAACCGGGCGCTGCTGCACTGCCCTTATGTTTCAGCATATTATCACATTTTGAGTGTCATAAAACTCCCTCAAAGTCCTCTCACCTCCCTGTCTGTAAATTATAAGAATTGTCGGAAACAGCTGCTGTTCCCTTTAGATGACAGGGTCCGCGAAGCAGTTCCTGCAATTTATACTCACGCCCGAAAACATTTGCCGTCTGAAACAGTATAACGAGTGAGCGCTTCGGTATCGTAGAAAAAAAGCGGCAAATGTATGCGCTCACGAGTATATTCAGGCCAAAACCCATGTCTCTGAACTCTGTGGCGAATCGCCGGAATGTAAGGAAATGTCTGCGAAATAACATACATAGGACTTCCATACGAAGTATCAGATACATACAGCATACCATATTTTTCTTTCCATGGCAATAAAAAGATGAAAAAAAGGGGCCGTTACTCCCCTTTTCCAAATGTTACCTTACTGTAATACACCAGTATGCACTCTCTCATCAAAGCCAGAGCGGCCGAGACAGCCGATTCCCTGATCTTATACCGGTTTCCCGAGAAGCGGTATTCCCTCACTGTAGTCTTACCCTTGACATGGCAGCCAATATAGACCAGACCCACCGGCTTCTCCGCAGTCCCTCCCTCCGGCCCCGCTATGCCGGTGACAGCCACGGCCACATCCGCCTTAAACATCACCGCGGCGCCCTTTGCCATCTCTTCCGCAGTCTTCTCGCTCACGGCGCCGTACTTCTGCAAAGTGCTTTTCTTTACCCCCAGCAGCCTGCGCTTCGCCTTGTTGGCGTAAGTCACCACACCCGTTTTATAGACCTCGGAAATCCCCGGCACATTTACCAGCCTGGCGGAGAGCATGCCTCCGGTACAGGATTCCGCACAGGTAATGGTCAGCCCGTTGGCAAGCGCCAGATCCGCCACGGCCTTCTCCAGTGTGGTATCCTCCTCTGTGGAGTAGATATTGTTTCCGAACCGGTTTTTCAGCTCCTTCACCATGGGTTTGATAAGCTTCATGGCAGTTTTCCTGTCTCCCGCGTTGGCGGTGACACGGATATGAACTTCCCCTGTTTTTGCATAGGTGGCAATGGTTGGATTGGTCTGCTTTTCTATCAGGTCCTTCACCATGGTTTCCGCTTTGCTCTCCCCTATGCCGCATACCTTCACGGTCTGGGAACAGATAACCTGGGAAGTCAGCGCCGCCAGATAAGGAACCACACTCTCCTCAAACATGGGCTGCAATTCCCCGGGAGGGCCGGGCAGGAGAATCAGTCTCGCGCTCTCCGTCTCCAGAATCACTCCCGGAGCCGTACCGTTATGGTTCACCAGGACAATGGCCCCTTCCGGCAGTACCGCCTGTTTCCAGTTATTGTCTGTGGGCACCAGCCCTCTCTGTGCAAAAAAGGCTTCGATGGCCTGCCTGCTGGGTTCATGGAGCTTTAATTCCCTTCCGCAGACCTTCGCCGCCGTCTCCTTGGTCAGATCGTCCTCCGTTGGACCCAGGCCGCCGGACAAAATCACGATATCGGAACGCTCCATCGCCGTCTTCAGCACCTGGGAAAGCCGCTCCTCATTGTCGCCCACCACTGTCTGAAAATAACAGGAAAGTCCCAGCCCCGAACATTTTTCCGCCAGGTAGGCCGCATTCGTATTTACGATGCTGCCCAGCAGAAGCTCCGTGCCCACACATATCAACTCAACTTTCATAATCTCCCTTGCTCCTTTCGGCAGCATATGCCGCAGGTCTTTCTCATTTTTGTTCCCGCATTACATCCTTATTCTTCAGCAGATAATCGATCAGGGAAATGACTGTCAGCGCCACCGCAATCCACATAACCACATTCGTCAGCATCCGCAGGCCCGGAATATCCGCAATCATCAGACATACCATCACCATCTGGA
Organism: uncultured Lachnospiraceae bacterium; assembly: GCA_947385785.1. Taxonomy (GTDB): domain Bacteria; phylum Bacillota; class Clostridia; order Lachnospirales; family Lachnospiraceae; genus Acetatifactor. The sequence continues at coordinate 15,652 of CANDMH010000057.1, forward strand.
ATACCGTCTTAAATTTTCCCCAGTAGCTTGCCGCTATGACTACGCCATTGTCTGACGCCACCAGACGGAATCCGCTGATGATAAATTCCCTGCTGATAATAATGATGACAATCCATGCCGGAATCCGCTTCAGTTCCACCAGGGCTATCATGGCCGCGCTGACCAGCAGCTTATCCGCCAACGGGTCCATAAACTTCCCGAAATTGGTTACCAGATTATATTTTCTGGCAATTTTGCCATCGATCAAATCCGTCAGGCTGGCAATGATAAAGATAGCCAGCGCGCTGTAATCCACGGCTTTTCCGGTTCCTTCAAACAATGTTCCGAACCATCCCCCATTCCCGCCCAGAAGCAGCAGGACAAAAGGAATAATCAGAATCATACGGAATATTGTCAACTTGTTGGGCAAATTCATCTTTTTCATGAATAATCCTCCCCGTCCTCCACAATTTCGCCAATCAGGTCATATTCATTGGAATCTGTCACGAGCACCTTCACAAAATCCCCGCTGGCCAGAGATGCGTCTGTATTCACAAACAGATATCCGTCCACCTCCGGCGCATCCCGGTAAGTCCTGGCCACGTACACATCTTCGTCCGCAGCTCTGCCCTCGATCATGACAGTCAGGACCTGTCCCACCATGTTTTCGGCTTTTTCAAAGGCCACCGCCTGCTGCAGCTCCATCAGCTCGTCCCGCCGGCTCTCCTTCACCGATTCCTCCACCTGTTCCGGCATATCCGCAGCCGGCGTGTCTTCCTCCCTGGAATAGGGAAAAACCCCCAGCCTGTCAAATTCCATCTCATTGACAAATCGGTAAAGCTCCTCGAAATCCTCCTGCGTCTCCCCCGGGAAGCCGCTGATCAGCGTAGTCCTCAGGCAGATATCCGGAATCCGCTCCCTCAGGCCTTCAATGATGCCGCGAAGCTGTGCCTGGGTGGTACGTCTGCCCATGCGCCTCAGCACGCCGTCCGAGGCATGCTGAATGGGTATATCCAGATAATGGCAGATCTTCGGCTCCCGGGCAATGGTCTCTGTCAGCTCCTGCGTAATCTCCTCCGGATAACAGTACAAAATCCGGATCCACCTGATATCCCTTATCGCCGCAAGCCTCTTTAAAAGCTCCGGCAGGCTCTTTTTCCCATATAAATCCACACCGTACAAAGTCGTCTCCTGCGCCACCAGTATCAGCTCCCTGACACCGCCCTCCGCAAGCCTTTCCGCCTGGGCTGTCAGTTCTTCCATGGGAATGCTTCTGTACTTTCCCCTGACCTTCGGAATGATACAGTACGTACAGTGCTTACCGCAGCCCTCCGCAATCTTCAGATAAGCATAATGTCCCCCGGTGGTGACTGCCCTGTCCCTGTATACCGCCGGCGCCGCATTCAGGTCACGGTAATGGTTCCCTCCATTGCCTCTCAGTGCTTCCTCCACGGCTTCGGCAATCTCCCCGATTGCCATGGTTCCCACCAGAGCGTCCACCTCGGGAATCTCCTCCCGGATTTCCTTCTGATACCGCTGGGCCAGGCACCCGGCGGCTATCAGCGCTTTCAGCCTTCCCGTTTTCTTGAGTTCCGCCGTCTCCAGCAATGTCCGGATGCTCTCTTCCTTGGCATCCCCGATAAAGCAGCAGGTGTTGACCACGATAACATCCGCTTCACGCTCATCCTCTGTAAAAGCATAACCTTTCTTCTGCAGAAGCCCCAGCATCATTTCCGTATCCACCAGGTTCTTGTCACAGCCCAGCGACACAAACATAATATTCATAATAAAGTAAATTTCCTCCCCGAAGGCTTCGTCCCGCTCCGTTTCAAAGCTTCCCGCAGATATCGCCGCAGCCTTTTTCTCTTCCGGTTTTGTAATCCGTATATGCGAAAATAGCTGGCATCTCAACCAGCTACCTCTACCGGAAAATACCCCGAAACTGCCGCAGGACACTTCCCTCTCCCCGCATCATTCACTGCCCAGTATCTTGATCCTACCCTGGTTCAGCTCTTCCACCGCCACGGACAAAGGCTTCTTATCCTTGCCGGGGACCATGGGGTCATCGCCGCCGATAAGCTGCCTGGCCCTTCTGGAAGTGGCCATCACAATGGAATAACGGCTGTTCACAATGGGCGCCTCTCCCTGTTCTACCTCACTGTTCACTACTTTCATCAAATCTGAATAAGATGGATGTAACATTAATTCTGCACTCCTTTCGCGAAACGATTCAATTCCTCTCTGATCTCTCCGATCAGTTCCTTTCTTCTCACCGGAGCCCTGCGGGCGGCATCCACCAGCATGTGAATCTCCTCCGCGCATTCCTCCAGCCTGTCGTTCACAACTATATAATCATAGGCTTCCACGCCTTCTGATTCCTCCGCGGCCCGCGCCAGCCGTCTGGCAATTGTCTCCGGGTTTTCCGTCCCTCTTCCTGCCAGCCTGCGCTCCAGCTCTGCCACGCCTGGCGGCGTCACAAACAAAAGCAGGCTCTCCGGAAATTTCTCCCTGATTTTCAATGCTCCCTGTATCTCAATCTCCAGTATCACATTTTTTCCCGCCGCCAGTCGCTCTTCCACATATGCTCTCGGCGTACCGTAATAATTTCCGCAATACTGCGCATATTCCACCAACCCGTCCCGGGCAATGGTTTCCTCAAAATGCGCCCTGTCCGTGAAAAAGTAGTCCACTCCCTCCTGCTCGCCGGGCCTGGGAGTCCGGGTAGTCATGGAAACCGACAGCGCATACTCATCGTACCTGCGCAGAAGCTCCTTTACCAGTGTACCCTTCCCCGCGCCGGAAAAACCGGAAATCACGATCAGAATTCCTTTTTTCTCCATATTATTTTTCCTCCGAAAGCTCTGTGCCTTCCTGTACCCGCCCCGCCACGGTCTCCGGCAGAAGCGCCGACAGAACCACCTGGCTGCCATCCATGATCAGCACCGACTTCGTCTTGCGCCCCTGGGTGGCATCTATGGCAAGCCCTTTCTCTTTCGCGCCCTGCACAAGCCGTTTGATGGGTGCGGACTCCGGGCTGACAATCGCTATGATTTTCTCCGTATTTACGATATTCCCAAAACCGATATGAATCAGCATGTAAAACGGGCTCCTATTCTATATTCTGAATCTGCTCCCGGACCTTTTCAATCTCCGTCTTCAGCTCAATGGCATAATTGGATGTCTCCAGATCGCCTGCCTTGGACAGAATCGTATTGGCCTCCCGGTTCATCTCCTGGGCAATGAAATCCAGCTTCCTGCCGATGGCGCCTCCTGCCAGAAGCGTGC
>CANDMH010000058.1 GCA_947385785.1 uncultured Lachnospiraceae bacterium
GCCTTTTATATATTCGCCATAGTTATCGCATTCCCTGGCATACATCAGCACAAAATCCAGATCCCGGCATCCCAGTTCGTAAGCTTTTTCACAGGCCCAATATGCCTTCTGTGTAAAACCGCGTTCGATATAAGAGACGGCAAGCTCTCTCTGAAACCATTTGTTCTGCGGGTCCTTACCGACCAGCAGCTCGGCATTTTTGACAGCCTTGCCTGTATTGCCGCATTTGCGCTGGGCAAGCACCAGATGATACAAAAACTGGAGATCCGACGGAAACAGCTTCCAGGCTTCCTGTGCGGTATCTCTGTAGCGTACCGAATCTCCCATCTTTCGGCAGTTCGCTATCTGTTCCATCATCTTTTCGGCAAATGGCTCGCTGAAAGGAGGAAACACAGGTCCGTCGGGCTCATCGCCTCCATTCTTCAGCTGTTCGTAAGCTTCGCGGATCTTCTGGAACTGTTCCGGATTCGACTCCGGTGAATACTGGCGTATCATTTTAAAATAGGCTTTCTTGATCTCCAGCTGGGAGGCGCCCGGCTCCAGTCCCAATATCTGGTAATATGTATTCATGGTTCCTCACCTCCTCTTCAGCCGTCTGCCAGCATGTCCATCAGCTCTTCTTCCGCTTCTTTCGCACCCTCCAGGTCCTCCCGCACCAGAGCGGCTTTCAGCTCATACAGGGAATCCTCCAGATCTTCCGCCCATAGCGGGTCCCTATGAGTCTCCGGATTCTGCAGCAGTTTCTCCGTTCGGCGCACAATTGCACGGAACTGCTTCGCATAGGGAGAATCCTTCCAGTTTCTCACATCAATGATTTCCTCTTCGCCTTCCTCTTCCATCATGTTGATCTGGATACCGGCCTGTTTTCCCGTGCTGAGTATGGAGGCGCGCACCTCCAGCATGCCGTTGAGATTGTAGGTAAATTCCACACCGATTTTTTCAGCTCCCGCCGCTTTCCGCGGAATGCCCTGTATCAAAAACTCTCCCAGAAAATGATTGTGGCTGGCAATGTCGCTTTCTCCCTGATACACTTCGATTCTGGCCGTATCCTGATAATCTGCGCTTGTGGAATAAACCTGATTGCGGGTGGCGGGGATTGTCACGTTTCGGGGAATGACTACACCCATGCTGTCGTCTGTCAGCCGGTCCGTGACGCGGACGCCCAGGGTATAGGGATTCACATCCGTCATCAGGATACTGTCTTCCTGGCGGATGCTGCCCTGAATGATGCCTGCCTGTATTGCGGCGCCTTCCGCAACGGCATAATCCGGATTCACCGACCCGGAGGGCTCCATATTGAGAAAGGCCCTGATATCCTTTGTCACCAGAGGCATTCTGGTGGAGCCGCCCACCAGGATGACTCTGTCGATTTCGGATGCGAGAATTCCGCTGTCCGCCAGCACGACTTCTATTGGGTGATGTGTCCGCTCTATCAGTTCCCGGGTCATCTCTTCGAACTGCTCCACCGTGATCACTTCGTCCAGGGCCAGGGGCTTTCCGCCCTTTTCAATGATCATGGGCACAAGCACATGGCAGGAATCCTGTGTGCTCAGCTCCTTTTTGCACCGTTCTGCCTCATCCTTCAGCTTTACCGCCGCATAGGTATTCTTCATGAGATCCATGCCGTGCTTTTCACGGAACCTTTCCCTGAGACATTCCATCAGCTTTTCATCGAAATCCTTGCCGCCCAGTTTATTGTCGCCGTTGCTCGCCTTTACCTCCAGCACACCGTCAAACATTTCCAGAAGCGTGACATCAAAAGTACCGCCGCCCAGGTCATAAACCAGGATGTGGCTCTCTTCCTCCATGTGCTCCAGGCCATAGCTTAAGGCGGCGGCTGTGGGCTCATTAATGATGCGTTCCACCTGCAGCCCGGCTTCCATTCCGGCCTTTACGGTCGCCTGGCGCTGAATATCGTCAAAATAAGCCGGAACCGAAATCACAGCCCGGGTGATATCTTCCTGCAGGAATTCCGAAACATAGGTTTTCACATATCCCAGAAGCTTTGCAGAGAGCGCTACGGGGGTATAACTCTGTTTTCCAAGGGCTATCTTCTCATTGGTTCCGATCCTGCGTTTTATTTCAATCGCGGTATTTTCAGGAGACAACAGATACTGGGCTCTTGCTTTCTCACCCACTACCCAGTTGCCGCTTTTATCAAGCCCGATTGCGGAAGGGGTTATCACTTCATTTTCCAGGTTCATAATCATTACGGGTTTGCCGTCCCTGATGACTGCGGCCTCGGTGGTGGAGGTTCCCAAATCAATGCCGATAATTGTCTCCATGTTCTGCTCCTTTTCATGTGTTCTGCGCCCCGGAGATATGAGCTTTTGTTTGTGTGGCGCTTGCGAAACGTATCCTCGAAAGATCTGATACATATCATACTTGTTGTACATACAGGGATTGTAGGATAATTGCAGGTACTTCCTAAGGAATTGCAGGCATTTCCTAAGGAATTGCAGGTACTTCTCAGGGAATTGCAGGTACTTCTCAGGGAATTGCAGGCATTTCCTTAGGAATTGTCAGCCCGGCATATTTATAGTACGGTATACCCCAACCCGGGCTTTCTTTTTCACCTTTCCTTTATACAGGTAACCGCAGCTGTATACCGCGGCTATCACGCCATCCAGCCTGGTATCCGTCGTATCCAGCACTTCAATGACCTCATGAAGATCATAGTTGATTTCAACGCCGCATTCCCCGATCATGCTGATGCCGCAAAGCTGCCTGTCATGCTGCAGGTTCTTTTCCATCAAAGCCAGCTGCGCAGCCAGTTCGCTGTCCGCGGTATCGGCAAAACGTCTCAGATTCCAGAACTGCTCCTGATAAGCTTCGAATACTTTCAGCAGCAGATTTTCGCTGCGCTCTCCTTCCTGAAATCTGGCCCGCACCTGTGCCTCGTCCGAGCGCCGCTCATCCCACTCTTCCAGCAAATCTTCGATTGACATGTCATGCTTCTGCACGGACAGCTGAAGTTGTCCCACCTTTTGATTCATTTCCTCCAGCTGGCGGCTGCCTGCGCCGATGTCCTGTTTCAGCGTCTGAAATTTTTCTTCCAGGCTTTGTATCAGCTCGTTTTTGAGTCTGTCTTCTTTTTCTCTGCTCTTAAAAAACATAATTCGGTTTCCTGCTCTCGTTTTAATCTTGTTCCTAAGAAACTGGCACGAAATAACTTACTGATAGTCCGCAGGATTTTTCTTCGTCGGTGACGCTCAAAAATCAAGCGCATAGTGAGCCATGTAGCTGATTTTTGAGCGGTGCCTGCGGAGAAAAAGACAAGGAATATGGGAAGTTATTTTGGGACAGTTCCTAAGCTTCCTGGTACACAATTTTTCCTGAAGAAATGGTGTATATCACTTTTCCGCCGAGCTTCCAGCCGGTGAACGGCGTATTGGCTGCTTTGGATGCATACTCCTCCGGAATCACTTCCGCGGCTGTGTCGATCAGTATCAGGTCTGCCGGGCCTCCCTCTGCCAGGTATCCCGCGTCCAGGTGATACAGGGTGGCCGGATTGGTGCTCATCAGGCGCAGAAGCTGGAGCATGGTCAGATATCCTGCCTGCACCAGCTGTGTGACAGCCAGAGGAAGCGCGGTCTCCAGGCCGATTATCCCGCTTGGCGCCGCTGTCAGGGACTTTGCCTTTTCCTCCGCGGTATGTGGCGCATGGTCGGTGGCTATGATATCGATGGTACCGTCCACAAGCCCCTGAATAATCGCCAGGCGGTCCGCTTCCTCACGCAGGGGCGGGTTCATTTTGGCCAGGGTTCCGTATTTGATCACAGCGTCCTCGGTAAGGGTAAAATGATGCGGTGTGGCTTCCGCATGGATGTTGCCACCCTTTTCCCGTGCACGGCGCACCAGTTCTACGGATTCCCGCGCACTGATGTGCTGTATATTGACATGTGCGCCCGTCTCCAGCGCCAGCTGTAAATCTCGCTCCACCAGGCTGATTTCCGCTTCTCTGGGAGAGCCGCTGATGCCGAAATATGCACTGGCTTTTCCACGGTTGATACCGTTTTCCGCAATCAATTCGGGATTTTCCTCATGAAAGCTGATGGGCATGTCCAGTCTGGCGGCATGTTCCATGGCGCTGCGGACCAGTTCCTTATCCATCAGCGGGACACCGTCATCCGTAAATCCCACGGCTCCATGTGCCGCCAGCTCTTCCATGGCTGTCAGTTCCTTTCCCTGCATACCCAGCGTTACATTGGCACAGGACAGTACGTGGATTCCCGTCTGCTTTCCTTTGGTCAACACATATTGCAGCGTATCGCTATTGTCTATGGGGGGCTTCGTATTTCCCATCATTATGACTGAGGTGAAGCCGCCTTTTGCCGCCGCTTCTGCACCTGTCAGGATATCCTCCTTGTCCGGAAAGCCGGGATCCCGAAAATGTACATGTACATCCACAAGGCCCGGTGCTGCCAGAAGACCTTCCGCGTCAATCACCCGGCAGTTTTCGCAGGGCGGTGTCAGCTGTTTTCCGATCTTTTTGATTCTGTCCTCTTCAATCAGCAGATCGTATTTTCCCTCCAGGCCGGATTTCGGGTCAATCATATATCCGTTACGTATCAGCAGCATGTCGCCCTCCTTTTAATGCTTGAAATCATACAGGCTGCCAGTCTCACGGTTTCGGTACTCATGCTTTTCGTAATAACCGATTAAACCATTATCCGTATCCCGCAGGGCAACCATATAGACATCCTTGTTTTCCTTCTCATTGTGAAATGTGTAGATGATATTGTGGGTGTCGCTTTCCCGGAACCAGGACAGAACCTGTTCTATCCGTTCTCTGGATACAGAGTTGTGACAGTTCAGCAGACTTTTGCCCAGCAATTCCGCTCCGCCCCGTTTTTTGTAGCGTTCTGCTGCAGCCGGGTTCATATAGATGATTTCATGCTGTAGATTGCAGACGACCACAGCGCTGCGGTCAGTATCTATTATGCTTTTCAGGTATGGGTATAAAGCTGTATCTGTCATCATTGTCGTGACGCCCTCCTTTATACAAATCAGCCATTTCTGTGAAAGTCTTTTTCGCAGGATGCATGGGAATTTCAAACACTTTTCGTATTTGCACTAACGGTTTGCCAGCTCCACCGCAATCTCTTCCCAGCTGATATCCTTCTGCACCATGAGCACCATCATATGATACAGGAAATCGCTCATTTCATATTTTACCTCATTGGCATTGGGATTCTTGGCGGCAATCACAATTTCAGTGGCTTCCTCTCCCAGCTTTTTCAGGATTTTGTCGATGCCCTTATCAAAGAGATAGTTGGTATAGGAACCTTCCTTCGGATGTACCTTCCTGTCCTTTATCACATCCAGCACCTCTTCCAGAACCTGAAGGGGATTGGTGGCTTCCTCATATTCCTTTTTGGTAATCTCATTGAAAAAGCAGCTTCTTGCGCCTGTATGGCAGGCGGCGCCCACCTGGGAAACCTTTGCCAGGATGGTATCCATGTCACAGTCTGCGGTAAGGCTTTTCACATACTGAAAATGGCCGCTGGTCTCCCCTTTCAGCCAGAGCTGCCCCCGGCTTCTGCTGAAATAAGTCATTCTGCCCGTATGGATGGTCTGATCATAAGCTTCTTCATTCATGTATGCCATCATCAGGACTTCCTGCGTGCGGTAATCCTGTACAATCACCGGCACCATTCCGTCTCCGTTTTTCTTAAAGTCCTCCCACTGATAAGCGGCTTCAAAGGTCTCCACCAGGATTCCGTTCTCCCTGCACAGATTTTTCAAGGTTAAAATATCACGGTAATTGTCATTGATCGTATTGCCTGTGACACCGCATACATTCTGGTAGGAAAAGATTTCCATCAGCTTGTTCAGGGCAATCTGATTTACCTGGACATAGAAGGGAAGATTGGTCAGCTTTTCCGTCTCCCGAATCTGATGGGGGTTCATCAGAAGGAGGGCGGAAACATATTGCTCCAGCAGTTCCTTATTGGCTGCCACCACATTGGAATTGTCGTAAGAGGCAAGAATCTTATTCCTGCCGAATTTCAGGGAAACTTCCTCGGTAATGGCGATGTTGCCCGGCTTTGTGTAATCCAGCACCGCGCGCCTGCAGCCGGCATAGAGGAGCTTTTTCACATCCTCCATCCGCTTTATGTTCCCTGCGCCTGTGACCTCCATCTCGGCGGCCGCGCAGATTTCCTTAATCATGTCCAGGGCTTCCTCATGGGCCTGGTCGCCCTGGGACAGATCAAAGACAATCAGTCCGTCCGCGTTGTTTTCATTGTACATGCCCACCAGGCGCAGCGGATCCGTCTCTACTACTGACATGTCGTCCAGTCGCCGTACTGCATGGCCATTGTATAAATAGATACATGGTACGAATTTTTTTACCATCATTGGAGTACCTCATTTGTTTTACAGGGCTTTGAGAATGTACTTCCCTCTGCTCCTGCGTATTTTTAAACCTCCATGCATAAGGCCTACAGGGCAGGCCTGGCCGCACCACCTTGTATGGAAAGTAAGGCAATAAAGAGAATTGCCTGGAGGGTTTACAGTGTGCCTGCACCTGGCACACTGTGATGCACACAAACCGTTCTTATCCTTCCTGCTTTATCCAGAAGCCGGAGCCGCAGCTGTAAAGTACGGGCTTCTTCTACAGGCTGCCCTTGGTGCTGAGCACATCCGTTACCCGCGGCTCCGGGCTTACGGCCATGTCCAGCGCCTTGGCAAAAGCCTTGAACATGGCTTCTATCATGTGGTGGGTATTCTGTCCGTCCAACATTTTCAGATGCAGATTCATGCCCGCACTGTAGGAAACCGCATAGAAAAATTCTCTCACCAGCTCCGTATCCAGTCCGCCCACCCTTTCCGCCTGAAAATCACACGCAAAATTCAGATATGGTCTGCCGCACAAATCCACGGCGCACAGGGCCAGAGCATCATCCATCGGAAGAATAAACGAACCGTACCTTCGAATTCCCTTCTTATCGCCCCAGGATTTTGCCATAGCCTGGCCCAGCACGATGCCGGTATCTTCCACTGTATGATGGCCGTCCACATGCAGATCGCCCTTTACATGGCATTTCAGATCGAAAAAGCCATGTCTGGAAAAACCCTCCAGCATGTGGTCAAAGAAACCGATTCCTGTAGAGATTTCCGAAATGCCGGTTCCATCCAGATTTATTGTGACGGATATGTCAGTTTCCTTTGTTGTTCTGTTTACAGTTGCAATTCTCATTCTTATTCGCTTCCTCTTTTCGCGGATTCAACCTACTGTCCTATTCTTCAAACCGCACTTTGATGCTGTTGGCATGAGCTGTCAGTCCTTCGCTCTCCGCAAAAATTTCGATTTCTTTATGTACTTTCTCCAAAGCATCTCTGGAATATGAGATGATACTTGTTTTTTTCATAAAATCGTCCACGTTCAGGGGCGAAAAGAATTTCGCGGTGCCGTTGGTGGGGAGGATATGGTTGGGGCCGGCATAATAATCTCCCAACGGCTCGGAGGAATGCTCGCCCAGGAAAATGGCTCCTGCGTTATGAATCTTCGCCATGATTTCGTAGGGATTTTCCGTCAGTATTTCCAGATGCTCCGAGGCAATCTCGTTGGCGGCATCGATTGCGTCCTGCATATTTGGGGCCAGCATGATATAACCGTACTGATCCAGTGATTTCTGTATGATTTCTCTGCGGGACAGCTTCTCCGTAAAAATTTTAACCTGTTCCGAAACCTTCTCCGCCAGTTCCCTGGAAGTGGTGATCAGAATCGCGCTTGCCAGTTCGTCGTGCTCTGCCTGGGAGAGCAAATCTGCCGCAACATACCTTGTATTGGCCGTCTCATCCGCCAAAACCAGGATTTCGCTGGGACCCGCAATGGAATCAATCCCCACATAACCGTATACGGCTTTTTTCGCCAGGGCGACGAATATATTGCCGGGGCCGGTAAGCTTGTCAACTTTGGGGACGGACTCCGTTCCGAAAGCCATGGCAGCCACAGCCTGTGCGCCGCCCACCTTGTATATGGTATCCACGCCGGCAATATCCGCGGCCACCAGAGTGCCCGGATTCACGCGGCCGTCCGCCCCGGGAGGCGTGGTCATAATGATTTCCTTTACTCCGGCAACCTTCGCCGGAATCACATTCATCAGCACGCTGGAGGGATAAGCTGCCTTACCGCCGGGGACATACACCCCCGCCCTGGCAATGGGCGTCATTCTGACCCCCAGGAGACTGCCGTCCTCTCTGGTATCAAACCAGCCGCTGCGAAGCTGCTTTCTGTGAAACTCCCGTATATTTTCCGCGCTGTGCCGCATGACCTCCACAAGCCCGCTGTCCAGTTTGCCGTAAGCCTCCTCTGTCTCTTTTCTGTCCACCCGGATATTTTCCGCGTTCAGCGCAAAATGGTCAAATTTCTGTGTATAGGCAAATAACGCGCTGTCTCCGTTTTTGCGGACATCTTCCAGAATTTCGTTTACAGTACTCTCATATTCCGAATAGTTGTTCGGGCTTCTCTTTAACAGATCATTTAATATGTTTTTCTTTGATTCCCCGGTTAATTCTACGATTCTCATCTGTTGCCTTTCCGCCCCTCTTCATCGGGCAAATATTTCATCGTTTTCTCAAGCTGCCTGCATTTCCTAAGGAACTGCAGGCACTTCCTAAGGAATTACAGACATGTCCTAAAGAACTGCGGACACTTCCTGAGGAATTGCAGATACTTCCTAAGGCATGCCAGGTACTTCCTAAGGAACTACAGGCATTTCCTGAGACATCACTTCCTTGAGTCCCAGCACAATCTCCTGAATCCGCGGCCTGTCCATCTGCATGCTGACGGGATTGACTATCATTCTGGCTGACAGGGGGCGGACCTCCTCCAATACCTGCAGCCCGTTTTCTTTCAGTGTGGAACCGGTCTCCACGATATCAACAATGACATCTGACAGTCCCACCAGCGGCCCCAGCTCTACGGAGCCGTTCAGCTTAATAATATCTACTGTCTGATGCTTTTTATTATAGAAATAATCCTTTGCAATGTTGGGGTATTTGCTTGCCACCCGGATTCGCTCATGATGCTTGAGCAACTCCCGGGCAGACTCCGGGCCGCATACGCACATACGGCATTTCCCGAAGCCCAGATCCAGCACCTCATACACATTCCGGTTCTCTTCCAGAATCGTGTCGCTTCCGGCCACCCCGATATCCGCCGCCCCGTACTCCACATAAGTGGGTACGTCAGGTCCTTTTGCAAGGAAAAATTTCAATTTCCGTTCCTGATTTACGAATATCAGCCTGCGCGTTTTCTTATCCTTCATTTCCTCGCAGGAAATTCCCATTTTCTCAAACAATTCCAAAGTCTGAAAGGCCAGTCTGCCCTTCGCCAGGGCAAAGGTCAGATACCGTTCCTCCGTCATTTTCGTTCCTCCTGAATTCTACTTGTAAGCACATTCATTCCTTTTGCCTGACCATATACAGAAACCGCTTCGCGAACCCTGTAATCAAAAAGGAATTGCAGTGTTATTTCCCGGCAGTTCCTGTCAGTTTCACGGGAATTCCCTGGCTGCGGAGACGCTGCGCCTCGGCCAGTTTTTCGCAGTAATTGTCACCGCTGTAGGAAATGGTACGCACCGCCTCCGGAACTGGAAGCTTCACCTTCTGGCTGGAAAGCGCCTCCAGAATGCTGTCCACCACCATGACAGAGCCCACTGCCGGGGCGTCCTTTCCAAACTGCTGCAGCAGTCTGTCATATCTGCCGCCTTTCACAATGGCTTCCCCTATCCCATAGGTATAGGCTTTAAAAACCATCCCTGTATAATATCTGTACTTGCTGAGAATGCCCAGATCGAAGGAAACGTAATCCTGCACACCATATAATTTTAATAAGGAAGCTGTCCGCTCCAGCCGCTCAACAGCCCTTTGGGAACGCTCGTTGCCCGCCATGGCTCCCGCCTCGGAGAGAGACTCCATATCCCCGAAGAAATCCGCCAGCCGCAGAAGCCTGTCCTGATAAGCTTCCTTTACGCCCCGCTCTTCTAAAAGCGCCTGGGCCGCGAAATAATTTTTCCCTGAAATAAAAGCCCGCAGATCCAGCTCGGTCTCCTCGTCCAGTCCTGCCTCCTCACAGAGTCCCTTAAAATACTCCACATCTCCTATGGCAACCTGAAACCGCTCCAGTCCCGTACTGCGCAGTGCGCGGACAACCAAAGAGATCATTTCCGCATCCGCTTCCGCCGACGGATCATTGATCAGTTCCACCCCTAATTGGGTTACTTCCCTGAGTTTTCCCTGCAGACTGGATGTGTTCGTAAAAGTATTTCCAAGATAGCAAAACCGCAGCGGCACCTGTTCCTCCCAGAAATATTTCGCGGCGCATCTGGCAATGGACGGAGTGAAGTCGGGACGGAGCACCAGTGTATTTCCATCCTTGTCGAAGAACTTGTAGAGCTCCCTGCTGGGAGTCGTGCCGATTTCCCGGGAAAAAATGTCAAAAAATTCAAATGTAGGGGTCTGGATATCCTCATAGCCGTAGAGGTGAATGCTCTCTTTCAGACGGTTTTCCACATAAAGCTTTTCGGCATATTCCTTTCCGTACAGATCCCGGACTCCCTCCGGCGTATGTAATAATCTCTGACTCATATCATCCTCCAGCCCATACGGACATTCTGTTTTGGCTCATTATTATATCAGGAGCATATCAGGCCCTGCATTCCACTTTCCCGCCCTGCTCTCAGGATTTGCCGTAAAAGAACCGGCAATGTCATAAGGAAGTCCCGGGTACATATGCTTTAACGGTTTAACGTGCTAACACGCTGCTGAACAAATCAGTTGTAGTATATCGAAAGATACTGTCGCTGTCAAGCCCTGTCATCCAAATCCTTCTGCAGCATGTCCAGGTATGGAACCAGAATTCCGTGCTTCCGGGGAAGAACATACTCCGGATTCAGCTCATCATAGCGGAAACTTTTCCGGCCTCCCTCCTTTGAACGGTTCCAGAAGTACAGCAGCATCTCCAGGGGCAGATAGTAAAAGATATCCTTATGTGTGTAATAAATCAGAAAAAAGGAAATGCCTCCCTGCTTTTCGAATTTCTGCATAAAATCCACCTGATGTCCGTGAATATTCTGAAGGGCAAAGGTGTCCGTGGCACATTCCTTTGCGTCAAAACAAACCGGAAGCCCCTGTACTACTCCGATGTAATCAACCGTACTCTTCTGCTCAAAGTATGCCAGGGTGATCTGATGGTGTTCTTTATCTATTTTGAGCGGCGTGATAGGGGTCGGTACTTTCTGAATCAGCGCCAGTCCCGCGTCGGAGTACTTTTCATTTGTCCTGTTGATCATATCCTCCAGCGTGGAACCTCTCAGTCCCCTGGAATTCCAAGTTGCCATAATTTTTTGGTATCCTTATGTGAAAGTATTGAATCTTGCCTGCGGAATCCGCGCAGTCAAAATGAGCTCCCCTGCTCATTTTGGCTGCGCGCCAAACCGCATGGTCCTGCGGTTTGTGTGCAGCTTTAAAATTCCTGGACTTTTAAGTATAGTGCTGCGGCTGGCAGCTTGGACGTTTTGAAAGAAACTGTGGAATAAAGGGCATCGCAGGGCGGATACAGGTTATTGGTTGAGATAGTAATTAAGGATGCCTTTATATGTAGCTGAAGTTATATTGTCTTTCTTTATATAGGCATAAGCAATCCGCTGAAGTGTTCCGCTGTATTTGATTCCGTCTACGGTTTCCTCCCAGGGCATTTGTTCCGGCGGAATGACTTTGCCCTGAAAAGTGACATACCTGGTAACAGGTGCGGTAGTAGCGTCAGGATGGAGAGATTCTCCATGAATCTCGTAATAAATTCCATTTTCGTGACCGCTTGTAATGAGAGGAAACTCTGCGGCTTTTGCATGGATGGGGAGTATCATGGATAACATCAAAATAAAACTAAATAAAGGGAAACGCATTTTTTTCATAGGTATACCTCCTCAAATTTAAAATGGAACAGGATTTAACACGAGTATTGCATCAGCTGTATCAGAACTTATAATGCCATTTGGGGAATAGTCTTGGTAAAATAAGACGACAACAGTATTAACTTCATTAAAATAGTCTACATGCTTCTCTCTTATCACTCCTGCATATTTGTCTAAAATTTCTGTCGTGAGTTCGCCATTGTATTCCGCAATCAGATAACATGCAGACTCGCCCTCATATACATCAAAATATTCATCCTGAATTGAAAATGAGTCCCTGTTTTTCAGCCGCATTGAACAGACGATGAAAGTTGCTGCAATTAAAATACACCCGATTGCTAAAAGAATGAAAGGTATCATTTCCCGACCCGTTTTCTTTTCAGTAATAGTCACAGGCAGGACAGCAGGCTCTGGCGGAATTGATTCGTCAATTTCAGGGGATGGCGGGGGTAAGCCTGTGGTGTCAGTATCTGTCAATGGGTCGGCGGGGGTGGAAATTTCGGGCGGCTCATCAAAGAGCATGGCATGCGGAATATCAAGCAATTCTGCCAGTTTCTCCCGATTCTCAGCGTCGATAGAGTTCTTTCCAAGTTCCCATTTGCTGATGGCATTTGTAGAGACATAGAGCAGGGAAGCAAGCTCCCCCTGCGTCATCTGTTTTTCTTTTCGCTTTTTTCTGATTAGTTCACCAAGGCTTTTGTTATCCATTTACGAAAACCTCCATATTCCTGTTAATAATTATATTAGATTTATAAAGAATTTCAAGAGATTTTTTGTCAATTTCGGTTGAATTTGGTTGAAAAGTGGTTTAAACTGAGAAATTTAACTCGATCTGATGTGAGAAAGACCACAAAATAGCGGATGTTACATCATATAAACTGAAAAAAGCAGAGTTGAAAAAGAATCCTTTGACAAGATAGCTGCCATCCTATAAAATTGGTACAAAGATGAGCTCATACAAACCGCGGTGGGAAGTTGCATTCACTATAAATGGGTTGGGGAGGCAAAGCATAAACAGAAATCCGATCATCATGAGTTTTCGAGAGTACTCATAAAAAGAAAGGGGTGGTTCCATTGATTTGATGAGTTTGGTATATTGAAATATGCCAAGAGGATGCTACCGGTGAATGTTATTAATGACAGACTGAAAGAAGGATACCGTTATGTCTAAGAAGATGAAAAGTAGTTTTATTGCATTGGCACTTGGGTTATGTATGATGGCTGCAATATCCGTAGATGCAGAAGAAGGAAAAGAACATTCAGAAAGAGCTGTTTCTGGGGTTATGTGTGGCGTTAAAGGGTGTACTGCATATACATCAAACTGTATAAGCTCGGTAGAGAAAAGCTGTTCTTCAACAGGGGATGAAACCCACAGGATAGTGAGAGAGCAAGTGTTTCGTTGTATGAATGGACACAATACAACTGTAACAAGCGATGAATATGAGTCGCATTCATGGGACACAAACAGGTGGGAAAGCATACGGCATCAGCCTGGTTCCCATACCTATCGCATTAATTGCACAAAATGTGGAGGTTCCAGAACGGTTACTGTTATCTGCGATTATGAACACACAGGATATCATGTCACGCCATTCTAAATTCTATGCCTAAGCTGTCCGGCCTGGCTGATGCTGCTTACCAGGCTGGGCAGTTTCTTTATTCTGCAAATATATTATAAGATATATAACCTGATTTCAGGCATAAGGAGAAGCTGATGAGAATACAAAAAGCATATTGGTATCTGCTGTATCTGCTGCCCATCCTGGCAGTCTGTCTGACCGCCTGCGGGGATAAGGAGCGCCAGCTGGGCATAGACGGCTGGCTCTATCTGGCAGAGGAGATCACCCTGCCTGGCCAGCCGGGCAGCATAACCGATTTCAGGGAAAGGAACGGATATCTTTATTACAGGCAGGGCAATGCAGTATACCGTGTGGAGGCAGAGGCGTTATATCATGGAGGGAAGGACATGCTCCATGGAGAAGAAGACAATTCCCCTGCGGAGGGCAGCGGTCTCAATGAAGAAGACATCACTCCCGTGAACAGAGAAAAAGACTTACCCGACGGAGCCGCAGTGTTTACAGGGCGGGGAGGAAGCCTGTGTGATTATACCCTGGACAGCGATGGGGGCATTTGCTGCGTCATGGCGGATGTGGCATGGACGGGGGAAATCCAGGGCGGGACACTTATCAGGCAGCGGGCGGACGGGACCGAAATCTATCGCCTGCCGTTGGAAGAATTGGATACCCTTAATGTTTCTCTGGCAATGGACGGCAGGAACCGTGCGTTCCTGCTGGCGGGCGACTGTCTGTATGTGGCGGACCCGGAAGGAGGGCTGGTGGCAGCGCTTCCGGGAACTAAGCTGAAGGCTGAATTTTACGAGGGCAGCGGCCGCCTGCTGGAAGGGGAGGAAGGCAGTATCTATTACAGCCCCGGCGATTACTTCAATATAGTATATGAGCTTACGGGAGAGGATGCTGCTTTCCGCGGGGAAAGCTTCCGGATGAAAAGGATAGAACTGCCATCCGGCAGCGGTATATGCTGCAGTTCATCCCGGGGGCTTCTGTGCAGCGGCTCCGGGCTGTTGTACCGGTATCGGAAGAATGATTCATGCTGGGAGCCGTTACTGCGTTACGGAGACAGCAATCTGCCATCAGAGCCGGAGAAAATATTACGACTGTCAGATAACAGGATAGCCGTTTCTTATTCCTATCCCTACGACACCCTTTATGCCATGGAAAAAATCGAAGCCTCCAGCCTGCCGGAGAAGGAAGTGCTGGTTCTGGCTGCCGGAAATTTCAGCAGTGAACTGGAGGCCTATATCATAGATTTTAACAGAACCAACAGCCGTTACCATGTCACGGTGGAATTCTGGGATTCGGATGAAACTGATGTGAGGATGGCCGCTTCCAATCCCCCGGATCTGATTGAAATGGACGATGAAATGGTATTAAAATATGCCGGAAAAGGGGCACTGGAAGATTTATCACCCTGGCTGGAGGGGAGTAAGGTACTGGAGCGGGACGACTTTCTGGAAAATGTCCTGGAGGGATATACGACAGGGGGCAGGCTGGTGTGCATTCCGGACAGCTTCACATGCCAGACGGTTTTGGGGCGTTTATCCCAGGTGGGTGAGAAGGCGGGCTGGAGCGCCCGGGAAGCGATGGATTTCGCGGAGAGATACCCGGAGGCGCAGCTGTTCAGGAACCCTACTTTTACATCCATGGTCAGCTTTTTCGGGGAGTATATTCTGGAGAAGTATATTGACTGGGAGACCGGTGCGTGCAGCTTTGACGGAGCAGAGTTCCAGGAGATTGTCCAATGGATGGAGGGACATTGTGAAGGGGTTGGCAATGGCATGGCAGGCAGTACTTATGACAGCTTTGTGGGGGTGGATACGCCGGTCACAGAGGACGAACTGCTGGTATTAGAGGCTTATATATATGATTTGAGCAGCCTGGTACGGTATGGTTTGTGGATAGGGGAAGATATCAATGCTGTGGGCTTACCGACGGCGGACGGCCATGTCTGCCATACCGCATATGCGAATAATGTGTTGGGAATCACGGCAGCTTCCGGTAACAGGGAGGCGGCATGGGATTTCCTGGAGGGATTTCTGACACGGGAAGCGGGGGATGGAACGGTTCCCGGGAACAGTGCGGAAATGATTGCGGAACACTTCCGTTCGAAACTGCCCACACGCAGGGATTTGCTGTCGGAGATAACCACATATCTGACCACATCCGAATATGAGAAGGATGAAGAGGGGGAAGTCATTGTCTGGGAAAGTACCGGAGAGCCGGCGCTGACAGTGAAGGAATGGATTTATGTGCTGGGGGAAAGCATTCCGCTTTACAGTCTCACCTCTGAGCAGGCAGACGAGGTGCTGCGAATGATCGAAGCCATTGATTTCACGCCCCGGGGAGGGCTCAGAAGCGAAATATTGGGTATTCTGCTGGAGGAGCTGACACCCTGGCTGAAGGGGGAGAAAAATTTGGAAGAGGCGGTACATATCCTGCAGAACCGTGTCGAAAATCTTGTACGGGAAAGATTATAGTGGGTATATTGCTTTTTATACTCGTGAACGCATTTAATTGCCGCTTTCAAATCTGGACTGCCGATGCGTTCACTCGTTATACATTTAGACCGGCAATTGTTTTCGTTCATGAGTATAAATTATGTAAAGCCACTGTGGTGATGTATAATGATGAGGGTGATGCAGAACAGAGTGAGTACACTGGCGCAGAAGAAATAGATTAACAGATAAAAGCGCGAGCGGATGCGGAGGGCTGGTATGAAAAAGCAGATAAAATTATTCTGTGTTTGCTGTGTGCTTCTGGTATGGGCGGCGTTCCTGACCGCCTGCGGCAGACAGGAGCACCAGCGGGGGATTGACGGCTGTGTCTATGAGGGTGAATTACTTACCGACACGGCACAGTGGGGAATCAATATTAAAAATAACAATGACTGGCTGTACTATGTGGATTATGGAACGCTGTACAGGATACCGCTGGAGGAAGGAGGCATGCCCGGGAAAACAGGCAGGACCAGGGTGCCCGGTACAGAGGGAATGCTGGACTATGCGGTGGATGCGGAGAGCAGCGTATATTGTTACAGGGCGGCCAGGAACGAACGGAATTCCGGAACCGTAGAATTGGAGGGAGGAACGCTGACCAGGTATGATGAAGACGGCAGCGTGGAATACAGCCTTTCCCTGGAGGGCAGGCATGCGGTATATGCCAGGCTTTCCGCTGTTCCCGGACTGCTGGCTGCGGGAGGAAACCGGGTATTTCTGCTGATGGGAGATGAGATTCTGGCAGTGGACGGGGAGGGGAAATTAATCGGGGAAGCCGATGTCAGCGGCATCCGTCCCAATGATGATGACTATAGTAGGGAAAGGCTGCTGGAGGGGGAAGACGGCAGGGTTTATTATCTGACAGAAAGCCTGGATCAAAATACCTGCAGAATATATGAGCTGGTGCAGGAGGGCAGTTCCTTCAGCCCCCGGATTCTTTCCATGAAAGGATTGGATGGGAAGGATTTGATTACCGGCAGTTTCCATGGTTCGGGAAGAGGGATGCTTTACAGCGGAAGAAACGGCATTTTATACTGCTATATTCCGGCAGAAGATACATGGAAGGAACTGCTTCGCTGGGGGGACAGCAACCTGGACAGGTCAGTAGGTGAGGTGGGGTGGCTGTCAGAAGACAGGCTGTTTGCGGCATACCGGGATGAGGGATACGGGAATGATGTCTATCTTCTGGAAAGGAAGGGGACAGATGAGATTCCGGAGCGGCAGGAACTGCTTCTGGCCTGCTGGGACAGCTGTTCAGAGAAACTGGAGGACGCGGTGAGACGGTTCAACAGGGAAAGTGAACTATATCATGTCACCGTGCATGTGTATGAGGATGAAACGTGGCTGGACGCAAAACTGGTTTCTTCCAATCCGCCGGACATGCTGGAACTGCTGACATTGAATGTGGAGAAGTATGGCGGGAAACAGCTGCTGGAGAATCTGGATACCTATTTGGATGGCAGCAGTAAATTAAGGCGGGAAGATTTCCTGGAAAAACCTTTGGAGAGATATATCATAGACGGAAGGCTGGTGGGAATTCCGTCTGAGTTTGTGTGCACTACTTTGGTGGGGGATCCTTCTGAGACAGGCATTCAGGCAGGATGGACGCTGGAGGATTTGATGGCGCTGACGGAAAAGTTTCCGGGAAGGAAGCTGAGCAAAAGGGACTTTCTCTGGAATCTGGAGAATTTCTGCGGGGATTACATTATGGATACTTTCATTGACGAAGAAAGCGGGACATGCCATTTTGACTCCGAAGAATTCAGAGAACTGATACAATGGCTGGGAGCATATTCCGTGAACCGGACGCAGCAGGATACTTTCGGGGAAGAAGAAAGACCGCTGTTTTACGAGATAGCTGTGTGTAATATATTTGATTATTTGAGGCATGTTTCGCGTTCCGGGGAGGATGTGGCCTCCGTCGGCTACCCATCTGCGGATGGCAGTCCCAGATATGGAATAGGGGCATTTAATGCGGTTGGAATTGTGTCAAAATCCCGGCATAAGGATGGCGCGTGGCAGTTTATCGAGAGTTTCCTGTCCCAGGGAGAGGCAGGCTGCGATGCCCTGGCAAGTATGCCGGTCCGAAAGGATCTGCTGGAGGATGTGCTGGAGTATGCGGTGACACCTGAATACTGGATGCATGAGGGGAAAATAGAGCAGGGACAGGACGGGAATCCCCTGACGAAGCCCAAATGGTCCATGCGCTATGAGGATCTGAGCGGAGAGATGGTGGAAGCGTCATACGACTATGCCACGGAAGAAGAAACAGCCGGACTGCTGGAACTGATATCACAGGCAAAGTCTAAATCGGTGGATGACCTTCAGGCTCATGTGATGAGCATTATCGCCCAGGAGGCCGAAAGTTTTTTCAGCGGCGGCAAATCCATGGAAGAAGTGTCGAAGATTATCCAGAACAGGGTGAGTGTTATGGTGCAGGAGAACTGGTAGAAGCAATATCCATTTATCGTCCCCAAAGACCTCACAGTAAACCTCCATGCATAAGGCCTGTAGGACAGGCCTGGCCGCACCACCCTGCATGAAAGTCTGGAGGTTTACTGTGGATGCACACAAACCCGCAAGGGAAGCGGGTTTGGCGCACAGCTGTCTTGCCGAATAAGCAAGGGAGCTTATTCGGACTGCGCGGTTTCCGCGGGCAAGATTCAGGACTTTCACAGTAAACCTCCATGCATAAGGCCTGTAGGACAGGCCTGGCCGCACCACCCTGCATGAAAGTCTGGAGGTTTACTGTGGATGCACACAAACCCGCAAGGGAAGCGGGTTTGGCGCACAGCTGTCTTGCCGAATAAGCAAGGGAGCTTATTCGGACTGCGCGGTTTCCGCGGGCAAGATTCAGGACTTTCACAGTAAACCTCCATGCATAAGGCCTGTAGGACAGGCC
>CANDMH010000059.1 GCA_947385785.1 uncultured Lachnospiraceae bacterium
AGGCGGTTCAGCAGAAGGCGGGAAGCATCCCGCAGGAAGAGGCGGTTCAGCAGAAAGCCGGAAGCGTCCCGCAGGAAGACGGGGTTCAAAAGAAAGCCGTCATATGCTTTCACGGATATACGGGGGAAGGTCTAAGTAATTACATTGCTATGGCGGACTATTTCCTGAAGCAGGGATATGCCGTGCTGCTGCCGGATGCCAGGGCCCACGGCGGAAGCGAGGGCGAATACATCGGTTTCGGATGTCTGGACAGGAAGGACGCCCTGGGATGGATTGACTGGCTGATTCAGGAGTGCGGAGAAGACGTATCTGTCCTGCTCCACGGTACTTCCATGGGCGGTGCTACGGTTCTGATGACAAGCGGGCTGGAGCTTCCGGCGAATGTGAAAGGAATCGTATCAGACTGCGGTTTTACCTCACCCAAGGAAGTGTTCACATATGTTTTGAATCATATGTACCACCTGCCGGCGTTTCCGGCGATTCAGGGTGCGGACCTGCTGAACCGGAAGCTGGCGGGGTATGGGATGGATGAATGCAACGCCAAATACGAAGTGCGGAAGGCAAAAGTCCCCATCCTGTTTATCCACGGTTCGGCGGACACTTTCGTACCCTGCAGCATGTGCCATGAGATTTACGATAATTGCGCTTCTCCGAAACGAAAACTGATAATAGAAGGGGCGGCGCATGCGGAGAGCTATTATAAAGATATGGAAGCTTATGAGAAGGCGCTGTCGGAATTTGCCGACGAAGTGATGCAGGGAAAGAGTCTGGACATGTGAGCAAACGAAACCGGGAGTTTGGTTACAATGGCATGCAGGACAGCAGTGCATTAAAACGCATACATCGAGACGGTACACCGTCCTGGCGGTTTGTGTGCATGCCAGTGTGGCAAAGAAAAGTTCTCAGAAATTGACAGACGGCAGTGCGGCAGGCTGCACGGGAGTATTGAGAGCAGTGATGAGGGCTGCTGACGCGGCCAGGGAAAGGAATTTGATATGAAGACAAGAAAAGGTTACAAGACATATCCGCTGACGGTTGCGCAGAAGTTTCACAATTACTATGCGCAGTATTGTCCGGGAAAGGAAATCCTGAACGTGGGCACAAGCCTGACCATAGAGTTTGAACTGAATCTGGATGAGCTGCGGAAGGCAATTTACAAGGCTTATGACAGGTGCGAGTCCATGCGGGCCAGGCTTGCCTATGACAGGAAAGAAAAGGAATGGTATCAGTACATTGCCGAAAAAGAAGACCGTGAGATCGAGTTTGTGGATTTTTCCGACAAAACAATGGAAGAGGCGGAAGCCGAAATGACGGCGTGGACACGCATTCCCTTTGATAAAGAAGACGAACCCATGAACAGGGTGGTCATGATTAAGACACCGGACGGATTTGAGGGGATGTTTATCGCGGGAGACCACCGATTCCTGGACGCCCAGTCGCTGATCGGCTTTCTGAAGGATGTGATAGAGCTGTACTGCAGCGCGAATTTCGAGGGAATTCCCTATCCGGCGGACATG
Source organism: uncultured Lachnospiraceae bacterium (assembly GCA_947385785.1). GTDB lineage: Bacteria > Bacillota > Clostridia > Lachnospirales > Lachnospiraceae > Acetatifactor. The sequence goes on from CANDMH010000059.1 coordinate 1,518, forward strand.
CGCTCTTACACGGAGCAGGTTGAGAAGGACCTGGCATATGAGGCCGGCAGCAAAGCGCAGGCCAGGGACAGGGCATATTTCCGCAAACTGATCGAGGAATCCGAACCGATTTATAACGGGATAGAGGGACTGGGGAAACTGGAGGAGGCCAGGGCGGCCACCGGCAATCCGGCGCTTCGGGCAGCGCCCACCGGGTCGGACAGCTTTGCGGCGGCCATAGACATCTTCCACCTGGAAGAAGAACCCACCAGGCGCCTGATGACATTCTGCGAGCAGCAGCATGTTTCTCTGCAATGCCTGCTGATTATGGGAATACGAACCTGCCTGCAGAAACTGAATCACTGCGACGACGTGTCCATGCAGGTTGCATATGCGAGAAGGGCGACGCTTCAGGAGAAAAAGTCAGGAGGCACGCGCATCCACTGCTTCCCCTTCCGGACGAATATTCCCGAGGATAAGACATTTCTGGAGGGGATTCACGAAATCAGGGATAAACAGAATGAGGTGTTCCGTTATGTGAATTTCAATCCGGCGGAGTATCTTAATTACAGGAGTCAGTTTTATAATCCGCCCCGCGGCATGGGGTACGAGACCATATCCCTTACGTACCAGCCTGCCACATTGCGGGAGAAAGGGCTGACAGACCTGGGAGGCATCAGGTACAAGACCAAAAGGTACTGCAACGGCTATTATTCGGACGGATTGTATCTCACCGTCATGCACAGGCCGGAAGATAACGGACTGGACTTCAGCTTCGAGCACCAGACCAAAGCCTACAGCAGGGAGCAGTTGGAATATTTCTATTATTACATTTGTAAGGTTATGTTCAAGGGCACGGAGACGCCGAATCTCAGGATTGGCGATATCATTAAGTTAGTGTAACGGTTTGCGGGAAGGACCCAATGGCCATCTGCCATGAGCGCTGGAGCGCACGATTCGCGAACCCTGTAATCAAAAGGAAATTGCAGCGGTTGTGACACACAAAACTGCGGTATACCGGAAAGGACAAAGTTATGTTTGAACAATTGAAAGATATCATTGTAAATTATGTTGAGGTGAAAAAGGAAGATATCAGACCCGAGTCACGTTTTATAGAGGATTTGGGATTTACCTCCTTTGATTTCATGAGCATGCTCGGTGAAGTAGAGGATGTGCTGGATGTGGAGATTGACCAGGAAGAAGCTGCCAATATCCGCACAGTTCAGGAAGCGGTGGACTATTTGTCGAAGCTTGTATAAGCCGTATAAGCCAGCCGATTTATGCGTGGCAGTGTTTTCAGATGCTGTAAGCATCCGTCCGGCAGGCTTGAGGCAGGAAGGAAAGGCAGAGGCTAAGCCCGCTTCTTTTGGATGCATGGAGAGAAGTTTATTGCTATGGACGTATGAGAAGGGCAGGCAAAGTTTGCTGTCATTAGAAGGGCAGACAAAGTATATTGCCATGAAAGCATAAAAAGAGAAGGACAGGCAGAGGCTGTTGTCATGAAAGCATAAAAAGAGAAAGACGGGCAGGGGCTGTTGCCAAAGCATGAAAAGAGAGGGACAGGCAAAGGTTGTTTCCAGCGACAGCTTTAACAGCGGAATATACAGGGCGACGGGGAGGAGAGCGAATATGAACGAATTGCGCAGTACGATTTACGAGCTGCTTGTAAAGGCCGAAGAGGCTTACGGCACACGGGATGCCATCAGATATAAGGTGAAGGATGCCGGAGAGGGCGGCAGGAAAGAGACAAAGATTCAGGCGAAGACCTACACGCAGCTGAGAGAGGACAGCGAACATTTCTCGGCTGCGTTGGCGGAGCTGGGAGAACAGGGGAAGCATATCGCGATTGTGGGCGCCACATCCTATGGGTGGATTACGGCGTATTACGGCATTGTAAACGGCGGCAGTGTGGCGGTTCCCCTGGATGCGAACCTTCCGGCGGAAGACCTGTGCGAGCTGATTGACAGGGCGGATGTAACGGCGTTTGTATATGACGGGACGAAGGAAAATGTGGCACAGATGGCGGCGGAGCGGTGCGCGGGGCTGAAGCATCTGATTGCCATGGAGGAGACCGGGGTGCCAGGAGCGCTGTCCATGTGGGAGCTTATGGCCAAAGCGCCCGCAGGGACCGGATATGAGCCGCGCCCGGAGGACCTGGCTACCATCATGTTTACATCGGGAACGACGGGAAAGAGCAAAGGCGTCATGCTGACACACAGAAATCTGGCAGAAAACGCTACCGCCCTGGACATGGGATATGAGCCGGGAACGGTGCTTATGACAGTGCTTCCCATCCATCATGCATACTGCCTGAGTATGGATATCCTCAAGGGAACCTCCGTGGGGGCCGTAATCTGCATCAACGATTCCCTTCTGCGGGTTGCCAGAAATATCAAGCTTTTCGAGCCGAATATGATCCTGATGGTGCCGCTGATGGTGGAAACCCTTGCAAAGAAACTGGAGGAAGCGTCCTTTATTCCGGCGCCCCTGGTCAAGGCGAAGGTGTTCGGAAAACAATTCCATACGGTCTGCAGCGGCGGGGCATATTTAAATCCGGCATACATTGATCTGTTCAAAAAGTACGGGATTACCATCCTGCAGGGCTATGGCATGACGGAATGCGCGCCTGTCATCAGCACCAACTGCAACAGTGCCAGTAAAGCAGGCTCCATCGGAAAATGCATGCCCAACTGCGAAGTGAAGATTGTGGACGAAGAAATCTGGGTGAAGGGAACCAGTGTCATGCAGGGGTACTATAAGATGCCGGAAGAGACGGCACAGACACTGGAGGACGGATGGCTGAAGACCGGCGATCTGGGGTATGTGGATGAGGACGGCTTCCTGTTCCTCACCGGCCGCAAGAAGAACCTGATCATCACGCCCAACGGAGAGAATGTATCTCCGGAGGAGATTGAAAATAAACTGGGTGCAAACCGCCTGATACAGGAGGTTCTGGTACGCGACCACGAAGGCGTCATCGAAGCGGAAATTTTTCCCGACCTGGAGTACGCGTCGAAGAAAAAGATCAGGGATGTGCAGGCGGAGCTTCAGGCAATCATTGATGCTTATAATAAGACAGCACCGCTTTACAAGCGTGTCTTCAGCCTGAAGGTGCGGGATGTGGAGTTTGAAAAAAATACGACGAAGAAGATAAAGAGATTTTAATAGAAAAGGACTTGACAGACAGAGGTTATGGGAATACGCTTTTGTATGAGGATGTAAGGAAAAACTGCAGTGAAGGAACCATAATATCCGGAGTGGATGTCTGCGACGGCGAGGACGGTTTGGCAGATAAGACTCCGGAGGTGTCTGGAAAGGAAAGAGAGATGGACAGCAGGGACTTGCTCCAGGTCAGGTATAGTAAGCTTACGTTTACACTGGAATTTCTGGAGGATACGCATCTGCCGGAACACAAGGTTTCCATGCTCAGGGGCGGAATCGGGGAGATGCTCCTGCGCGGAAACTGCATCGCGGACAGAGACTGTGAGCGGTGCGGTTTCCGGGAAGAATGCGTGGTTCAGCAGATTTATTATCACAAATTGAAGATCGTGCCCGATTATGTGCAGGAAAAGGAAAGCCTGGGATACCTGTATGAATGCAGTGACCGCCGGACGGATTTCCGGCAGGGAAGCTGTATGAAATTCAATATGATTTTGTTCGGAAATGTGATTGTACATTTTCCTGCTGTGCTGCAGGCGGTTACCTGGCTGGGGACATATGGGATGGGAAAGGAGAAAGCGGTTTTTCGGATTGTGGAGATTGAAAACCAGCGCGGGGAGAAGGTGCTGGCCCATAATGATGTATGGCTGGCTTATCTGCAGCCTGATTACATAGCGGATTATGTGGAACAGCGGATGGAGCGGCTGGAAGTGCCGGAATGCGTGGGAGGGCTGGGAGATGCGGTCCAGATGCGGTTCATCACGCCCCTGACGCAGAAGCACGAGGGGCGGTTTCTGAAAAATTTCCAGGAGCAGGCATTGGTTTATTCCATATACAGGCGGATCTTTCTTCTGAACTGCATGGAAGGGAATGAGATGGAGCGCAGATGCCCCTTTCAGGGAGTACTGGAGATCGAAGCGCAGCGGGCGGTGCCGGCGAAGGTACCCCGGTATTCCGCCACCCATGGACGGCAGATCTGGCTGGAAGGCATAGAGGGCGAGATGGAGATAAAGGTGGAGAAAGCGTTTATGCCCTTTCTGCTGGCCGGGGAACTGGTGCATATCGGGAAGAGCACCAGTATGGGGTTTGGGCAGTATGTGGTGAGAAAGTGCTGAAAATGCGGATCATTTTTACGGATTTTGATTCTTTTATTTTCGTCTGGCCAGCTGGAATTTTCGCCGGAATTTTATTTTAATTGGGTATTGCAAAATGGGATGGAATTTGGTATAATGAAATCTATAAATATGAACAAACTGTGAACAGGACAAAAAAGGGGCGGAAAAAGCTAATTGTCAGAATATTCTGTGAATTACGCGTAAAAACAGGCTCTGGAAGCCGCATAAACACTGGCTTCCCAGACCCGACCGTAGAAATGGAGTAGGCCCGAGGTAGGGCATTGACACCCTTTTGCTTTTCCGGACTATCGGCTTTTGAAGCGTAGAAATGGAGTAGGCCCGAGGTAGGGCATTGACACAATAAATTTGCTTTCATTTCTTTCTCCTCCTTTTTTCGTAGAAATGGAGTAGGCCCGAGGTAGGGCATTGACACCATTTTTGGAATAGACATGATATTCAATTTCCTTTGTTGTAGAAATGGAGTAGGCCCGAGGTAGGGCATTGACACGCATGAGCAATCGCTAATTAGGATTGTTACGATACTGTAGAAATGGAGTAGGCCCGAGGTAGGGCATTGACACACCATGTTGAATGAAAACGCATTTCCCAGTAATGCTGGTAGAAATGGAGTAGGCCCGTGGTAGGGCATTGACACTTATAAACGGGTATTGGTTGTATTGTCCATAATCTCGTAGAAATGGAGTAGGCCCGTGGTAGGGCATTGACACAGCCACAGGTGGTTCAGGGTCTACAGGAGGCTCTGGATGTAGAAATGGAGTAGGCCTGTGGTAGGGCATTGACACATGTTGAAAGAGAATGCGTTCCCTAATAACGTTGTCGTAGAAATGGAGTAGGCCCGAGTTAGGGCATTGACACATTTTCTCTTTGACCCAGTTCAGGAATACGTTCTTGTAGAAATGGAGTAGGCCCGAGTTAGGGCATTGGCATAGATGTTCCTCAACGATACTTAAATTGTGCATATTCAGCAGAAATGGAATTCCCAACATAAGGAAGTATCTGTAATCAGGTGATACGAGTTCACATCAAGTTTCATTGCATTTGTGGGCTTTTGCATGAACAAGTTACATCAGTCAGTTCCCGACAATTTCCAATTATTGTTGCATTGTCTGAAAATAGACTTGGGGTTTGTTAAGCCTGATCCCACATTATCTTTCGTGTGCCACTGGAGAGAACCGCCTCAATCAGCACATTATTATAAGGAACATACCATATAATCAAGTTGAGCAGGGCCAAAGCCCTACACTTCATATCTGTCAAATAATCTGCGGCAGATTCTGTTCGGTTAAATCTGAAGCTACATTAATTTTCATATGTTCAGGAATTTATACCCACAAACGCAATTAACTGCCGTCTACACAGTATAACGAGTGAACGCATCGGCAATCCAGAGCTGAAAGCGGCAATTAAATGCGTTCACGAGTATAAGAATTCACGAGTTCAAGAGATTTCCGATTGAGTAAACTGTAATAATATGCTAAAATAAAGGAGATAAATCCAAATGGAAAATGTAAGGATAACCAACACACCTTATGATGACGTATTCCGCACATTGCTGAACGACTGCAGCCCGTTGATCATTCCCATAATAAATGAAGTATTCGGGGAACACTATACAGGGCAGGAGAAAATCATTTTTACACCAAATGAGCACTTCTTGAATCAGCAGGACGGAAATGAGAACGAGCGGATCACGGACACGAGCTTCAAAATAGAAGGAACAGAAACGAAAAAGTACCATATGGAGTGCCAGAGTACCCCGGACAGCAGTATGCTTGTCAGATTTTTCGAATACGACACCCAGATAGCGCTCGATGAAGGGGAACTCAAAGGAAACATCCTGACAGTGACGCTGCCGCATTCTGCCGTACTTTTTCTGCGACACCGTCAATCAACACCCGACAGGATGAAGGTCCGGATAGTGACACCGGGCGGGACGGTGGAATATGATATTTCTGTGATGAAGACCCAGCAGTACAGCCTGGATGAGATTTTCCGGAAAAACCTGTTGTTGCTGATACCTTTTTACATCTTTTCCCATGAAACGCATTTTGGGGAATACGAAAAAGACGGGGCAAAACTGCGGACACTGCAGGAGGAATACGAGCAGATCAAAAATAAGCTGGAAGCCCTCACGAATCAGGGAGCGATCAGCGAATACACAAGATGCACCATTATTGATATGTCCAATAAAGTACTGGGACATATTGCTGTAAACTACAATTCTGTCAGGGAAGGAGTGAAAGCAGTCATGGGTGGAAAAATTCTGGAATATGAAGCCAAGACGATAAAGAGGGAAGGGATACAGGAGGGAATTGAGCAGGGAATCGAACAGGGGATTGAGCAGGGAATCGAGCAGGGAATCGAGGGAACCGTCACAATATTAAAGAATCTTGGCGTTTCTGCACAGACAATTCAGTTCCAGATTCAGGAGCAATATCAATTAAGTGCCGAAGCAGCAAAGAAATATCTGTGAAAGAAAGCAACAGTACAGGTAAAACAAAAAAAGGAAAGGGTAGTAGAACCAATGGAAAAAACGCCGGCGTATGATCCGCTAACACAACTTAGAGACAGGGTGACCTTTTTTGCAGACAGGAAAGCAGCTTCCGATACGAAATTACGGCAGCACCTGATTATGCTGCAGATATCAGAGTTACCGAAGATAAACCGTATGTACAGCGTGCAGGCGGGCGATCAGTTCCTGCGGGTCATGTCTGCCTTTTTGGATTCCTTCGGCCCGGATTATAAAGCATACAGGCTTGCCAACGCCAGGTTTCTGCTGCTTGGGAAGGAATGCAGCCAATCCGATGCGGACAGCTTCACCGGGAGGCTTCGTGCGCGCTTCGAACAGATATGGCAGGTGGAAACGGAGAACGGATCCTGTGAGGTTACCGTCATGCCGCAGATCGTACATATGTTTCTGGATCCCGGCATATCGGACAACGGGCTGATGGACAGGCTCAACTATGGGGCATCCAATGCAATATATACGGCGAACGCACAGAGCGGCATCCTGTTCTTCGGAAAGGAACTGGAAGAGGCTCTTGAACGCAAAATATACATTATAAACGAAGTAAAGTATGCGATAGAACACAAAACCTTCCAGATCTACTATCAGCCCATCTACGACTGCAAAAATAAAGTGTTCACATCTGCAGAGTCCCTGATCAGACTGTCAGCCAGGGACGGATCGTTCATATCACCGGGAGACTTTATCCCGATGGCGGAGGAACGGGGCCTGATAGACAGCATCAGCTGGATCGTGCTGGAGAAGGTATGTGATTTCCTGGGAAGGCATAAGGAGCTGCAGCTGAAGTCAGTGTCCATAAATATGACCGGGCAGCAGATTCTCGATCCTGCTTTTATCCGCAGAATTGAAGAGAATCTGGAGAAAAATGAAATAGAAGGTTCGAAATTACGGATCGAGATCACCGAGAGGACTGTCACGGATAATTTTGACGAAGTGAAAAAAGTTATGCTGCGGCTGGCGGAAATGGGGGTTCAATTCTACCTGGATGATTTTGGAACCGGATATTCGAACCTGTCCAGCATGCTGCGGCTTCCCTTCGAGGTAATTAAATTTGATGTATCGCTTATGCGGCTGATGGAAGAATCGAAAAAGGGATTGAAAACCATCGAGCTTCTGAGCAACATTATGCATGAAAATTCATATCTCATCGTATCGGAGGGCATTGAAACGGCGGAGCAGGCGGAACAGGCTTTTCAGCTTCAGATGGACCGCATCCAGGGCTTCTTCTATTCAAAGCCCATGGCGGAAGCGCAGCTCATCGCATTTCTGGAAAATTTCAGCGATGCTTTTTGAGATGCCGCTGAACAGAACTGTAAATTCCGGCCGTCCTGAGTATAGAGACGGCGCACTGCATATTTCACAAAAGAGAGAGGGGGATATCATTGGAAAAGAGACATTTTATATCCGTACTGGGGACGGGGAACTACACAGAGGCGAAGTACATATGCGGCGGGGAGGGCATAGTCACCACCTACGTTCAGGAAGCCGTGCTGAAACTGAAGATGCTTGGGGAAAGCGAGTTTACCCCGGACGACCGCATTACCATTTTCGTCACGGAGGAGGCCAGGGCGCGCAACTGGTATGACAGGGAATACACGAAGAGCGAGCTGGAACGTATGAACGGGACGGAGAACCCCGGACGGAAGACAGGGCTTTGCTCCATCCTGCAGAAATCCTACAACATCCCGGAGGATGCGGCCAGGCTGATTCCACTGGGCGCCACCGAGGACGAACTCTGGGAAATTTTCAACCGGATATACGAAGAGATTCAGGACGGGGAAACGCTCTATGTGGACATCACCCATTCCCTGCGCAACATACCGATACAGATGCTGTCCGTTATCACGTATGCAAGAACACTGAAAAACATACAGGTAATGGGAATATACTATGGGGCCTTTGAAGCAGGGAAGAAGAATGAGGAAGGCATGACGGAAGCGCCGATCTTTGACCTCCTGACTTTTCTGGATATCCTGGACTGGTCTCAGGCGGCCAGTTCCTTTATCAGATATGGGAACAGCGATGAGATCAAGGCGCTGTGCGATGCGCAGAAGAAAAAGGAAAGCAATGAGCTGCGGAAGGTCATCAACGACCTGTCCGACATCACCCAGGGTCTGGAGACATCGAGAGGGTGTTTTCGGGAGGAGAAGGGACCCGGCGTGCCGGGCGTTAGTGTTTTAAAATCCTACCGTTCCTATAAAAAGTACTATGAGAGCATGCGGAAGGCGGAGAGGAAGGCGAAGAAAGCCCAGGCCGGGAAAACGCAGAAAAAGCCCATCGACCCGCTCACCAAGCTGTTTGACGTGATAAATGATAAATTAAAAGTATTTGATGTGGAGGATAATCTGACCTTCGGCTTTGCCGCCATTGAATGGGCAATTGAGAATAAGAAGACGCAGCAGGGATTTACCGCCCTGGATGAAACCATCAAAACCTGGCTCTGCCGCCGCTATGGCCTGAATGAATACCTGAAACGGCACAGGGAGGGAATCTGTAAGATGGTCTCCAATCTATTTGACTTCAGGATGCAGAACGCCTGGAAGTTCCAGTCCCCGTATTCGGAGGAGGGAAGAGCGGAGGTCTACCGGGCATGGGAGGAAGCCTGGGAAAGCCTGGGATATGCGGAAGAATCGGAAAAAGAGCATTCCAAGGAACAGGAGCGTGCCAGGGAAGAAGGGCATCCCAAGGAAAAAGAGCATTCCAGGGAAAAAGAGAATTCCAGGGAAGAAGAGCATTCCAAGGAAGAAGGCGGTGCGGCCAGGGTCACACCCGAGGACGAACGGAAAGCGGCCCTCCGGCTTACCATGGAGCTGCCCCCTGTCCTGGTTAAGCTTATCAGCGAAATCAGCAGCCGCCGGAATTCCATGAACCATTTCGGCTTCAGCAATATCAACCAGTTCGGCAAGAATTTATATAAAGACCTGCAGGCTTACAATACGAAATTCCATGAAGTGATCGCACTGATGGAAAACGGGGAGAAGGAGTAGAGCCATGGGAAAAACACAGAAGAAGAGAGTACTGATCCTCACTCTGGGGACAGGGGCGGCCCGGTCCGGCGGAGAACCATACAGGAAGGCCAGCTATAAATTCCGCAATGAGGGAGAGACGATCACGACAGCGTATGTGGCGGAGCCGCTGGTCAGAGAATTCCGGCCGGACATGATCTTCGTCATCGGTACCATTAAGTCGGCGTGGCTCGAATTCTATCAGTATTTTACCACTGAGAAAAAGGAAGAGGCGGAGCTTGCGTTCTGTGAGCTGGATCCCGCCAACGGCAAGGACATGCCTGTGCGGCAGCTGCAGGAAGCGGCGGAGGTGATCGACGGGATCTTTGCGGGCGGAATGGACAGGGCGCCTTTTTCACCGGAAATCAATATCCGGGCCATTGTGACCCGTTACGGGCTCAACGATGAGGAGCTGCTGGAGAATTATCGCCTGATCAGCGGGATCAGCGCCTATATGGACAGGAATACGGACTATGAGATTGCCTTTGACATCACCCATTCGTTCCGTTCCCTGCCGATTTACAATCTGATCATTCTGAACTATCTGAAAGTGATTTCCGACAGCCGCCTGGAAATCAGCCATGTATACTATGGAAATTTTGACGCGGGCAGGGAAAACGGGAACATAGCGCCGATTCTGGATCTGCAGGATCTGATGCATGTCATGGATCTCACCAGCAGCGTGAACGAGTTTAAAAATACGGGCAACTGCAGAACCCTTTTCACCCAGATACCCAAATCGGAGCAGGAACTGCGGGAGGCGTTGGAGGAGTTTGACTGGGCTACTCAGGTCAACTCTTTTGACAAGGTGCAGGAATCCCTGGCCAGGCTGCTGCGGCTGACGGAGCAGGAGAGACCCACAGGCAGCCGTTATGCGGACTTGAGCCGCATGATCCGCACGGTCCTGAGCCGGAAATTCCTGAAATGGGAGGAGACGGAGGGCGCCATGGCGGACAGGCTGGAGGGCCTGTCCCTTGGGGAGAGACGGCTGATGACCAGCAACTGGTATCTGAACCAGAACAGATACGGGCAGGCCGTAGCCACCGCCTGCGAGGCGCTGAAAAGCTATCTGGTGCCTGTGTACCTGAAGGAAGTGCTGGGGAGGGACGAAGCGGAGGAGAAGGAGTGCCTGAATGAAAACTACCTGCGGGCTTCTGTGCAGCGCCTGGGAGGGATAGCGGTCAGGTGCCGGAAGAAACGGCAGACGGAAGGACTGTCGGGGACGGAAGAGTTCTTCCTGAGGTTGGAAGAAAACCGCCGCAAGGCCGTGCAGATCCGCAACCGCTTTGCCCATAACCTGCGGGAAGGGGAGATCGGCGGGACGATGAAGCTGGAACCCGAGGAGGAGAAGATCTGTATCCGCCGGCTGATTGAGGGAATCGAAGAACTGCGGGACAGGCTGAGCCGGGATTACGGGAAAGTGGCTGCGGTGTATGCCCGTGAGGAGAAGAAAAAGGCCAGGAAATCCGGAACCGGGGCAGCGGAGCGGGAGAGCATTGTGGTGATAACGGAACAGATGAACGGCGTGCCGTACTGGAGATACCGGAAAAGCAATAACGGAGAATACGATGTATACCGTTTTGAAAAAAAGGTCATCGATGCCCTGCGGAAGAACAGGGACAAGATAGAAAATGCCCTTCTGCTGCGCAAAATCCTCCAGAATCAGGGCCTGGACCATGAACATACGCGGCTTTATCTCTACGGTCTGGACAGGGCGGACGAGCTTTTATATACCATGATCCTCCAGGAGGAGAACTTCAGGCTCATCTCGCGGGTATCCCGGGAGAACCCCTTTCCCCAGCCTGTGAAGAAGGTACAGGTGAGGCTGGACAGGGAGTACTATGAGGAATACAGGTTCAAAGAGGAGCTGGAGGTGCTGCAGTTTACGAATTTACTGCAGGTAACGGAAGGTAACTGATACGATCATAGATGCTGCATACTGATGAAATTTGCGGTAAACTGCAGCAAAGCCACATTACTGCAGTGGATATAAGATAAAACGACACTTCAATTAAGACAGGAGACTGGAAAAATGGCAGAGCGGGTATTGACGATCCTGGAGGTATCGCAGAAGCAGGCGTATATTTTCTCAAGCAATAAGCTGCGGGATAACCTGACGAATTCGGCTGTGATCGCCTGGGTTATGAGCGGGGATTACTTTCAGGAGAAGATTGGGAATAAGGATGTGTTTGACGGGGAGAAGAACTTCGTCTATTCGGGGGGCGGGCATGTGGTTCTGGAATTTGAGACCATGGAGAAGGCCCGCGGATTCACCAGGAGGATCACCCGGGCGATCTATGAGGAATATCCGGGGATAGCGGTGTTTGCCGCCTCCCTGGAGTATGATTCTGGCCGCACGCCGGGTGAAAATATGAAGGAACTGACCGCGAAGCTGGAGCGGAAGAAATCCCTGCGGGAGAGCGCTTTCCATCAGGGTACTTTCGGGCTGGAGAAGCTGGAGCCCGGCGCACGCAGGCCGGTTCTCCTTGGAAGGCAAAGGAAGGAGATGCCATCCAGGGAGAAAGAGGTGGATCAGGAACTGGCGCCCGAGAAGTATTTAAGGGTGAACGAATTTGGGGAGTTGGGCGGTTCCAGGGGAGAATCCAGCTTTATCGCCGTGGTCCATATCGACGGAAACGCCATGGGAACCCGGGTGGCGAAGGTCTATGAGAATTGCCGGGAGGCAGGCTGGGAGAAGTTCAGGGATGATATCCGGAGCTTCAGCGACGGCATTGACAGCGATTTCAAGGATGCCTACAAGTCCATGATAAGCGCGGTGGAGAAGAATCTGGACGGCGGGAAGCTGGCGGAGCTGGAGCTGGAAGGCCGGAATTTCCCGGTGCGGCGGATCATCACAGCGGGGGACGATATCTGCTATGTGACGGAAGGGCGTATCGGTGTGGAAAGCGCCGCGGCGCTGCTTAAGGCGCTGTGGCGGAAGGGATATGCCGCCTGCGCCGGGGTGGCCATCGTGCATCAGAAGTATCCTTTTTATAAAGCGTATGAGCTGTCGGAGAGCCTGTGCAGCAATGCCAAACGCTTTGGGGCGGGGCTCAGCCAGGACGGGACCGGCAGGGATGTGTCCTGCATGGACTGGCACATCGATTTCGGGGAGCTGAAGGATTCGCTGGAGGAAATCCGGGCGGAGTATGCCTTCGGGGAAAAGGGAACGCTGGAGCTTCGGCCCTACATCGTGGAGGCTTCGGAGGAGATACTGCGCAGGGAACCGGTGAGACAGTACCGGAATTTCAGGACCCTTATCACAAAGCTGCTTTCCCTGGATATCGCCTATGCCAGAGGGAAACTCAAGAACCTCCGCCCGGTGCTGAAGCAGGGAGAGGAGGCCGCCCGGCATTACCTGCAGTTTAATCAGATAGAAGAGATCGCCAGGGACGGCTATCAGGGCGTGTATGCCAACGACAGGCTGGAAGGCATCGGCATCGGCAGAGGGCTGGAGAGGAAGCTCTATGTCACCGGGGAGGACGGGAAGAAACGCTCCCTGCTGTTCGACGCCATAGAGATGATGGATACTTATATCGCGATGGAGGGTGTGGAAAATTGAAGATAAAGATGTTCTTACTATCGGATGTGATATTCGGCAGCGGAGCCAGCGTCCCGGGTGGAGAGGATATCTCCGTGCTGCGGGACGGCAGCGGTTTTCCCTATTTTAAAGGTGGCACCTTCAAGGGGATTTTCCGGGAGGAGCTGGAGCGGTATCTTCGCTGGACCATGTCGGACGAAAAAGCCGTTGCGGGGAGACTGGAGGAACTGCTGGGCAGCGGCGGCAATGACCGGGAGTCCGGGGCCAGACTGGGATTTTCCGACTTCACCCTGTCGGCATATGTGAGGGGAAAGGTACTGGAGGAGACAGGCGGGGAACGGGAGGCCGTGCTGGACGCCTTCACCAGTCTCCGGACGTTTACCAGCATCGATGAGGACGGAACGGTTTCGAAGGGAACCCTGCGGAGCGCCAGATGCGTGAACAGGGGATTGTGTTTTTACAGTGAGATTTCCTGCCGCGGCGAAGAGGAAGAACTGGTAAAGGAAGTGCTCTCCCTGATCAAATGGGTGGGGAGCATGCGGAACCGGGGATTCGGAAAAGTGAAGATAGAGGCTGTGGAGTGAGGCTTTTGAACCCGGAAGGATAGCAGTATCAGGATGGAGGAAATCATGTATAGATATTTACGATATGAAATAGAGAACAGAGAACCTGTCCGGATCGCGGACGACGCTTCCAGCCAGAGCGGACAGACTACAACGCTGCGATACATTCCCGGAACCACCATACGGGGACTGGTGGTCAGCGCCCTGGCGGGGAGGCCGGATTTCCCGGAGATGAAAAAGGCGCTTTTTTCCACCGGGGTAAGATATCTGAACGCCTATATCAGCAGGGAGGGGAAGGAGCTGCTGCCCTCGCCCAAGGGCTTCTATGAGGACAAAAAGGAAGCCGCCGGAAAGAAAAAGATGGAGAATGTGGCGGTAAAAGGGGACTTCACGGAAGGGTGGAAACGAGCCGCCCTGGGAAGGTTCGCCCTCCTGGAAGGGGATACTGTCCGCTATTACAATGTGGACACAGGCTCCGATCTGAAGATCAAGATGAATGTGGCGGAGGAAGACAAAAATGTCTTCAGAAATGAATATATAACTGCCGGAAATCGGTTTGTGGGGTATATCGCGGTGGAGATCCCGGAGCTGGAAGAGGCTGTGAAAGGGGTTTTCGCGGAGGAGATTATCCTGGGAAACGCCCGGTCTGCCGGGTTCGGGAGATGCAGGGTGGTGAGCGCGGCGTATGTGGACAGGCTGCCCTATGACGGGCTGCTTCCGAAGGAGAGCCAGGAGGGGTCCTGCTATATGCTTCTGCTGTCCAATCTGGCCATGCGGGACGGGAACGGGGAGCTCTGCGGGCTGAACAGGGAGGAACTGGAGCGGCTGATGGGCGTGGAAGAGCTGAAAACGGCATTCTGCGCCACGTCCACTGTGGATGTGAGGGGCTATAACCGCACTTGGGGCATTCATACGCCCTCTGCCGCCATGTATGAGCAGGGCAGCGTATTCCACTTTACTTACCGGGGCGCCCTGTCCGTGGAAAAGATGGCGGCCATCGCGGACTCCGGAATCGGCATTCGGCGGAATGAGGGATTCGGCAGAGTGCTTTTCCTGGATCAGTACGAGAAGGTCGAGTGGAAAGAGAAAGGGGAGGAAAACAGGGGAGAAGTATTTCCTTCCAGGGCAGTCCACCCGGAGGACGAAGCGGTGCTGAAACTGGCGGCAGGGAATTACTACAGAAATATAATCAACCGGAAGATGGTGGAGTATGTGGTAGGACACCCTCTGCAGAAGGGCGGGCTTGCGGGCAGCCAGCTGGGAAGGCTGGAGGCGCTTACCACCGCATATAAATATGACTCGGAAGCAGGCAGGAAGGCCATCGACAGGTATTTTGCCCATGCAAAAGAGAAGGAACAGAACCGGAAAACCCAGAAGGCCAGGAGCAGCGTAAGCTCCCTGAACCGGATCGTCACGGAGATCCTGGACGCGGATCTGGACGCGCTGCTGGGCCTGGAAGCGAAAGAATCCGTCATGGGGGTCAGGAAAGCGGACCTGCTGACCACACAGGACGTGTACAGGCTGAAGATGAAGCTGCTGACAGAGCTGATCCGGTATGACAATAAGAAAGAGGGGGAGAATGGCAATGGCGCTGCAGTATGATAAGATCATTAAATACCGTGCGACGGCTACCTGCATGGAACCGCTGCATATCGGGAATGCCATGGGTGCGGGAGAAGAAGTCCTGGTGCATCCCGTTGACGAAATGCCGTTTATCCAGGCCTCCAGCATTGCGGGCGTATTCCGGGATTACGTCACCCGCGCCGGGGGAGCGGAGGCGGCTGCAGGACTTTTCGGGACGGACAGAAGGAGCGGAGGAGGTTCCGGGAAAGAGAAGGGAACCGGTAAAGTAGAAGACAGGAATATCGGGGAAGGAAAGACCGGAGAAGAAACGGGGAACGCCGGAGAGCGGTTTGGATGGGCAGTAGTACAGGAAGATACCAGAGAGGAAACAGGAAAGGCCGGAGAGCGGTTCGAATCGGGAAAAGCACAGGAAACCTCAGGGGACAGTAGCCGGATACGTTTCACGGACGGCATATTCCTGACAGACAGGAAGGGAATCCGCATGGAGCTGCGTCCCAGACTCGCCATAGACCCTGTCACCGGTACCTGCGGCGGAAGCGTCATCATGGGTACCGACAGAAGGGCGGGGCACAAGTTTAACACGGAATATGTGGGCGCGGGGGCGGAATTTCAGTTCTGCGCATACCTTTATGACCCCGGATACCAGGAGGGTGTGGAGGATATCTTTGCCGCGCTGAACGGCGAGAATATTCAGTTCGGGGGACAGAAGAGCAACGGATGCGGCTATGTGAGGATAGACAGGCTGCAGAGGGCCGTGTTCGACATGAAGAATCCGGAGGACCGGAAGAAGTGGGCCGGGGAAGAATCCCTGTCCGACGGGGATTATACGGATCTGACGAAGGAGCTGCCCCTGCGGAGCGGATACCGGAATGCTTACGAGATAACGCTGTCTGGCAGGACGGAGGGGGAGCTGCTGGTAAAGGGTATCGCCGTCATGGAGGAAGGGGAAAATGCGCCGGACGCGGTGAATATCCGAAATGCCGGAGGAGACTACATCGTACCCGGCAGTTCCCTGAAAGGCGCGGTGAGAAGCCAGATGGAGAAGATTGCCGCATATCTGGGCTGCCGGGAGGTTATTGTGGATACTTTCGGAAGGAAGGCTGACGGGGCGGCAAAGGGAAGCACCGGCAATATCTCCTTTTTTGACACCGTGGTGGGAGAGGCGGCTGCAAACGACAAAGCTGCGGTGCGGCATCGCATCCATATCGACAAATTTACGGGCGGTGTCATGGAGCGGGCTTTGTTCTCCGAGAAGAACGTCTCCGGAAAGCTGACGCTGCGCATGGTGATTTCGGATAAAAATAAACCGGACAAAAGCTGCGGGCTGCTTCTTCTGGCCCTGCGTGACCTGGCTGCGGGAACCATGAGCCTGGGCGGCGGTTACAATGTGGGAAAGGGTATCGTGGACGTGGATACCATTACCGTCAGGGGAAAGGACGGCGGCACGGCTCGGATCCACTGGAAAACCGGGAAGACAGAGGACGAAAGCGGCCTGATCGCCAGGGCGATGGCGGCACTGCATGAAACGGCAGGAGACTGACGGGCAGAAGTGTCCAGTGAAAGAAGCGGAAGGGTTTACAGCATGGAAACAGAACGTCCGAAGGAAAGCTGGTATTTCATCCAGTTAGAAATTGGAGTCTGGGGCTGTAGGTTCGTGCCAGTACTAGGTCGGATAGAGTACCAGGCGGAAAGCAACAGAACGTTCGGATGGAAGCGTGACGGAAAGCAGCGGTGCGGTCAGAAGGAAGCGTGACGGAAAGCAGC
>CANDMH010000060.1 GCA_947385785.1 uncultured Lachnospiraceae bacterium
TAAAAAGCGGATGCTATGTGAGACTGGAATTCAGTGTTCGGTTTTGAGGGTACAATGATTGCAGGAAATGTGTAAAAGGTTTTAGTTGCTGAAGAGAGTAGTTATCTACTCTTTTTTTGCGTAGAAAGCTTTGAGCAGGATTTGAATCTGTCACGGGTTTGATACCCCGCTGTTTGCAGCGATCAGGAAGAAGAAGCCAGGGCTGGATACCCCGCAGCTTGCTGCGGGGGAGTTTATCAGCGAGGTAAGGGCAGTCATATGGAGGAAAAGCCATGAGGATTTTGCTGGTGGAAGATAATGAGGGGATTATTATGGGCCTGGAGTATTTGCTTGTTCAGGAAGGATATGAGGCAGATACGGCCAAAACCATGGCTCAGGCGGAGGATTTTCTGAAACGGAGGGAGTGGGATCTGGTTTTGCTTGATATTGGGCTTCCGGATGGAGACGGATTCCGGCTCTGCTGCAGAATCAGGGAAAAATATCGGATTCCCGTTATATTCCTGACGGCGCGGGAGGAAGAGACAGATGTAGTACGCGGACTGGATCTGGGGGCGGAGGATTACGTGATCAAGCCCTTTCGAAACCGTGAGCTGATGTCCCGGATCAAGGCAGTACTGCGGAGAAGCGGAAAGGGGAACAATCTGCTTCGCTGCAGAGATGTGGTATTAAATACGGAGACAGGAAAAGTAAAGCGGGACGGGACAGAGATCATGCTGACCAGGCTGGAGTATAAGATTCTGTTCAGCATGATGTCTTATCCGGGCAGGCTTTTTACACGGGATGAGATATTGGCGGATATATGGGATATATCGGGTAATTTTGTGAATGACAATACCCTGTCGGTTACGATGAAGCGTCTGCGGGAGAAGCTGGGGGATTCGGATGCCCGGTTGATCAGGACGGTACGCGGCATGGGATACAGGATGGAATTGTAGAGCTTATTTTCCCACAGCGCTTAAGGAAGTCATAAGTTATTTTTGTACAAAATATCATTCGAAACTGGGGGACATGGACAACAGCTTTTGACAGATGGCATAGCAATGCGGGAAAGAAAGCAGGACAGGAAGATAGACAGACAGGAAACAGGGCAGAAAGAAAGCAGGAAGGAAAAGACAGGCAGGAAGAAAGAGAGGCACAGGCGCATATGGTGTGGAACAGGGAGTTGAAAAAGTTTGCATTTGTCATTCTGGCAATCATGGCAGTCAGTATTATTATTACAAATGTAAGTATACTGATGTATTCAGATTATGTAAGGGCGGAATACAATGGTTTCCTGGCGACAGTATTCGGAAATCTGCTGGAGAATTATCCTGGGACGCCGGAGGAAGAGCTGGTCAGGCTGCTGGAGGAGCATGGAAATGAGGTACATGGAGAAATCGCTTTAGCGCGTTACGGTGTTTTCAAGAAATATGGCAGTGACTCTTTTGGCACTCAGGAGAGGCAGCTGCTTTTTTTGCATACAGGAGTCAATATCAGCCTGTTTCTGACTTTTTTTGTGCTCTGCATTGCTGTATCTTTGTATATGAGACAAAGGCAGAAGCGAATCCGGGCGCTGACGTTCTACATGCAGGCGCTGAACCGTAAAGGATATATGCTGGAACTGGAGGAAAATGAGGACGATGAACTGAGCGGGCTGCGCAATGAAATCTATAAGCTGACGGTTTTTCTGAAGGAGCAGGCCAACCGGGCGCTGGCACAGAAACAGGCTCTGGCGGATTCGGTGACAAATATTTCCCATCAGCTGAAGACACCTCTCACATCGGCCATTGTGCTGTTGGATAATCTGTCGGAAAATCCGGATATGGATGTGCGGACAAGGCGGCATTTCCTCTCCGAGATTACAAATCAGATTACCGGAATGTCCTGGCTGCTTACGGTGATGATGAAATTGTCCCGTCTGGACGCGGGAGTGGTGGAACTGCAGGGCAGCCGGTTCGAGCTGAGAGCATTTGTGGAGGAAATTCTGGGCAGACTGGAAATTGCGGCGGAGCTGAAGCAGATTTCCTTTTCCCTGGAGATGCCGGAGGGTGCAGTGCTTTACGCGGACAGGAAGTGGACGGCGGAAGCATTGCTGAACCTGGTTAAGAATGCCATAGAGCACAGCCCGGCCGGAGGCATTGTGAAAATATCCGTGGAAGACAATGAGGTATATACGCAGATTGGCGTACGTGATTGCGGAACGGGAATTACGAGAGAAGAGCAGGAGAAGCTGTTCCGGCGTTTTTACAACGGGAAATCGGCGAGAGAGGACAGCATGGGAATCGGGCTTGCACTGGCGAAAGAGATTGTGGAGAAGCAGGGAGGGTACATGTCTGTGAATTCCCGAATGGGGAAGGGAACCGTATTTGTGATGAGATTTGTGAAGTAGGATTTGAAGCAGGATTTTTTCAAAATGTCACGTAAATGTCATTTTCGTTTCTTATACTGTAACCATGAAAGGGAACGGCGTTGTTGCAGAAGGGAGTTGTCCATTGCAGGAGCCGGCTGATAAGTCCTGCATTGCCGTTACTTTCTGTACGTAGCATCCCCGGGGGACTTCGGTGCAGCTGTTCAGGAGTTGTCGGAAAATAACTGCCATGTTCGGCTTTACAACTTAGTGCGGCACAATGCATGCGCATTACTTTCATGCAGGGGAGAGCATCCAGGCCTGCCCTATAGGCTTTTTGCATGGTGGTTTCTATGGTGGGGAACACAGTTGGTATCTGGCAGATTTACGGTGAGGCGGTCGTAGTCAGGCAGGGGTAGTTTACGGCAAAGCAGCAGGTGTCAGACAGGGTAGCTTACAGAGAGGCGGTCGTAGTCAGACAGGGTAGCTTACAGAGAGGCGGTCGTAGTCAGACAGGGTAGCTTACAGAGAGGCGGTCGTAGTCAGACAGGAGTAGCTTACGGTGCGGTTGTTGGTATCGAAAAAGGAGCAGGAAAGGGAGACGGAGAAGAAAAGACATGGAAATCTTAAGAACAGAGCATTTATTCAAGAAATACGGGAAGGGCAACAACGAGGTAATCGCGGTAAACGACGCGAACCTCTCCGTGGCCCAGGGAGAATTTGTGGCCATTGTGGGGAGCTCCGGCAGCGGGAAATCCACTTTGGTGCATATGCTGGGCGGGGTGGACCGGCCCACTTCCGGAAGGGTCCTGATAGAGGATAATGATATCTATCGGATGAGCGATGATAAACTTGCGATTTTCCGGAGAAGGCAGGTAGGGCTGATTTACCAGTTTTACAATCTGATACCGGTGCTGAACGTGGAGGAGAACCTGACGCTGCCCTGTGAACTGGACGGCAGTAAGCCGGATCCGGAGCTGGTACAGGAACTGGCAGGGATGCTGGGGCTTAAGAAAAGGCTGCGGCACCTGCCCAACGAGCTCTCGGGCGGACAGCAGCAGAGGGTTGCCATCGGGCGGGCGCTGATCACCAGGCCGGCCATCCTGCTTGCAGACGAACCCACGGGAAACCTGGATACCCGGGCGGGAAACGAAATTATGGAGCTGCTTAAGATTTCCAACCGGAGGTATAAGCAGACGGTCATCATGATTACCCATAACCTGGAACTGGCAAAACAGGCGGACAGGGTCCTGGGAATCGAGGACGGCTTTCTGTACAACAGGAACAGGGGGGCGGAGGAATGAGGGAAAGCGCAAATGTGTTAAAGAAATGCTGCTTCCGTTCCCTGAGGGAGAACCGGAAGCGTACGGCGGTAACCATCGTGGGAATCATCCTGGCCACGGCGCTGATTACAGGGGTTGCCTGTATAGTGACCAGCTTCCGCGCCAGCATGATTGCATATGAGAAACAGGAGAACGGGGATTTTCACTATCATTTTGCCAGGGTGGGCCGGGAGTACCTGAAGTATTTTGAAAACAATGTCAACATCGAAAAATACAGCCTGGCGCAGAATCTGGGTTATGCCCCCCTGGAGGGAAGCCGGAATCCCGACAAACCATATCTCTTTGTCAGCGCCGTTGAGGAGGGGATGGAGGACACGCTGGCTTTGACCCTTACGGAGGGGAGAATGCCGGAGAACGGCTCAGAGCTGGTAGTGGGCAGCCATGTGCGCAGCAACGGTCTGGTGGATATCCGGGTTGGGGATGTGCTGGAACTTCAGATGGGAGAGCGGATGGGGGACAAATATGTCCTGAGCCAGGAAAGCCCCTATGTTCCGGAGGAAGAAAGGTTTGTGCCTTCTTTCCGGAAGGAATACACGGTGGTGGGCATCGTTGAGCGCCCCAACCAGGAGTGGGAGCCGCGGATTGCACCGGGTTATTCGGCCTTTACCCGCCTGGAGGACAGGGAGTCTGCAGAAAAGGTGGATGTGTATGCCTCCTACACGAAAAAGGGCCTGCGTAATGCGGATCAGGTAAATGCCGGCATCCTGGGGGTGGACGTGGAACTGTATCGCCGCTATTATATGGGAGAATATTTAGGACTCATTACCCCTGAGGAACAGGAGCAGATTCGGAGGGTGGCGGAGAATGTGCAGGAAAATTACTGGCTTTTAAGATGGGAGCTTCTGATATTTTCATCTAATATCATGAACATGCTGTATGCCATGTCGGCCATTGCAGTCCTCATTATCATTGTGACCAGTGTGTTCTGCATCCACAACAGCTTCATGATTTCCCTGACAGAGAAGATGAAGCTGTACGGCAGGCTGGCCTCCGTGGGAACCACCAGGAGACAGCAGAAGAAAATCGTGTACTATGAGGCTGTAGTGCTGGGGCTGGCAGGGGTTCCTCTCGGTGTGATAAGCGGGGTTGGAGCCACGGCAGTGCTGCTGCAGGCAGTGAACGGACTTGTAAAAGATGCTCTGGGTTTCCGGCTTTTCTTTGCGGTTTCGGTCTGGCCGATTCTGCTGAGTGCGGTGCTGTCCGGGGTGACCGTGTACCTTTCCGCTGCCGGTTCGGCAAGGCGGGCGGCAAGGGTATCGCCCATCAGCGCCATCCGTGCCAATGACATGGTGCGTGAGGCGAAACGTATGTCAGGGAAGGAGCTTCGCTGTCCTGCTTTTATAGACAGATTCTTCGGAATCGGAGGCAAAATAGCGTACAAAAATTTACGGCGCGCCAGGGTAAAATACCGCACTACGGTGATTTCCATCGTGGTCAGCGTGGCCGCGTTTATCGGACTGTCCACTTTTGTGGAGCTTTTGATGTATTCCACGTCCTCTCGCTATCAGGACTTTCCCTATCAGATCCGGGTCAGTATAAACGGGTGGGATTCCTATGACAAGGCGATGCAGATTGCCGGGATGGACGGCGTGCAGGAGGCGGAGGTTGTCCGCAGCGCGCGTTTTTTTACGGATCAGGAGGAGATTGCCTGGTGCGGGGAAGATATGGAGCAGGGATACAGGGATACTGAGATAATACTGCGTTCTCTGGGAGAGGAAGCTTATGCGCGCTACTGCCGGAATGTGGGTGTATCCGTGGAGGCGGCCAGGGACAAAGCCATCGTGCTGGCCGATTATTCCCGGCAGTACAGGAAGGGCGGGAAGCTGTATGTAGAGGAGGGAGCCATCGCTTCTTTCCAGCAGGGACAGGTGCTGAAAGGAACCGGCATTGCGGAGGGGCTTGAGATAGAGGTGCTCACCCAGACAGGGGTAAGGCCCATGTATCAGGGGCGCAGCGCCACAGGCCGGATCGAGCTGATTGTCAGTGAAGAGTGGATGGATACGAATCTGCCCCAGGGCTCGAAATATGATGACATGAAATATGACAATGTGGATGTCTATGTGAAATGTGAGAATGCGGACGAGATGGAAGCCGCTGTCAGAAAAGATATCCAGCTGCAGATGTACACCCTGACCAATTTCGATGCCCAGTACCGCTCCGACAGGAGCCTGAGCCTGGTGGTGGCCATTTTCCTGTACGGCTTTATCACGGTGGTGGCTTTGATTGGCATTACGAATATCTTCAATACCATCACCACCAATATGGAGCTGCGTGCCCCGGAATTCGCCATGCTGCGCTCGGTGGGGATGACAGGGCGGGAGTTCAGGCGTTTGATTGTGCTGGAAAGCATGTTCTACGGAGTCAAGGCGCTGCTCATCGGGATACCCCTGGGAATCATTCTGTCCCTGTGCTTTAACGTGGCGTTGGCAGAGGGGGTGGTAACGGCTATCCGCCTGCCCTGGAAAGCTACGGCGGCAGCGGCCATGGCGGTGGGAGTCCTGCTGTATGCCATCATGCGCTATTCCATGGGAAAGGTGAACCGGAAGAACATTATTGAAACCATCCGGAATGAGAACATCTGATGATTTGCTTGAATACCTTTTGACGCTTGAATCCGTCATGGGTTCATTCGTTCGGGGGTCTGATACCCCGCTGCTTGCAGCGACCAGAGTTTTACCGAGCAAGCGAGGTTGGGGCTAATACCCCGCAGCTTGCTGCAGCCAGAATTTTACCGGGCAAAGCGAAGTGGGGGTTAATACCCCGCAGCTTGCTGCGGGGAAGTTTATTCATCTGATATCAGAGAGAGGAGAGAGGACTGCAGCAGCCCGGGAACTGAAAACGGGCTGCTGTAATTATTTGCTGTAATAATTTTGGCAAGTTTTAAAGATTTTGGTTTCATTTTTTGTTCAAGTATGATAGAATAGGTACATCGGGCATTGCTGCATGGGTTTGCCTTACAAATGGCGGGGAACTGTTCCTACATGGGAATTGGCGAAAATAACTGATACTTCCCTGGGATAAGCTCCGGGCAGGAAAGGACAGGTTAGAGATGGATAGCAAGATATTACTGGAAAGTGGAACCAATGAGCTGGAGATTCTGGAATTTACACTGGGGGACAATTACTACGGGATTAATGTGGCGAAGATCAAGACTATTATGAAATACGAGAAGGTTACGCCCATTCCCAACGCGCATCCCAGCATTGAGGGTGTGTTTATGCCCCGGGATGTGATGATTACCGCGATTGACCTGAAGAACTGCCTTGGGCGGGGAGAGTCCGAGCCTAAGGGACTGTTCATTATAACGAACTTCAATAAACTGGATATCGCGTTCCATGTTGACAATGTCCTGGGGATCCAGAAGATATCCTGGAGCGAGATTATCAAGCCGGAGGTGACGATCTCCAGCGTCGAGGAGGGTGTCGCCATCGGCATTGTCAAGAAGGACAACAAGCTGATCATCATTCTGGATTTTGAGAAGATTGTTACGGATATCAATCCCGAGACCGGACTGAAGATTTCCGATATCAACGAGCTGGGCGAGCGTGAGCGGAACATGGTGCCCATTCTCATCGCGGAGGATTCTCCATTGTTGAACAAGATGATCGTGGATTGCCTCAGGAGAGCAGGCTACGAGAATCTGACACATACGGAGAATGGCAAGCAGGCTTATGACATCATCAATTACTATAAGGCGAAAGGGACGTTGCACGATCATGTGCGTCTCATCATTTCGGATATTGAGATGCCGGAGATGGACGGACACAGACTGACCAAATTGGTCAAGACTGACGAAGCCACAGCCAATATTCCTGTTGTACTGTTCTCATCGCTGGTGAATGACGAGATGAGGAAAAAGGGAGAATCGTTGGGAGCGGATGCGCAGTTGTCCAAGCCCGAGATTGGGAACCTGGTAAAAATAATAGATCAGCTTGTCGAGGAGAGACATTTGAATAATTAAGAGCCTGAAAAGCTGGGACTGATATCCCAGCTTTTTTTCGGAAGGAACGAAGTAAACAGCCTTTCAGGAGATATGTGACAGGACGGAATTGAGATGGACAGAGAAGAATTTTTGGACAGAATAGAGCAGTCAGAGATGATTCTGGTGGGACTGGGAGAGGAATTTGACGGTACGAAGCGGCTTAAGCGGCGGGCAGAATACGGACGGGGCTGTAAATGTCTGGAAGAAAAGGGGCTTTCCTGGCTGCTTCCGGCCTGGAACGAGTATTGTCTGGAACAGGCGCAGGACAGCGGTATCGGGACTGCGCTGGAGAAGCTGGGGGGATTTCTGAAGGGAAAGAACCATTTTGTGGTGTCCGTATCCACGAACCGTAAGATTGCCCTGGTGGGAAGAAATGTCATGCCCTGCGGGTCCGTTTTGCGGAAGCAGTGCTCAGCCGGGTGCGTGCTGCAGGATATAACGGAGGAAGACAGGGAAGGAATGAGGAACTTTTTCCGGGAAGCGGCCCAGGGACGGCCGCAGAGTGAGGCGGTATCTCTGGGTATCTGCCCGGAATGCGGCGCGCCGCTGGTGCTGAACAATATCTATACGGAAAATTATAACGAAAACGGATATCTGGATCAGTGGAAGCTCTATATGAAATGGCTGCAGGGAACGCTGAATCACAGGCTTCTGGTTCTGGAGCTGGGAGTGGGGATGCGGTTTCCGACAGTGATACGGTGGCCGTTTGAGAAGACCGCTTTTTTTAATCAAAAAGCGTATTTTTGCAGAGTGAATGAAAATTTGTACCAATTGACGAAAGAACTGGCAGGGAAAGGCTGCGGAATCTCCGAGGATGCAGTTGCCTGGCTTGCACAATTGTGATAAACTGAAACATAGTTTTAGATTGAAAAATCGGAGGAGATAGTATGCCTTCACAAGAGGATTATCTGAATGAACTGTTAAATGGAGTGCCCGGGAAGGGTGGAACTGCCCGGAACGATGCGCAGGCGCCTGATCTGGAGGATCTGGAGGATATGTCGGAGGAGCAGATTGCCAGACTTCTGGAGGAAGGAAAAGCGGGCAGTCCGTCTTATGCCGAGGATTCGGCGGAGGATGTGCTGGACATGGCCGGCGGGAGTGGGGATCAGGATCTGGAGGAAATACAGGATTTGCTGAGGAAGTCCGACAGAAACGAGACAGTGGACGCTCAGGAGCATTTCCGGGAAGAGGAGAGTCCCGCGGACCGGCTGCTGGAAGACATAGAGAGGGCTGGGGAAGCAGAAGTGGGAGAGAAGGCAGTAGACATAAAAAATCAAAAGGCTCTGGAGAAGAAGCGCCTGAAGGCGGAGAAAAAAGCTGCCAGAGAGGCTGCGAAGGCAGAAAAAAAGAAAAAAAGCAGAGCGAAGAAAAAGGGTGGGGCGCACACAGAACAGAAAGAGTCCGGGCAGAAGCAGGAATGGGAAGAGATACAGGAATATGATACGCTGGCGGATAAGGACCTGCTGGACAGCATCGTATCAGAGGCCGGGAAAGTAGAACACGCGGAACCGGAGTCTGCCCCGAATCTGCTGGAACTGGCGGCAGCTCTGGAAGCAGAGAGAAATATTGATCCGAGTCAGGAGATACCTTATATGAATGATGATTCCTCCTCAGATATGGATTCCGGCATACTGGCACTGGAACCGGATGAGATTGACGACTTTATTCCGGATATCAGTGAGACAGGCAGAGAGGAAGCAGAGCCGAAAAAGAAGGGAATGGTTTCAAGATTTGTTGATTTCCTGATGGAAGAAGAGGAAGAGAATGAGAATGTCCAGCTCTCAGATGAAAATCAGGAGATTATCCGGGAGATGGACAACGAGGAAGCGGAAAAGGCGAAGAAGAAAACACAGAAGAAATCGAAGAAGAAAGAGGCAAAAAAGGACAAGAAGAAAAAAGAGCAAAAGCCGAAGAAGGCCAAACCGCCGAAGCCGAAGAAGGAGAAGAAACCAAAGGAAGCGGATCCTTATCCGGGCAGAAAGCTCAGCTTTAAGAAAGCATTTCCTGTCGTACTGCTGGGAATTTCAGTGGGAGCGGCGGTATTTATTCTGGTACAGCTGTCTGCGGACTATTCGGTTAAGCAGACTGCAAAGGATGCTTTTGAGGCCGGTGATTACCAGACCTGTTATGTCAATCTGCACGGAAAGAGGCTGAATGAGACGGAAGAGCAGATGTACAATAAGTCCCAGTGTATCCTGCATATCCGGATGTGGTATCGGGAATATGAGTTGCTGGAAGCCGACGGCAGCGAGGCAAAGGCGCTGGACAGCCTGATTCAGAGCGTATACGAATACCCGTCATTATCAGCGTATGCATATCAATGGGATGCGCAGAACGAGGTCAATGAGATCTATCTGCAGCTTTTGGATATTCTTTCCGGCAAATATGGCGTATCAGAGGCACAGGCTCAGGAAATCGGTGCCCTGGAGAGTGATATTGCATATACAAGAGCGATTCTGGCGCTGGTGGGAGATGCAGGTTACGGACAGGAAAGCGTTTCGGACGAGACGCCCGCGCAGTCTGAGAGTCAGGACAGCCCTGAAGGAGAAGTCTTAGAGCAGCCTGATGTACTGCCGGAGGAGGCGGAGATGGAGACCGGAGAATACGTGGACAACCAGGGGTGAGCGGCGGAGCAGCACGGCGAATCGTTTCGACACTTCCAAAGGAAGTGTCTACGACAAGTTCTTAGGCGCTTAACGCCGAAATCTTGCGCAAAATGGCAAATTTTGGGTTCCGGTTCATGCGGGTTAGGTGTTTAATAACGAAATCCTGCGCAAAGCGACAAAATTTTGGTTCTGGCTTGTCCGTGTCAGGAAATGTCACAGAATAAATATGCAGGGTTGAAACTGCCGGT
The DNA here is from genome assembly GCA_947385785.1 of uncultured Lachnospiraceae bacterium. GTDB lineage: Bacteria > Bacillota > Clostridia > Lachnospirales > Lachnospiraceae > Acetatifactor. Next base: position 10,506 of record CANDMH010000060.1, read on the forward strand.
TCAGAAAAGAAGGCATAAATTATGATTGCAGTAATTGATTATGATGCGGGAAATATAAAGAGTGTGGAGAAGGCGCTGCTGCACCTGGGGCAGGAGACTGTGGTTACCAGGGAAAGGGAGACAATCCTGAGCGCCGACGGGGTAATCCTGCCCGGAGTGGGAGCCTTCGGAGACGCCATGGAGAAGCTGACGGCTTTCGGGCTGGTGGAGGTTATCAGAGAGTGTGTAGCGAGGGAGATTCCCTTTCTGGGTATTTGCCTGGGACTGCAGCTGCTGTTTGAAAGCAGCGAGGAGAATCCCGGGGTGGAAGGACTTCATATTCTGGACGGAAAAGTACTTCGGATTCCCCAGAAAGGGCTGAAGGTACCTCATATCGGTTGGAATGATCTGCATTTTCCCAGGAAGGGGCGGCTGTTTGAGGGGATTGACACCCTGGAGGACGGAACGCCATGTAAGAGCCATGGAAATCCCTATGTATATTTTGTGCATTCCTATTATCTGCAGGCTGCCGATGAAGCCATTGTCACAGCGACTACGGAATATGGTGTGAAAATTCACGCTTCTGTGGAGAAAGGGAATGTGTTTGCATGTCAGTTTCACCCGGAGAAAAGTTCCGGGGTGGGACTGCGGATACTGCGGAATTTTGTGGAGATTGTATCCCGGCATGTTTCTGTTTAGGAATTGTCTGCATCAATTATTTATATATGTTTCCGCCTGGGAATAGTCTGTATCAGTTATACTCGTGAGCGCAGCTTCCACAGAAGAAATGGGACAAAGCAGTTCGCAAAACCGTATATTTTGGAGGGTGAATGCATACTAAGAGAGTCATTCCCTGTCTGGACATCAAGGACGGAAGGGTTGTAAAAGGAATCAATTTTGTGAATCTGAGAGATGCCGGAGATCCGGCTGACGTTGCCTCTGCCTATGACGCGGCAGGAGCGGACGAGGTGGTGTTTCTCGACATTACGGCTTCTTCGGACAGCCGAGCTACCCGGCTGGAATGGGTCAGGAAGGTGGCGTCCCGGCTTTTTATTCCGTTCACGGTGGGCGGCGGAATCCGCACTGTGGAGGATTTCCGGGATATTTTAAGAGAAGGGGCGGATAAGATTTCCGTTAATTCGGCGACCATTATGAATCCCCGGCTGATCTGCGATGCCGCTGACAAATTCGGCAGTCAGTGCGTGGTGGTGGCAATCGATGCCAAGAGACGTCCGGACGGAAACGGATGGAATATTTATAAGAACGGCGGCCGTGTGGATGTGGGGCTGGATGCGGTGGAATGGGCGGCGGAAGCGGAGCGCCTGGGCGCCGGGGAAATCCTGCTCACCAGTATGGACAGAGACGGGACGAAAGCCGGGTATGACCTGGAGCTGACCAGAGCCGTCACGGAGGCGGTGAAGATACCGGTGATTGCCTCCGGCGGCGCAGGAAAGCCGGAACATTTTTACGAGGCACTGGCGGAGGCCGGGGCGGAGGCAGTGCTGGCGGCCAGCCTGTTCCATTATAAAGAACTGGAAATCCGCCAGGTGAAGGAATACCTGCGGGAGCGTGGTATCAGCGTGCGACTGTAAATGGGGAAATACCTGCGGGAGCGTGGTATCAGTGTGCGGCTGTAAATGGGGAAATACCTGCGGGAGCGTGGTATCAGTGTGCGGCTGTGAACGGGGATTTACCAGGGGCCGGCGGCTGAAACCTCCGCCGGCGGGGAGCGGGACCGATGAGTAATTCCTGTAAACGGCGGCTGTTATGTTGTGCGGCAGTCAGTAAGAATCCAAATTGTCACAAGAATAAACGTTCGAAAGAAAAGGAAAGGATGGACAAAAGCATGGGAATGATTGCAAATGACTGGCTGGCTGAGCTGGGTGAGGAATTTCATAAACCGTATTATAAGAACCTGTATGAATTCGTAAAGACGGAATACAATTCCACACAGGTCTTTCCTCCGGCGGATGATATTTTCAATGCATTTCACCTGACTTCTCTGAGCGACGTGAAGGTGGTCATTCTGGGACAGGACCCTTACCATGATGTGGGACAGGCCCACGGGCTTTGCTTTTCCGTGAAGCCGGATGTGCGGATTCCTCCTTCCCTGGTGAATATTTATAAGGAACTTCACGATGATTTGGGATGTTATATACCGAATAACGGTTATCTTGTGAAATGGGCCAATCAGGGAATCCTGATGCTGAATACCGTGCTGACGGTTCGGGCTCATCAGGCGAATTCCCACCGGGGAAAGGGCTGGGAGGAATTTACGGATGCCGCAATCCGGGCACTGAACAGGCAGGACAGACCCATCGTGTTCATTCTGTGGGGCAGGCCTGCCCAGATGAAGGAGAAGATGCTGAATAATCCCAGGCATTTGATTTTGAAAGCGGCTCATCCGAGTCCTTTATCTGCGAGTAACGGATTTTTCGGGAGCAGGCCTTTCAGTCAGACGAACAGATTCCTGCAGGAGAACGGGCTGGAGCCCATCGACTGGCAGATTGAGAACTTGTGATTGTGAATGCGGAATTGACGGCATGCCTGTTTCGAAGAGAAGGGGCAGATGCGCAGGAGTGCTGAATAAAGCTTGGTTTTGAACAGGGCGGACATATCCTGAAACGTTGTAAAACGGCAGGAAGGTTCGCCTTCCTGGAGAAGGGAAAGCTTTCAAACACTTCTGCGAGAAAGAGATTCCCCGGACAGGAAACACGGCATCCGGGGAAATACAGGACGGGAGATTACAGACAGAAGACTACAGACGGGAGATAACAATGGAAAAGAAAGCTTTTGTGACAAAAGAACTGATTGAAACTGTCGTGAAGGACTATCCCACCCCTTTTCATATCTATGATGAGAAGGGGATTCGTGAGAATGCCAGGGCTTTGAAAGAGGCGTTTTCCTGGAATCCGGGGTATAAGGAATTTTTTGCGGTGAAGGCCACGCCCAATCCGTTTTTGATTAATATTCTGAAGGAGTATGGCTGCGGCTGTGACTGTTCTTCGTACACGGAGCTGATGCTCAGCGATGCAGTGGGAATGCGGGGGGAGGATATCATGTTTTCCTCCAACGACACACCGGCGGAGGAATTTCTGCTGGCGGAAAAGCTCGGCGCCACCATCAACCTGGATGATATTACCCACATTGATTTTCTGGAAAAAACGCTGGGATATCTGCCGAAGCGTTTGAGCTGCCGTTTTAATCCGGGGGGATATTTTGCCATGGGAACGGATATCATGGACAATCCCGGGGATGCAAAATACGGATTTACAAAAGAACAAATGTTCGAAGGCTTCCGTATCCTGAAGGCAAAAGGCGTGGAGGAATTCGGTATCCATGCTTTTCTTGCCAGCAATACAGTGACCAACGAGTATTATCCAACGCTGGCGAGACAGCTGTTTGAGCTGGCGGTGGAGCTGCAAAAGGAAACCGGGGCACATATTACGTTTGTCAATCTCTCCGGCGGAATCGGCATTCCCTATCACCCGGATCAGGAGTCCAATGACATCAGGATTATCGGCGAAGGTGTGAGAGAGGCTTACGAGGAAATTCTGACACCTGCGGGAATGGGAGACGTGGCAGTCTATACGGAGCTCGGTCGTTATATGATGGGGCCTTACGGGCATCTGGTGACGAAGGTGATCCATCAGAAGCATACCCATAAGGAATATGTGGGAGTGGACGCCTGTGCGGTGAATCTGATGCGGCCGGCCATGTATGGGGCGTATCACCATATCACCGTGCTGGGGAAGGAAGACGCGGCCTGTGACCATAAATACGATGTGGTAGGGTCGCTTTGCGAGAACAATGACAAATTTGCCATTGACAGAATGCTTCCGGAGGTGGAAATCGGAGATTACATCGCGATTCACGACAGCGGCGCCCACGGCTTTTCCATGGGATACAATTACAACGGGAAACTCAGGTCGGCGGAACTTCTGCTCCATGAGGACGGGAGCGTAGAACTCATCCGCAGGGCGGAGACCCCGAAGGATTATTTTGCTACATTTGACTGCTTTGAGGTGTATGACAGGCTGTTTCCCCATGTGTAAGGAATTGAATAAATTTGCGGGATTCCGCACGGGAAGATGCATATATACTGGTCTTCATGCCTGAAAGTGCAAATTTATTTCCTGACAATTCCTAAGGAATGGTGCAATTGCCCTGGAAGTCAGCAATTCCCGGGGAAGTTTTCAATTTTTTGGGAGGAGAGGCGGGATGAGATATCCGAAGTATTTGAGTAAAGGTGGTACGATTGGTCTCCTGGCGCCTTCTTTTGGCTGCGGAGAGGGGGATTACAGGACAGCCGCATTTGAAAATGCGTTAAATAAATGGCGGGAAATGGGGTATTCCCTGGTGCTGGGACCCAACTGCTATGCGTCGGAAGGGGTGGGCATCAGCAATACGCCGGAAAAATGCGGTCAGGAGGTAATGGATTCATTTCTGTCCGAAAAATCAGACTGTCTGATTTCCTGCGGAGGCGGTGAGCTAATGTGCGAAATCCTGCCTTATGTGGATTTCGGGAAGCTTGCCGGGGCAGCGCCAAAATGGTTTATGGGGTATTCCGATAATACGAATCTGACATACCTGCTTGCCACTCTGGCGGATACGGCTTCCGTGTACGGGCCCTGTGCGGGAACCTTCGGCATGGAGCCCTGGCATGAGGCTCTGTATGACGCATTTGGGATTTTGACCGGGGAGAAGGCCGCGGCGCAGTCCGGCAACATGGGAGCTGCTATGGAATCAGATGCAGAAAAAGAGAATGCGTATCGAAAAGGCGAAGAGAGAACCGTGAAACAGCCGGATGGCGGGGAAAGAACCATAAAGCAGTCGGATGGCGGAGAGAGAACCATAAGGCAGTCGGATGGCGGAGAGAGAACCATAAAGCAGTCGGATGGCAGAGAGAGAACCGTAATGCAGCCGGACGGAGGCAGGATAGTTATGGAAACGGGCAGAAGGCTGGCCTGCGGCAGGACAGCTGCAGGAGACAGGGTTACGGTGGGCGGCTATGCCGGATGGGAGAAAGAATCCTTGAAAGGCGCGGAAAATCCGCTGGCGCCGTATCATCTGACAGAGACACGTACTCTCCGCACTTATGTGGGGAGGGAGCAGGTTTCTGCGGTACCCGCGTTTTCCGGCAGACTGCTGGGAGGATGCCTGGACTGTCTGGTGAATCTGCTGGGAACCCGGTTTGACAGGACCAGGGAGTTTGTGGAGCACTATCAGGAGGACGGTATCATCTGGTTTCTGGAAGCCTGTGACCTGAACGTGTTTTCTATCCGCCGTGCCATGTGGCAGATGGAGGAGGCAGGATGGCTTAGGCATGTAAAAGGCTTCCTGATCGGACGGCCTTTAAACGGGGCGCCAATGATGAATCTGGATGCCTGCGGCGCCGTGCTGGAGGTGGCAGGACGCAAAAATGTGCCTGTGGTGATGGATGTGGACCTGGGACATCTGCCGCCCATGATGCCGCTTGTGGTGGGAAGCATGGCGGATGTGGCTGTGAAAGGGAACGATATCCGGATTGAGATGAGGTTTGTGTAAGGGCAGGGCGTTGAAAGCGCCCTGCCCAGTTTATTCCTTCACGGGTCTAATACCCCGCTGCCTGCAGCGGGCTGGTTCATTCTTTCCGGAAAACCTCAATGACGCAGGAATGCTTTTTCTTCTTTTTATCATAGCTGATACCCACCAGGAGGATATCTCCCGTGTATTCCCTGATCCAGGCGGCGTACTCCCTGTTTCTGATCTGCCCGATTGCCCCCTTCGCGTTCTGGTCCCATTTCAGTTCCACAGCAGGGCATCTGCCACGAACTTGGGGTTATAGATATGCTCCCCTCCGATCAGGTATCCGTCATACCACCGCTCCAGCTCCTCAAAAGGCATGCCGTGTTCTTCACACTGTTGTTGCACCTCCTCCTGTGTGAAACCGAAACAGGGACTCAGAGTTTGGGGACCGATCATGGAGTATTCATTGAAAATATTGATGGCGGAATGCTCCCCGTACTTTTTGATGGGCAGGATGCCGGTCATGTACACCAGCTCCACATAGGGCGCTCCCTTGAACAGTCCCCGCAGGAAGTCCAGGTAAGCCTTCTGCATATCTTTCCGTTCCCTGGCGACCCGGAACACGCAGTCCCATTCATCGATAACGAATACAAAACTCTCCCCGGTACGGGCATACAGCTGCCGCAGGACCCCTGCCAGCCCCATAGGGATTCTTTCCTCCACAGTCCCCATATAGTTCCTCCAGTTCCCGGCTCACCGCTCCCTCTACGCGGCATTCCCCGGATTCACGTAAATTCCCATTGATTTTCCTTCCTGCTGTCATGCGGCGCTTCCCTGGACCGGACAGTTTGAACGTACAGACATTCCCGTCCATGCCGCCCCCGGCGGTACCCCGACTCGGATAGCTGTTTCTGTTTTGCGTTGCTCTGATTTTATATTAAGATATCCACAGTGAAAAGTCAAAGATAATAAAAATCGCTGAACCCCTTGATTTTACAGGTGTTTCAGCGATTTTAACTATTGCCGGCAGCGGGACTTGAACCCGCACGAAGGACTGGGAAGCCTGATTTTATCAATGTTTTTTGAGCTAACTTTAAAAAGGTAATCAAAAAAGTAATCTAACATATGTTCGATTACAGGCAGCATAGGAAAGGAGAAGTTCTGTACATCGCAAATGAATATTCGGACATTACCATAACCCTATTATCACCTTTTACGGGATTGATAGTAGGGTTATTATAGTGCCTGAATAATTTTCTTATATGTAATCCAGAAGTTTCTCAATAAGCCCCACAATGCGTTACAGGGGCATTATAACCACTATCCCGGAAGCAGTACAGTCATCAATTGATAACACCGCGCAGTCATTTCCAGGCAGCAGTTCTGTGCGGCTGTATATGTTACTTATATACGTGATGCTAATAGGAAACTTGAAAGAAGCATTTCATTGCCGCACTGTACCCATAAAACAGAATTCAGTTTCGTTTTACTAGAAACTGAAAAACAAATATTAATATTCAAAATACAGGAGGAATTGTTATTATGTCTATTTGCAGAAAAGAATTTTCTGACAGGATGGCGGAGAACGGGGGAATCACGAAAAAGGCGGCGTTACAGGCAACAGAGCTGTTCATGGAGACGGTGAAGGATTTCCTGATTGAAGGGGAGAGGCTGCTGCTGACAGGGTTCGGGAGCTTTGAAATGAGGCCTGTAAAAGAAAAGAAAGGCAGGAACCCGCATACAGGGGAGCCGTGCATTGTGCCGGAGCATATGCGCGTGTTCTTCCGTCCCAGTGATGAACTGGCGGCATGGGTTATGGAAATGAGGAAGGAGATGGATACAGATGGAATGCAGGGATAAGATTATGCGGCATTGCAGTGGGTGCAGGTTTTTGAAAGAGTATGATTATGGCAGGAAGGTTTATTATTGTGACCATGAGGGCAGGGCTGACGATATGGGGAAGGTGGGCGCGGAAAGCCTGCCGGATGGATGCCCTGAATGGTGTCCGCTGAAAAACGGCGTGTCGTGATTTGGCGGCTGCTTAAAAAGAAGTAATGAGAAGCACTGCCCACGAAATTAGGGTGAGTGATATTTAACAACAACCTTTTGGTGATGGCTAAGACTTTAAGTAACAACCATTTGGTTGCCAGTATAGGACAATAAAATATTCTGTAATACCGAGGTTCAAGAAATTCTGATAAACAATCAACAGGCTATGTGTATATCTACACAATAATCTTGACTTCCCTACTATATTTTATTAGCACGCCATATTTTCAAAAATAATGTCATCCTGTAAATACTGAAAAAGGTTGATTGCCAAAGTAAACTCCACTTTGCCATAGTAAAAGCAACCCCTA